>NZ_JBJZOI010000015.1:0-158473 GCF_047200635.1 Saccharopolyspora antibiotica | reverse complement strand
CTCCCCCCCCCCCCGGGGTCGGGTCCGCGTCCGCACCAGCGGCGGCGACCAGCGCACCGGCACCGGCCGGTGCGGCAGCACAGCGAAGCGGGAGGAGGGGCGCCCGGTGAGTGCCAGGGAATGGCTCGACAAGGACTTCTACGGCGAGCTGGGCGTGTCGTCCGACGCGAGCGCTGACGACATCAAGAAGGCGTACCGGAAGCTGGCGCGGGAGAACCACCCCGACGCCAATCCCGGCAACAGCACGGCGGAGGCCAAGTTCAAGGCGGTCTCCGAGGCGTACGGCGTGCTCTCCGATCCGGAGAAGCGCAAGCAGTACGACGAGGCGCGCCGCCTGTTCGGCAGCGGCTTCGGCGGCAACCAGGGCGGCTTCGGCGGTTTCGGCTCCGGCGCGGGAGCGGGCGGCTTCGACCTCGGCGACCTGTTCGGCGGCGCCGGTGGCGCCCGGCCCGGCGCCGGTGGCGCGGGTGCCGGCGGACTCGGCGACCTGTTCGGCGGGCTGTTCGGCGGCGGCGGTGGTGGTGGCCGTCGCGGCGGCACCTCGGCCGCGAGCAGGCCGCAGCGCGGCTCGGACGTGGAGACCGAGGTCCGCATCGACTTCGCCGAGGCGGTGCGCGGTGCCACCGTGCCGCTGCGGCTGTCCAGCCCGGCGACCTGCCTGACCTGCCACGGCTCCGGCGCGAAGCCGGGCACCCGTCCGCGCACCTGCGGCACCTGCTCCGGCGCGGGCCTGGTGACCCGCAGCCAGGGCGCCTTCGCGTTCAGCGAGCCCTGCCCGGACTGCCGCGGCCGCGGGCAGATCATCGACGACCCGTGCCCGGACTGCCGGGGCGAGGGCGTCTCGACCCGCACCCGGACCCTGACCGTGCGCATCCCGCCCGGGGTGAACGACGGCCAGCGCATCCGGCTCGCCGGGCAGGGCGAACCGGGGCGCAACGGCGCGGCCGGCGGCGACCTGTTCGTCGTGGTGCACGTGAACCCGCACCGGGTGTTCGGACGATCCGGTGATGATCTCACGGTCACGGTTCCGGTGACCTTCCCCGAGCTGGCGCTGGGCACTACGTTGACCGTGCCGACCCTGGACGGGAAGGTCTCGCTGAAGGTGCAGCCCGGTACCGCCAGCGGGCGGACGCTGCGGGTGCGCGGCAAGGGCGTGGGCAGGAAGTCCGGCGGAGCCGGGGACCTGCTGGTCACCCTGCAGGTCGTCGTCCCGTCCGCGCTGGACGATGCGGCGACCGAGGCGTTGCGGTCCTACGCGGAGGCCACCGCGGAGCACGAGCCGCGTGCGGAGTGGGACGAGCTGCTCGGGAGGTAGGCATGGGTGATGGTCCACGAGCCCGGCTGGGCGTGGCGATCGGCTTCCCGCCGGGTGCCAACGAGGACACGCCCGTCTTCGTGATCTCAGTGGCGGCGGAGCTCTCCGGGCTGCACGCCCAGACGCTGCGCAGCTACGACCGGCTCGGTCTGGTCTCGCCGGGTCGCACCCCGGCGGGCGGGCGGCGCTACTCGGCCCGCGACATCGCGCAGCTGCGCGAGGTGCAGCGGCTCTCCCAGGAGGAGGGCGTCAACCTCGCGGGCGTGAAGCGGATCATCGAGCTGGAGAACGAGGTCGACGCGCTGCGCGACCAGGTGCAGGGCCTGATGGAGGAACTGACCACCGCCTACGCGGCGGTCGAGCAGAAGGCCGCCCAGGTCCACGCGTCCTACCGCCGCGATCTCGTTCCGCTGCACCAGGAAACGGCCCTCGTCGTGTGGAAGCCCGAATCCCGGCGCTGATCTCCCCGGCGGCCCGCCCGCGTCGCGGGCGTCCGCCGCATCCCCGGCGCGGCGAGCGCGGGGCCCGCCGCCTCAGTCCAGGGCGAAGGGGTCGTAGTGGATCTGGTCCAGCGGCACCCCGGTGACCAGGAGCTTCGAGACCGTGGCGCGGACCATCGCGGGTGAGCCGCTGATCAGGACCTCGTGGCCGGACCAGTCGTGCTGCGCCACCACCTCGGGCAGCGAGCCCTGCTCGGCGATCGTCGCCGTCGGGTCGTCCTCCAGCACCGGCACCACGTGGAACCACGGGTTCGTCATGGCGACCCGCTGCAGGTTCGGCAGGTCGTAGAGGTCGTCCCGGGTGCGCCCGCCGTAGTACAGCCGCACCTGCGGGTTCCGGCCGTACTGGGCCAGGTCCTCGACGATCGCGCGCATCGGTGCCAGGCCGGTGCCACCCGCGATCATGAGCACGTCCCGCTCGTTCTCCCGGTCCACGTGCAGGTGGCCCATCGGCGACCCGATCCGCCAGCGGTCTCCGCGCTGGGTGTGCCCGACCAGCGCGCGGCTCACCCAGCCGCCGTCCACCGAGCGGACGTGGAACTCCAGCACGCCGTCCTCGCCGGGCTGGTTCGCCGGGGTCAGGTAGCGCCACAACCGGGGGCGCTGCGGCACCTCGACGCTCACGTACTGGCCCGGTTGGTAGGGCACCGGATGATCGGTCTCGACCCGGATCACCGCGAGATCCCTGGTCAGCCGGGTGTGGCCGATGACCTCGCCGTCGTACCAGGCGGGCCCGTCGTCCTCGTTCGCCGCAGTGATCATCGCGGTCGCCATCACGGTGTAGGCCTCGGCCCAGGCGCGCTCGACCTCCTGGGTCCAGGCGTCCCCGGAGTGCTTCTTGATCGCGGCGAGCAGCGCGGTCCCGACGGCCTCGTAGTGCTGGGCGACCACGCCGAACTTGCGGTGGTCCCTGCCGAGCTGGTGCAGGAAGGGCACCAGGTCGTCCGGGCGGTCGATCATCTGGATGATGTGCACCAGCGCCCGCATCAGCCGGTCGCGCACCGTCTCCATGTTGGCCGAGAAGAGCTCGCGGGTGCCGGGGGCGATGCTGAACAGCATCGCGTAGAAGAACCGGGCGACCTCGTCGGATCGCGCCTCGATGCCAGCCCAGCTCTCCCGGATCAGGTGGACCATCTGGCTCGCGCGCTCGGGCGTCGGCCGGTTCGGACGGGGTCCCGGGCTCAGTACGGCGTTCGCTGACATGGTTCGGTCGTGGTCCCCACGGAGTCGGAGTGGCACCTGGTCCGGTGCGCGGTGCTGCTGGCGTGACTGTCCCCCGACGTGCAGGACCATAACGCCTCGTCGTCCCTCACACTATTGATCCCACGGATGAGGGCGTTTCGACTACACACGGTAGATCGTTTGGGAATGTTCCGGGGAAACCTGCGGCTGATGGTGTGGATCGTGGCGTGCACATGACACTCTGTGCGCGTGCGTTCCGACATTCAGCCCGCTGACCCCTCGACCGGGGGACGCGGCGACGAGGCGCTCCGGCGCGGGCCGAGCCAGGAAGCCGACCGCGGGGACGCCGAGCTGCCCGGATCCGACGGCGAGCACTTGCTGCAGGACGCCTACGGGACGCGGCAGCGCGCGCGGCGGTTCTACGACGACCAGGTCCTCGACCACCTCAACCCGACGATGCGCGAGTTCATCGGCCGCATGGAGCTGGCCTTCGTCGCCACCTCCGACTCCCGGGGCGAGTGCGACTCCAGCCTGCGCGCGGGCCCACCCGGGTTCATCGAGGTCCTCGACGACCGCCACCTCGCCTACCCGGAGTACCGGGGCAACGGCGTGCTGGCGAGCCTGGGCAACATCACCGAGAACCCGCACGTCGGCATCCTGCTGGTCGACTTCGCGGAGGACCTGATCGGTCTGCACGTCAACGGAGTCGCCGAGATCGTCGAGGACGCCGAGCTGCGCGAGCGGCATCCCGGGCTGCCGGAGGAGTTCGACCGGGGCCGAACCCCGGAGCGCTGGGTGGTCGTCGAGGTCGAGGAGGCCTACATCCACTGCCGCAAACACATCCCGCGCATGGTCCCGGTGCTGCGCAAGCGCAGCTGGGGGACCGACGACGCCAAGCGCAAGGGTGGCGACTACTTCGGCGCGAAGTCCGGCCGGGCCGACCGGTCCTGAGCCGGGCGCGGCACCCCGGAAGCCGGGCGCGATCGGGCGAACGGGACACTGGAGATGCGCGGGAACGCGCGCCAGTGCAGGTCGGAGGGCGGAGACGGCCGTGGTCGAGGAGATCGAGACGCCGGTGGACGGACCAGCAGCGGGTTCCGGACCCTCCGATCGGGAGCGCCGGAGAGCGGCCGAATCGGTCGAGCGCGAGCTCGTGATGATGTTCCGGCGCGCTCGCAACTTCTCCATGACGGTGGCGTCCCAGGTGCACCCGGACCTCGATCCCGCCTCCTACAGCCTGCTGCTGATGGTCGACGACGCCGGCTCGCTGCGCGGGATGGACGTCGCGGACCGGACCGGGCTGGACAAGTCGACCGTGAGCAGGCAGATCGCCACGCTGGTCGAGCTCGACCTGCTGGAGCGGGTGCCGGACCCCGACGACGGGCGGGCGCGGCGGATCCAGCTGTCGGCCTCGGGTCGTTCCCGCCTGGCGCAGGTGCGCAAGCAGCGCCGCGAGCACATGCACGGCGAGTTCGCGCACTGGTCCACCGACGACCTCAAGCAGCTCTCCCGCCTGCTGGGGCAGCTGAACCGGATGTTCTGAGCCCCACCCCGCCGCCGCACCGAGTCCGGCCGGGTGAGGTGGCGCAGCGCACCCTCAGGTAAGTTGCCTTCTGCAACTAACGTCCCATATAGTTGCGTGCAGCAACTAAAGGATGGGGCTGATGGGACCGACACCGGAAACGTGCGGCGAGCTGCTCCGGCCCATGCGCACTCTGATGGGCCTCAAGCAGGCCGCGATGCAGACGCTCCAGCACTCCAAGAACGACCTGCCCTACGCCGCCACCGGCCTGCTCGGCGAGCTCGTGCACTGCGGGGAATCACGAGCCTCCGAGCTGGCCGCGCATCGCGTGGTCGACGCGTCCGTGGTGAGCAGGCAAGTGTCCCAGCTCGAACAGGCCGGGCTGATCACCCGGCGCCCCGATCCGCGGGACCGCCGCGTGGCGCTGCTGCGCGCCACCCCCGAGGGCGAGCAGGCGCTCGCCCGGATCGAGCGGCGCCGCGCCGAATGGCTCAGCGAGGCGCTGCGCGACTGGGACGAGAACGAGATCCGCCACCTGGCGGGACTGCTCGACACCTGCGTCACCGACATCCGGCGAGCGGTGGTTCCCGAGCACCACGACGAACCCCGGGCCGAACCAGCCGCCGCGCACCCCGGCGACGGTCCCGAGCCCCCCGCGCAGAAAGGAACTCGATGACACGCTCGACGCTCGGCGAGGCCGCGCCGGCGAGCTCGGCATCGACCGCGAGTCCGGGAGCCGCCGGCAACGGCAGGCACCAGCGGACTCCGGACGTGCCGGCCGCTGACTCGCCGATGACCCACCGGCAGATCCTCGAGGCGATGTCCGGGCTGATGCTGGCGCTGCTGGTCGCCATCCTCAGCTCGACCATCGTCTCGAACGCGCTGCCGCGCATCCTGGCCGACCTGGGGGGAAGCCAGAGCCAGTACACCTGGGTGGTCACGGCGATGCTGCTGACCTCCACCGCCTCCACCCCGATCTGGGGCAAGCTCTCCGACCTGTTCAGCAAGAAGCTGCTGTACCAGATCGCCATCACCGTGTTCACGCTCGGCTCGGTGCTCGGCGGCTTCGCGCAGACGATGCCGCAGCTCATCGGGTTCCGCGCCGTGCAGGGCATCGGCATGGGCGGCCTGCAGGCGCTGATCCAGGTCGTGATCGCCGCGATGGTCGCGCCGAAGGAGCGCGGGCGCTACAGCGGCTACATCGGGGCCACCTTCGCGGTGGCCACGGTCAGCGGGCCGCTGGTCGGCGGCCTCATCGTGGACACCTCCTGGCTCGGCTGGCGCTGGTGCTTCTGGGTGACCGTGCCGATCGCGGTGATCGCGTTCATCGTGCTCGGCCGCACGCTGAAGCTGCCGGTGATCAAGCGCCCGGTGCGCATCGACTGGTTCGGCGCGCTGTTCCTCGTCGGCGGCGTGAGCCTGCTGCTGGTGTGGGTCTCGCTGGCGGGCAAGCAGTTCCCCTGGGCGTCCCCGGAGACGGCCGCCTACGTCGGCGGCGGGATCGTGGCGCTGATCATCGCCGTGATCATCGAGTCCCGGTTCCCGGAACCGATCGTTCCGCTGAGCATGTTCCGCAACCCGACGGTGACGCTGGCGACGATCAGCACCGTCGCGGTCGGCACCGCGATGTTCGGCGGGGCGGTGTTCCTCGGGCAGTACTTCCAGATCGCGCGCAGCTACACCCCCACGCACGCCGGGCTGATGACGCTGCCGATGGTGCTGGGGCTGTTCCTGTCCTCCACGCTCTCCGGCCAGATCATCTCCCGGGGCAGCGGGCGGGTGAAGCCGTTCCTGATCTTCGGTTCGATCGTGCTGGTGGCGGGCATGGGCCTGCTGTCGACCGTCGACCACACCACGAACCTGGTGCTGGTCGGGGTGTACCTGGCGCTGATGGGCATCGGCGTCGGCTCGCTGATGCAGAACTTGGTGCTGACCGTCCAGAACGTCACCACCGGCAAGAACGTCGGCTCGGTGACCTCGGTGGTCACCTTCTTCCGGACCCTGGGCGGTTCGGCGGGCGTCTCCGTGCTCGGCGCGGTGCTGGCGTCCCGGGTCACCGACTACGTCAACGAGGGCCTGGCTGAGCGGGGCGTGTCGACCGGCGGCGGGGCGGCGGGCGGCGGCTCGCTGGACATCGGCGCCCTGCCCCCGGCGATGCAGGAGGTGGTGCGCGCGGCCTACGGCGACGCCATCGGAGACATCTTCCTGGTCTCCGCCTGCATCTCGGTGATCACGCTGCTCGCGGTGGTGTTCATCCGGGAGGTCCCGCTGCGCACCACCATCGACTCCCCCGGAGAGGCCGAAGCTGTGGACAACCGCCAGCTACCTGTGGACAACTCGGCGGAGCGGACCGCATCGGCGGTCGCTCAGCAGGGTGGTTCTGCGCAGCTCGCCGCAGTGTCGCCCGAGGCGGGACCGCGCCACGACGAGCCTGTGGACAACTCTGTGGGCAACCACTCCCGTTCCTGGTCAACGACGCCGGTGTGGAACAACCACAGCACCGAGGGCAGCTTCCTGGCCGGCGATCTCGCGGGGGCCGGGCACGAGGGCCCCGACGGCGGTGGCCTGTTCGTGCACGGCTCGGCGCAGGACTCGGCGGGCCAGCCGGTCGCCGGCGTGGTGCTCACCCTGACCGACTCGCTCGGCAGGCAGGTGGAGCGGGCCCGGACCGCGCCCGACGGCGGCTTCCGGCTCGACCTCACCCACGGCGGCACCTACGTGCTCATCGCGGCCGCGGGCACCTACCAGCCCACGGCCTCGATGGTCGTGGTCAGCGACAAGCCGGTGCGCCACGACGTGCGGATGTTCGGCTCCGGCGCGATCACGGGCGCGGTGCGCTGCGGTGAGCGCGGGATCTCCGGGGCCACCGCGGTGCTCACCGACCTGCGCGGCGAGGTCATCGGCTCGGCCGCCACGGGACCGGACGGCGGGTACGAGTTCACCGACCTCGTGGGCGGCTCCTACGCCCTGACCGCGACCGCCGAGGGCTTCCGCCCGGCCGCCCTGCCGGTGGTGGTCGGGGACGGCGAGCGCCTGGAGATCGACGTGTCGCTGCAGACCGGCGCCTCGCTGACCGGGGTCGTCCGCTCCGCGAAGCTGGGACTGCCGGTGCCCGACGCGCGGGTGACCCTGCTCGACGCGGCCGGGGAGGTCGTCGCGGCGGTCACCACCGACGGCGAGGGCGACTACGCCTTCACCGACCTGCCCGACGGCGACTACACCGTGATCGCCACCGGGTACCCGCCGGTCGCCGCTCCGCTGCGGCTCGCGGGCGAACGCACCACCCACGACGTCGAGTTGGGGCACTGAGCATGACGGCGGTCGAGAACAGCAGGAGCGACGTGGACGGCGCGGGCGGGGTGACCGCCACGGTGCGCACCGGTGACGGCTGGCCGGTGCCGGAGGCCGCGCTCACGCTCATCGACGCGGGCGGCGGTCAGGCCGCCCGCGTCCGCAGCGACGAGGAGGGCGCCGCCGTGGTCACCGGGCTGCGCCCCGGCACGTACACGGCGATCGTCACCACGCCCGGCTACGAACCGCTCGCGCGCACCACGCTGGTGCGGGCCGGTCAGGACGCCCGGCTGGGCGTGCTGGAGCTGCGCCGGGCGGGAGGCGCCGAGCTGCCCGCCCCGGGCACCTGGGTGATCGATCCCGCGCACTCCTCGGTCCGGGTCAGCGCCCGGCACCTCGGGATCACCAGCATCCACGGGCGGTTCACCGAGTTCAGCGGGGAGATCGAGGTCGGTGACCCGGTCGAGTCGACCGAGGTGCGGGTGCGGATCGACGCGGCCAGCGTCGACACCGCCAACCAGCAGCGGGACGCGCACCTGCGCACCGCGGACTTCCTCGACGTCGAGCGGCACCCGGAGATCACCTTCACCGCCACCGGGCTGCGTCCCGCCGGCGGGGAGCGCTGGGAGCTCGCCGGGGACCTGACGCTGTGCGGGGTGACCCGCCCGGTCGTGCTGGACACCCACTACGCCGGGGTCGGGCCAGATCCGTGGGGCGGCTCGCGGGCCTCCGCCTCGGCCACGGCCGAGCTGCGGCGGGAGGACTTCGCGATCACCTTCAACCAGGCGCTGCGCACCGGGATCGCCGCGATCGGCACGACCCTGCGGGTCGACATCGACGTGCAGGCGGTCCAGCAGGGCTGATCGGGGGAACCGCCCGCGCGGCGGGCGGTTCCGCGGGGGTTGTGCGACCTGCGCGGGAAACGAGCGGAAGGGGCGTTCGCCGGAGCGGACGCCCCTTCCGCGGGTCAGATCCGGGTCAGGAGACCTTCGTCGGCTCCTCGACCTGGGCCATCTCGCCGGTGCGGAGCTTCTCGCGGAAGCTCTTGAGCTCCCGCTTGACCACCGGCAGCAGCAGGTACAGCCCGATGATGTTGAACAGGGCCAGCGCGAACAGCACCGCGTCGGCGAAGTTCAGCACGCTGGTGAGCGTCAGCACCGAGCCGATCACGGTGCAGGTGCAGAAGATCACGTTGTAGATGATCTCGTTGGCCCGGCTCTTGCCGAACAGGAACAGCCAGGCCCGCTGGCCGTAGTAGCCCCAGGTGATGATCGTGGAGACCGCGAACAGCGCCACGGCCAGCGTGAGCACGTAGGGGAACCACGGCAGCACCGTGCCGAACGCCTCCGACGTGACGGTGACGCCGTCCGGGGTCTCCCCGCCGTTGATCACCTGCTGCTGGGCGTTGACCCAGAAGTCGGTGCGGGAGATGACGATGGTCAGCGCCGTCATGGTGCAGACGATCACCGTGTCGATGAAGGGCTCCAGCAGCGCCACGAAGCCCTCGGTCACCGGGTGGCGGGTCTTGACCGCCGAGTGCGCGATGGGGGCCGAGCCCAGCCCGGCCTCGTTCGAGAACGCCGCGCGCTGGAATCCGATGATCAGCACCCCGATCGCGCCGCCGAACCCGGCGGCCGGGGTGAACGCCCCGCGAATGATCTCGCCGAACGCCGCGGGCACCGCGGTGATGTTCACGCCGATCACGATCAGGCAGGCGAGCACGTAGACGATGCCCATCGTGGGCACGAGCTTGCTGGTCACCGCGCCGATGGACTTGATGCCACCGATGATCACCATGCCGATGAGCCCGGCCAGCACGAGGCCGAAGATCAGCGCCGCGCCATCGCTGGCCAGGTAGCCCTCCTCGCCGCCGGTGACGTTGCGGAGCTGGGCGAAGGTCTGGTTCGCCTGGAACATGTTGCCGCCCGCGATCCCGAAGAACAGGATCATGATCGCGGCCAGCACCGCGAGGACCTTGCCCAGCCCGGCGCCGAAGCTGCCGGGGAAGCGCTCCGCGATGCCCTTGCGCAGGTACTGCATCGGGCCGCCGGAGACCGTGCCGTCCTCGTGGATCTCCCGGTACTTCACGCCGAGGGTGCATTCGACGAACTTGGTGCACATGCCCAGCAGGCCGCACACGATCATCCAGAAGGTGGCTCCCGCGCCGCCCACGGTGACCGCGACGCCGACGCCGGCGATGTTGCCGAGCCCGACCGTCGCGGAGACCGCGGAGGACAGCGCCTGGAAGTGCGTGATCTCGCCGGGGTCGTCCGGGCGGGAGTACTTGCCGCGCAGCAGCGCCACCGACAAGCCGACCGAGCGGAACTGGATGAACCCGAACGCGACGGTGAAGACGACGGCGGCGATCACCAGCCAGGCCACGATCCAGGGGAAGGTGATGCCGAAGATGGTCAGCTCGCCGAACACGAGGTTCGAGAAGCCGTCCGAGATGGGCTCGAAGACGGTGTTGATGGCGTTCTCGACGCCGGAGAGCGCGCCGCCTTCGGCAGCGAGCACGTCGGTGTGCGTTGGTGGGCTCGCGAGGAGCGGGCCGGATGCTTCTGGCATCTGGGAAGTGGAGCAACCCCGCATTTAACACTCAATACTTTTGGGTGATTTCCGTGTGAAATCGCTCCCGAATCGAGACTCAACGTGATCAACACTAGTCCGATCGGGGCGCGATCGCGCAGTGAACGGAGGAAGGCGTGCCAACCCGCGGTGATCAGTGTAGGGTTGAGTGCAGTTGGCTCAACTTTCCTGACGGGATTCTGCCCCTCGCGATGCGGCGCTCCCGCCGGGTGGGCGCGGCGGGCGCCCGGCGCGAGCATGGACTCCACGCGAAGACCGACGAGGTGAGGAATGGACGCTTTCAACCCGACGACCAAGACCCAGCAGGCGATCTCCTCGGCGGCGCAGGCGGCCACGGTGGCCGGCAACCCCGACGTGGGATCGGCCCGGCTGCTGGGCGCGCTGCTCGCCCAGGGCGACGGCATCGCGGCCCCGCTGCTGACCGCCGTGGACGCCGACGTCGCCGAGGTGCGCCGCGAGGTCGAGGCGCTGATCAACGCGCTGCCCACCGCCTCCGGCTCCACCGTCTCGGCCCCGCAGCTGTCCCGCGACGCGCTCCGGGCCGTCACCCACGCCCAGCACCTCGCCACCGAGATGGGCGATGACTACGTCTCCGCCGAGCACCTGCTGGTCGGGCTCGCCGCCGACGGCGGCGCGGTGGCCGACGTGCTGCGCAAGCACGGCGCCACCCCGGAGGCGCTGCGCGAGGCCTTCTCCCAGGTCCGCGGCTCGGCCCGGGTCTCCAGCCCGGACCCGGAGGGCACCTTCAAGGCCCTGGAGAAGTACGGCCAGGACCTCACCGACCGCGCCCGCAACGGCCAGCTGGATCCGGTGATCGGCCGCGACTCGGAGATCCGCAGGGTGGTGCAGGTGCTGTCCCGCCGGACCAAGAACAACCCGGTGCTCATCGGCGAGCCCGGCGTCGGCAAGACCGCCATCGTCGAAGGTCTCGCGCAGCGCATCGTCGCCGGTGACGTCCCCGAATCCCTGCGCGGGAAGCGCGTGGTGGCGCTCGACCTGGGCTCGATGATCGCGGGGGCGAAGTACCGCGGCGAGTTCGAGGAGCGGCTCAAGGCGGTGCTCAAGGAGATCACCGACTCGGCCGGTGAGGTCGTCACGTTCATCGACGAGTTGCACACCATCGTCGGCGCGGGCGCGACCGGCGAGGGCGCGATGGACGCGGGCAACATGATCAAGCCGATGCTGGCCCGGGGCGAGCTGCGCATGGTCGGCGCGACCACGCTCGACGAGTACCGCGAGCACATCGAGACCGATGCCGCGCTGGAGCGCCGCTTCCAGCAGGTCATGGTCGGCGAACCGAGCCCGCAGGACACCGTGGCCATCCTGCGCGGGCTCAAGGAGCGCTACGAGGTGCACCACGGCGTGCGGATCACCGATGGCGCGCTGGTCGCCGCCGCCACCCTGTCCGACCGCTACATCACCGCGCGGTTCCTGCCGGACAAGGCGATCGACCTCGTCGACGAGGCCGCTTCCCGGCTCCGCATGGAGATCGACTCGCGGCCGGTGGAGATCGACGAGGTGGAACGCGCGGTGCGCCGCCTGGAGATCGAGGAGATGGCGCTGGCCAAGGAGTCCGACGCGGCCTCCGTGGACCGGCTGGCCGCGCTGCGCGGGGAGCTGGCCGACCGGCGCGAGCGGCTCTCCGCGCTCACCGCCCGGTGGCAGGGCGAGAAGGAGTCCATCGACAAGGTCCGCGACCTCAAGACGCAGCTGGAGCAGCTGCGCGGCGAGTCCGACCGCGCCGAGCGCGACGGTGATCTGGGCAAGGCGGCCGAGCTGCGCTACGGCCGGATCCCCTCGCTGGAGAAGCAGCTCGTCGCCGCCACCGAGGCGCAGACCGAGAGCAAGGCGATGCTGCAGGAGGAGGTCACGCCCGACGACGTCGCCGACGTGGTGAGCGCCTGGACCGGCATCCCCGCCGGGCGGTTGCTGGAGGGCGAGACGGCGAAGCTGCTGCGGATGGAGGACGAGCTGGAGGCCCGCGTGGTCGGCCAGGCCGAGGCGGTGCGCGCGGTCTCCGACGCTGTGCGCCGCGCCCGCGCGGGCGTCGCCGACCCGGATCGGCCCACCGGTTCCTTCCTGTTCCTCGGCCCCACCGGCGTGGGCAAGACGGAGCTGGCGAAGGCGTTGGCCGGGTTCCTGTTCGACGACGAGCGGGCGATGATCCGGATCGACATGAGCGAGTACTCCGAGAAGCACTCGGTGGCCCGCCTGGTCGGTGCCCCGCCCGGTTACGTCGGCTACGACCAGGGCGGTCAGCTCACCGAGTCGGTGCGCCGCAGGCCCTACTCGGTGGTGCTGCTGGACGAGGTGGAGAAGGCGCACCCGGACGTGTTCGACGTGCTGCTGCAGGCGCTCGACGACGGCAGGCTCACCGACGGCCAGGGCCGCACGGTGGACTTCCGGAACACGATCCTGGTGCTCACCTCGAACCTCGGCTCGCAGGCCATCGCGGATCCGAACCTGACCGACCAGCAGCGCGACGACGCGGTGCTGTCGGTGGTGCGCCAGCAGTTCAAGCCGGAGTTCCTCAACCGGCTGGACGACCTGGTGGTCTTCCACTCCCTGTCCACCGAGGAGCTGACGTCCATCGTGGACATCCAGGTGGACCGGCTGGCGCAGCGGCTCGGCCAGCGCCGGCTGGTGCTGGACGTGCGCCCGGCGGCGCGGGAGTGGCTGGCGATCAACGGGTTCGACCCGGTCTTCGGCGCCCGCCCGTTGCGGCGGCTGGTGCAGTCGGCGATCGGCGACCAGCTCGCCAAGCAGCTGCTCGCCGGTGAGGTGCGGGACGGCGACGAGGTCGTGGTCGACGTGGCGGAGGACCACTCGAAGCTCGTCGTCCGGCCCGGCTGACGGGCCGTTCCGGAGCGGTTCGCGCCTCGTCCGGGCGGGGGAGCCCCGGCGGCTCCCCCGCAGCCCTCGCGGGGGCCGAGGAGGTCCGGCCCGGCCCCGCTCAGGTGTCCCCGGGATCAGCGGCGGAGGTGCTCGCCCAGGCGAGCGCGGAGAACAGGGCGGCGACCGCCGCGAACACCAGGGTGCTGGTGACGAGACCGGCGCGCGTCGTGAGCACGCCGAGCCCGACGGCCGGGATCGTCGCCGACAGGTACGCCACGATGTAGATCATCGACGAGGTCGCGGCCCGGTTCTCCGGATCGGCCAGGCCCGTGAGCAGCCGGAACCCGCCCATGAACATCGTCCCCCAGCCCACGCCGACGACGGCCGAACCGAGGAAGAACCCCACCGCGCTGCCCCCGAGGGCCGAGGCCGCCACCACGGCTAGCCCGGCGATGAGCACCGGGGCGGCCACCCGCACCGCTCGTCGGCCGAGCCACCCGGAGCAGACCAGCTGGCTGATCGAGCCCACGCCGGTCACCGCGGCCACCGCGAGCCCGCCGACCAGGTAGGGCGTGCCGCTGACCAGGCTCTTGGCCACCGAGGGGCCCAGCGACATGAACATCCCGCCGATCGTCCACGCGGCGAGCATCGTCGTCGCGAGCAGCGCGAACGCCTTCCCGCGCCCGGCCGGGACCGCTGGCCGCCGCGGGCGCAGCGCGCGCGGCAGCGGCCGCGGTTCGGTGCGCACCGGCTCCGGCATCATCCCCACCAGCGGCAGCGCCACCGCGAACGCGACGACGAGCAGCAGGTAGGCCAGCGCGGTCGGGGCGGGCGCGAACTGCACCAGCGCCCCGGAGATCCCCGAGCCGAGCGCCATCCCCGCCCCGGCCGCGACCCCGTTCACCGTCGCGCCCCGGTTGCTGCCCGGCGGCTGGAAGTCCAGCAGCGCACCGCTCATCGCCCCCGTCGCCGCGCCGGTGGCGATCCCCTGCAGCGCTCGGCCCACCAGCAGCCAGCCCACGCCCGGGGACAGCGCCAGCACCAGCACCGCGACGATCTCCAGCAGCAGCGCGGCTCCCAGCACCGGACGCCGGCCGATCCGGTCCGAGAGCGCCCCGAACAGCAGCAGCGACACGAGGATGCCGACCATGTAGGCCCCGAAGACCTCGGTCAGCACGGTCGCGGAGAACCCCCAGCGCTGCTGGTAGAGCGCGTACATCGGGGACGGCGCGGTCGAGGCCATCAGGAACAGGGCCAGCAGCGCGCCGACGAACCAGAAGGCGCCCCGCCGGGACATCGCCGGGCGGTGGGCCGCCGCCCGAGGCGGGTGGTCGAGCGCGAGCTCGGGGGTGGTCATGGAACTCCTCGGAGCGGAGCGGATGATTCCGCTCCGGGCCAACCCGGCAGCGGAACGGAACATTCCGCTGCCGCGTAGCCTGTGGCCATGAGCACAGCGCAGCGCTCCGCCGGGTACGCCGACCGCGTCGTCGAGGCGGCGCGGGAGGTGTTCGCCGAGCAGGGCTTCGGCGCGCCCGTCGCCGAGATCGCGCAGCGGGCCGGGGTCGGCGTGGCCAGCATCTACCGGCGCTGGCCCAGCAAGACCGAGCTCGCCGAGCAGGTGCGGATCAGCTGCCTGAGCCGGATCGCGGCCGAGGCCGGGGCCGCGGCCGCCGAGGAGGCCGACCCGTGGCGGGCGTTCACCCGCTTCCTGTTCCGCTGCCTGGACGAGGGCAGCGGCGTCGGCACCGTCCTGCCGCCGGACGGGCCGGAGACCGCGCGCTCGGCGGAGTACCACCGGGTCCGGCAGGAGATGGCCGACTCCGTCTCCGCGCTGGTCCGCGCCGCCCACGAGGCGGGAGAGCTGCGTCCCGAGATCACCCCCGCCGACGTGGTGCTGCTGTTCAAGCACCTCAACCCGGCGCTGCCGACCGCCGAGCCGCGGCGCGCCGAGCTGCGCGCCCGCTACCTGGCGGTGTTCGTCGCGGGCCTCCGCTCGGGCGGTCCGGCGGAGCTGCCCGGCCCGGCCCCGGACTGGGCCGAGGTGCACGCGATGAGCCGCACCGCCCCCGCCTGAGCCACCCTCGGGCCGGGCTGACCGGGTGTCCACCGGTCGGCGCGCGGGCCGGTCGCAACGGCCGCTCCGGTGCCCGGCCGCTCCGGAGCGCGCACCTGCCGCGAGCCATCCGCGCAGGGCAGCTCGCTCGGATGGCGCAATTCCCGATCCGGCACCCCGGCGATCTTCGCGGTGACGGGCGACGGGGCTACCCTGCGCGGTGTGGGTATCCCTGCCTGGGTCTGGTTCCTCGTCGCCGTCCTCGCGATCGCCGCGGGCGTCGCGCTGCTGATCGCCGACCGCGCACGACGCGCCCCGAACAACCGGGAGCGGCGGCGCTGGGCGGCGCTGCGCGGCTGGCAGTTCGCCGAAGCCGACCAAGTGCTGCCGACGCGCTGGGAGCGCGGCGCGCTCGCCCAGCACGGTGGAGCGACCGCCACCGACGTCGTCGCGGGCTCCACGTTCACCGCCGACGGCCGCCGCCAGGTCTACGTCCTCGACCTCACCGTCGGGAACAAGGTCGCCACCGTGCTGGCGGGCGTGCGCTGCCGCCGCGCCGTCAGCACCACGCTGGAGCTGTGGCAGCCGGACGTGCCGGTGCCGCAGGACTCCGGGCTGGACCTGCTCGGCCCGGTCGGCTCCCGCTACGCGTTCGTCACCGAGGTGGCCGCCGCCCGGCCGCTGGTCACCCCCTCGCTGGTGGAAGCCGCCGAGGAGGTCGGGCCGGACGTCACCGTGGTGTGGCTGGAGCAGGACTGGGTGCTGGCCGCCGTCGAGCCCGACGGCGCGGACCCGGCCCGGCTGGAGCGGCTGCTGCGGGCGCTCGGCGAGCTCGCCGACGTCATCGACCCGTTCGAGACCGACCCCAACGAGGACGAGGACGCCGAACCCGAACCCACCCGGCGGATCGGCGGCAGCGGCGCGACCTCCCCGGCCGACACCCAGGAGACGGTCCGGGTGCAGCGCGCCGAGCACTCCGAGAACCAGTCCTGACCGCGGCGGGGCCCGAGGGCGATACGGTGCGGACCATGCCTACCGCACTCGTCACCGGCCCCACCGCCGGAATCGGCAACGCCTTCGCCCGCAGGCTGGCGGCCGAGGGGCACGACCTGGTGCTCGTCGCCCGCGACGCCGCCCGGCTGGAGGCGCTGGCCGAGGCGCTGCGCGCCCGCCACGGCGTCGAGGTGGAGGTGCTCGTCGCGGACCTCGCCGAGGACGCCCAGCTGGCCGAGGTGGAGCGGCGCGTCGCCGACCCGAGCAGGCCGGTGGACGTGCTGGTCAACAACGCGGGCTTCGGCACCGCGGGCTCGTTCTGGGACACCGACGCCGCGACGCTGCAAGCGCAGCTCGACCTCAACGTGGCCGCCGTGCTGCGGTTGACGCACGCGGCGGTGCGGACGATGCGGCAGCGCGGCGGCGGGGACGTGATCAACCTGTCCAGCGTCGCGGGCTTCTTCCCGGTGGCGGGATCCACCTACGCCGCCACCAAGTCCTGGGTGACGACCTTCTCCGAGGGCTTGGCCGGTTCGCTCACCGGCACCGGCGTGCGGGTGCTGGCGCTGTGCCCCGGGTTCACCCGGACCGAGTTCCACGAGCGCGCCGGACTGTCCATGCAGCGGCTGCCGAAGGCGTTCTGGCTGCGCGCGGACGACGTGGTGCACCAGGGACTCGCCGATCTGCGGCGCGGGCGCTCGGTGTCCATCCCCAGCCCGCAGTACAAGGCCCTGGTCACCATCGGCCGGCTCATCCCCCGCCCCGTGCAGCGCTTCGTCGTCGCCCGCACCGTCCCGGGCCGCACCTGACCTCAGGCCGGACGGGCCGTTCGCCGCGAGGCGGCGGTGGCGCCCGACCTGCGGGCCGGGCGGACCCGGCGCGGCAGTAGGATCTGCGGCCGTGACTCAGGTCGACCAGCAACGACGCGCCGAACTCGCCCAGCTCGTCACCGAGCTCTCCGTGGTGCGCGGCAAGGTGACGCTGTCCTCCGGCAAGGAGGCCGACTACTACGTCGACCTGCGCCGGGCCACGCTGCACCACGCGGCCGCCCCGCTCATCGGTTCGCTGCTGCGCGAGCTCACCGCCGACTGGGGGCACACCGCGGTCGGCGGGCTCACCCTCGGCGCCGATCCGGTGGCGAGCGCGATGATGCACGCCCCCGGCCGCCCGCTGGACACGTTCGTGGTGCGCAAGAACGCGAAGGCGCACGGGATGCAGCGGCGCATCGAGGGCCCCGACGTCGCGGGCCGCCCGGTGCTGGCCGTCGAGGACACCTCGACCACCGGCGGGAGCGTGCTCACCGCCGTCGAGGCGCTGCGCGAGGAGGGCGCCGAGGTCGTGGGCGTGGTGACCGTGGTGGACCGGGGCACCGGCGCGAAGGAGGCCATCGAGGCCGAGGGCCTGACCTACCGCTCGCTGCTCGACCTCGCCGACCTCGGTCTGGCCTGACCGGCCCCCCGTGGACGCCGTGCTCCCGATCGCCCTGCTGCTGATCGTCCTGATCCTGGCGGCCGGGGTGCTGGTGGCCGTGCTCGGTCGCAGGCGCGCGGTGGCGAACTACCGGCGGCTGCTGGCGGCGGGGTCCGACTGGCGGCAGGTCCCCGGGAACCAGGTGTGGCGGCGGGTGCGGGCGCTGCGCGAGTTCGCGAGCTCCCGGGGGTTGCAGGACCACTTCCACCTCGCCGGGACGCACCGCGGCCACGGGTTCGAGGCGGTGCAGTACCGGCGCCCGCCGGGCCACGGGCAACGCCTGTTCACCTTCGGCGTCGCCGTGCTGCTGCCGCGCCCGGTGCCCGGGCCCGAGCTCCGGCTCACCCGGGCGGGTGCCTTCGGCGGGCTCGGGCAGGACCTGCGGGTGGAGCTGGGCGACCCGGAGTTCGACCGCGTCCACCTGCTCACCTGCCCGGACCCCGGCTTCGCCCGGCGCGCGCTCCCGGGACCGCTGGCCCGCGCGCTGCTCGACGACGAGCGGACCTCCGGCGTGGTGCTGGAGTTCGCTCCGGAGCACCTCGTCGCCTTCCGCCCCGGCCCGGCGTCGCCGGAGTCGGTGCTGCCGCTGCTGGAGCTGCTGATCGACGTGCGCGGCCGGGTGCCGTGGGAGGAGGCGAGCCGGTGATGGACCAGGACACCGAGCTCCCCGGGCCGACCGAGTGGGGGACCGAGGTCGGCGTGGGCCCCTGGGAGGGGCCGTGGCCGGAGGACGAGCGCTACGACCCGGAGCTGCTGGAGCACGGCGACCGGCGCAACGTCGTCGACCACTACCGCTACTGGCGCCGGGACGCGATCGTGGCCGACCTGGACGCCCGCCGGCACGACTTCCACGTGGCGATCGAGAACTTCCAGCACGACCACAACATCGGCACCGTGGTGCGCACCGCGAACGCCTTCGCCGCGCGGGCCGTGCACATCGTGGGCCGCCGCCGCTGGAACCGGCGCGGCGCGATGGTCACCGACCGGTACCAGCACGTGCACCACCACCCGGACGTCGGCGCGCTGCGGGAGTTCGCCGCCGAGCGGGAGCTGGCGGTGGTGGCGGTGGACAACACGCCGGGCGCGACGCCGATCGAGCGCACCGCGCTGCCGCGGCGCTGCGTGCTGCTGTTCGGCCAGGAGGGCCCGGGGCTGCGGGAGGACTCGCGGGAGACCGCCGACGTGGTGGTGTCCATCGCCCAGTTCGGCTCCACCCGGTCGATCAACGCCGGGGTCGCCGCCGGCATCGCGATGCACGCCTGGATCGCGCAGCACGCGGACCCGTCCCGCGCCTGGTGAGCCCGCCCGACGCGAAGAAGCCCGGCCGGAGCGGTCCGGCCGGGCTTCGCGGGGGAGAGCGTCGGGTCAGGCGGCGTTCTTGGTCTTCGCCCGGCGGCCCCGCACGTACTCGATGATGATCGGCAGGATCGAGACGAAGACGATCAGCAGCGCCATCGCCTCCAGGTTGTCCCGGATGATCGGGATGTTGCCGAGGAAGTAGCCCAGCACCGTCATCCCGGCCGCCCAGAGCACGGCGCCGATGGCGGAGTAGGAGAAGAACTTCCGCTGGTCCATCTGGCCGACCCCGGCGACGGCGGTGATGAAGGTGCGCACGATCGGCACGAACCGGGCGAGGATGATCGCGCGGGCGCCGTAGCGCTCGAAGAACTCGTGGGTCTTGTCCACGTGCTCGGCCTTGAACAGCTTCGAGTCGGGCTTGCTGAACAGCGCGGGGCCGACCTTGCGCCCGATCCAGTACCCGGTCACGTTGCCGACGAACGCGCACAGCGACAGCAGCAGGCAGGTCAGCCAGATCGGGGTGGAGATCGCGCCGGTGGCCACGAACAGGCCCGTCACGAACAGCAACGAGTCACCCGGCAGGAAGAACCCGATGAGCAGGCCGCACTCCGCGAAGATGATCAGGCAGACGCCGATCAGCGCGAACGGGCCGAGCGAGCTGATGATGTTCTCCGGATCCAGCCAGGACGGCAGCAGCGCGAGCGTGGACGTTCCGGAGGCGTCGAGCATCGCGTGGAGTTCGGTCGTCACGCTGGCCAACGGTACCGGTGCCCGGTGGACGCGGGACGCCAGCCCGAGGACCACCGGGGGCGGGCCGCGAGGCGCCGCGCCACGGGGCGCCCGGTGATGTCCGCCTCGCCTGGTCAGGCGAGGGTGAGCACCCCGGCTAGGCCGCCGGCGAGGACGCCGAGCACGACCGCGAACAGCAGCACCTGGCCCACCGGCAGCCTCGACCGCGGCGGCGGGCCCGGGGGCACCAGCGGTGCGGGCGGCGGGCCCGGCTCGACCTGACCGGACTGCCCGCCCGCGGCCTGCGCGCGCAGCGCGGCGGACAGCACGCTCTCCGGCGTGTCGCGCGAGCTCTCCATGCCCGCCAGCCTAAACCGCCGCGCCGCCCGGAGCGGCCGCGGTCGGGCAGGCCTCCCAGGTGCCTGACTTCATCACCCGCCGGAGCCGGAGGTCGTCGTCGAGCAGCACGAGGTCGGCGCTCAGGCCGGGGCGCAGCGAGCCCACCCGGTCGCCCGCGCCGAGCAGTTCGGCGGGCCGGGTCGAGGCGGCGTGCACGGCGGTGGTGACCGGCATCCCGACCTCGGTGACCAGGTTCCGGAACGCCACGTCCATGGTCAGCGTGCTGCCCGCCAGCGAGCCGTCGGCGAGCCGGGGCTCCCCGTCCACGACGGTCACCGGCAGCGCGCCGAGCTCGTAGTGGCCGTCCCCGGCGCCGGTGGCGCTGATCGCGTCGGTGATGAGCGCGGTGCGGCCGGTGCCCGCGTGCCGCGCGGCGAGCCCGACCACCGCGGGGTGCAGGTGCACCAGGTCGCAGATGAGCTCCACCGTCACCCGCTCGTCCTCCAGCAGGGTTCCGATCGGGCCGGGCTCGCGGTGGTGCAGCGGGCGCATCCCGTTGAACAGGTGAGTGGCGACGGTGACGCCCGCGTCCACGGCCGGCCGCACCTGCTCGGCCACCGCGTCGGTGTGGCCGATCGCCGCGATCACGCCCGCGTCGACCAGCTCGTGCACGGCGTCCACCGCCCCGTCGAGCTCCGGGGCCAGCGTCACCATCCTGATCGACCCCCGCCCCGCGGCGAGCAGGCCGCGCACCGAGCTCCGCTCTGGGGCGCGCAGCAGCGCGGGGTCGTGCGCGCCGCAGCGGGCAGCGGACAGGAACGGGCCCTCCAGGTGGATGCCGTCGAACAGGCCGTCCACCACCAGCTCCTGCAGCGCGGCGACGTCGTCGGCGAGCTCGGGCAGCGGCGCGGTGACCAGGCTGGCGAGCAGCGTGGTGGTGCCGTGCGAGCGGTGCGCGGCCACCGCGGCCCTGGTGCGCTCGGGGTCGCGGCCGCTGAACGAGCCGCCTCCGCCGCCGTGGCAGTGCACGTCGACGAAGCCGGGGACCAGCCAGCCCGAGCCCAGGTCGGTGGCGTCCTCCGGAGCGGGTCCGGTGCCCAGCTCCTCGATGGTCGTGCCGGTCAGGCGGATCCAGCCGTCCTCCAGCACTCCGTCGGGGGTGACGATGCGGCTCGCGGTCAAGGTGCGGGCCCCGGCGTCGTCCGTGCTGGTCACTGGTCGTCCCCACTTTCGTTCGTCGCACCCCGCCGCCGTCGGCGGCCTGCGGGTGCGGTCGGTGCCGCGCTCGGGTGCGGCGGTGGCCGTGGTGGTCCCGCGTCGGTGCCCCATCCTGCGACACGGGACCGGAATGGTCTACACCAGCGCGGTGTGGTGTTCGCGGCGCGGTGCCGGGCGGAGCAGGACCCCTGGCGACCGGGTGAAATCGAGGTGCGGAACGGGTGATCTTCGCGGTCCCCCGGATGGCGGCACCGCGCCGCGGCGGGCGGGGCGGGACCCGCGATCCGGGGCGGAGCGGCGGTCGCGCTCCGCGAGCGGGCTCGCCCGGACAGCTGATCTCCGCATCGCTCCGAGGGAGGACGGTGAGCGGTGTCGGTCACCGTCCCCGGCGCTCAGTGCGAGCGCATGATGCGCTGCAGGGCCTCCAGGCCGCGGCTGGCGGTGGACTTCACGGTGCCCTTGGAGACGCCGGTGGCCTCGGAGATCTCCGCTTCGGTGAGGTTGCCGTAGTAGCGCAGCACCAGCACCTCGCGCTGCCGGGGCGGCAGCTCGGACAGCGCGGCGACGACCGCCTGGTGCTCGGCGGTGAGCATCGCCAGCGACTCGGCGGAGCGGGCGTCGGCCTGGTGCGGTGGCTGGTACTCGCGGGCCGTCTTGCGGCGCCGCAGCACCGAGCGGCTGCCGTTGACCACGGCCGTGCGCAGGTAGCCGACGGCGGCCTTGGCATCGCGCAGGCCGGACCAGTTGCGGTAGAGCCCGGTGAACGCCTCCTGCACCACGTCCTCGGCCGTCGCCGGCTCGTCGACCAGCAGGATCGCCAGCCGGACCATGCGCATCCGCTGCTGTCGGTACAGGTCTTCGAGCGTCAGCGGCTGGTCGGTCGCGTTGGACGCGGTGTCGATCGCGCGGAGGTGTCCCAGCGTCTGCTCGACGCTGCGCTCGACCCCCGATGAGGAATCCCCGAACATGATCTGAAAGTACCGGCTCACCGGTCTTGTGTCCCTCGGCCGGGTAGCGTCCGACGCGAGTCGGTGATCAGGGAGGTCCGAAATGGCGAAGTTCGTCGTCGAAATGGTCTACGGCCAGGACGAGGAGAAGCGGCTGGCCGTGCGCCCCGCCCACCGGGATTACGCGAAGGAGCTGGCCGAGCGCGGCGAGCTGCTGGCGGCGGGGCCGTACCAGGACGGCGCGGGCGCGCAGCTGATCTACGAGGCACCCGACGAGGCGGCGGTCCGGGGCCTGCTCGACGCGGATCCGTACCTCCGGGAGGGGGTGCTGGCCTCGACCACGATCCGTGAGTGGAACGCCCTCGTCGGAGCCTGGATTTCATGATCAAATAATCTGGTCGGGCGAGGCCCTGTCCCTGATCGTGTGAGGATCGCGACAGCGGTGCCGATCCGCACCGATCCAGTGGTCTTCCCTATGACGCGAACGGGTAGCGCTGACCTCCGCAGGCCCGCGCGGACCTCGCGCGCCCTCGTAGGATTCGGCGCGGCTTCCCGCCGCCAAGAACGACTCCATCCCGAGGAGGACGACCGATGCCCATCGCCACCCCCGAGGTCTACGCGGAGATGCTGGACCGGGCGAAGTCCAGCGAGTTCGCCTACCCGGCCATCAACGTGACGTCGTCGGAGACGCTCAACGCGGCCCTGCGCGGCTTCGCCGAGGCCGAGAGCGACGGCATCATCCAGGTGTCGACCGGTGGCGCGGAGTTCGCTTCCGGCTCGAAGGTCAAGGACATGGTCACCGGTGCGACCGCGCTCGCGGAGTACGCGCACGTGGTCGCCGCCAAGTACCCGGTGAACATCGCGCTGCACACCGACCACTGCCCCAAGGACAAGCTGGACGGCTACGTCCGCCCGCTGATCCGGATCAGCCAGGAGCGGGTGGACCGCGGCGAGAACCCGCTCTTCCAGTCGCACATGTGGGACGGCTCGGCCATCGAGCTGCACGAGAACCTGCAGATCGCCACCGAGCTGCTGGAGACCGCGGCCAAGGCGAAGATCATCCTGGAGCTGGAGGTGGGCGTCGTCGGCGGCGAGGAGGACGGCGTCGCCAACGACATCAACGAGAAGCTCTACACCGCCGCGGGCGACTACGAGCACACCGTCGACGCGCTGGGCTCCGGCGAGAAGGGCCGCTACCTGCTGGCGGCGACCTTCGGCAACGTGCACGGCGTCTACAAGCCGGGCAACGTCAAGCTCCGCCCGGAGATCCTCAAGCAGGGGCAGGACGTGGCCTCCGCGAAGCTGGGCCTGCCCGCCGGGTCGAAGCCGTTCGACCTGGTCTTCCACGGCGGCTCCGGCTCGCTGCTGGAGGAGATCCACGAGGCGGTCTCCTACGGCGTGGTGAAGATGAACATCGACACCGACACCCAGTACGCCTTCACCCGGCCCATCGCCGATCACATGCTGAAGAACTACGACGGCGTGCTCAAGATCGACGGCGAGGTCGGCAACAAGAAGGTCTACGACCCGCGCAGCTACCTCAAGGCCGCCGAGCAGGCGATGGCCGCCCGGGTCGCGCACGGCTGCGAGACCCTCAAGTCCGCCGGCCGGATGCTGGCCGGCTGACGAACGCCCCCGCACGCGAACGCCACCCCGGAGCCCCGGCTCCGCCGCCGGGGTGGCGTTCGCGCGTCGGATGGCAGGATGACGCCATGACGAACCTGCTGGAGCCACCGGAAACGCTGCTGCCGGAGAACACCCCCGCGCAGGCAGCTCTCGACGCCGGTACCGACCCGGCGCAGGTCGCCGCCGAGCACCCCGCCTTCAGCTCCGCCTGGGCGCAGCTCGGCGAAGCCGCCCTGGAGCGGGGCGAGGTCATCGCCGCCTACGCCTACGCGCGGACCGGCTACCACCGCGGGCTGGACGCCCTGCGCCGGTCCGGTTGGAAGGGCTTCGGCCCGGTGCCGTGGCGGCACCGCCCGAACCAGGGCGTGCTGCGGGCCGTCGCCGTGCTGGCGAAGGCCGCGAACGCGATCGGCGAGAACGAGGAGTTCGACCGCTGCCGCCAGCTCCTGCTCGACAGCGACCCGGCTTCGGTCGAGGCGACCGGCCTGGCCTGACGCCCGGTGCGGGAGGGTCCGCCGGAACCGGATCCTCCCGCGAGCCGCCGCCCGCTCCCGCCTTCCCGGCGGGGAGCTCCGCTCGCCCCGCTCCAGGTCCGTCCACTGCGGAGTGATCAGGAGGACGTCCCGGCGCTGTTCCTGGGCGCGCCCGCGTGGCGCAGAATGAGCGCGTGCATCGGGTGCGGCAGGAGTTGATCCGGCGGTTGCGGCGGCTGTTCCGGTCGGGGGTCCCGATCGTGCAGTGCGCCGTCGCCGCCGGCCTCGCGTGGGCGGTGGCCAGGAGCGTGGTGGGGCATCCGGAGCCGTTCTTCGCGCCCATCGCGGCCGTCGTCTCGCTCGGCGTCTCGCTGGGGCAGCGGCTGCGGCGGGCGCTGGAGCTGGTGGTCGGGGTGAGCATCGGCATCGGGGTCGGCGACATCCTCATTTCGGCCATCGGCACCGGCCCGTGGCAGATCGCGCTGGTCGTGGCGCTGGCGATGAGCACCGCGGTGCTCGCCGACAGCGGGGCGATCATCGTGCTGCAGGCCGCGTCCTCCTCGGTGCTGGTGGCGACGCTGCTGCCGCCCGCATCGGCGGGCGGGCTCACCCGCATGGTCGACGCGGCGGTCGGTGGGTTGATCGGCTTCGCGGTGGCGGCCCTGCTGCCCGCGAACCCGCTGGCCGTGGCGCACCGCAACGGGCGGCTCGTGCTGGGGGCGCTCACCGACGGCCTGCGCGGAGTGGCCTGGGCCGTGTCCCGTCGGGACACCGCGCTCGCGTCGGACACGCTGGCGAAGGTGCGCAAGAGCCAGAGCCTCGTCGACGAGTTCCGCACCGCGCTGGACGCGGGAGGGGAGATCGCGAAGATCGCGCCGATCCGCTGGCGCAGGCGCGGTGACCTGGCCCGCTACGAGGCGGCGGCCACGCCCATCGACCGGGCGCTGCGCAACACGCGGGTGCTGGCGCGGCGCGCGATGGCGGCGCTGCGCGACGACGAACCGGTGCCGGGCCCGCTGCCCGGGCTGCTGGAGGAGCTGGCCGGATCGGTGGTGCTGCTGCGGGACGAGCTGGCCGGCGGCAACGAGCCGCTCCAGGCCCGCGAGGCCGCGCGCTCGGTGGCCCGCCGGTCCTCGGTGGAGCTGCTGGGGGACGGCGACTTCTCGATGCAGGTGGTGGTGCTGCAGGTCCGCTCCATCGCCGTCGACCTGCTCCAGGCCTCCGGTCTCACCCGCGTCGAGGCGATCTCCGCCCTCCCGCCCCTGCACCCCCGGGGCGAAGCCGACCGCGGCTGACCGCCCGGCTCCGGACCGACCGACGCGCGCTCGGCGCGGGCCGGCCGGAGCCGCGGTGCAGATCAAGCCATGGTGTGCCGCACGATGGTCTGGTCCCGGCCGGGACCGACGCCGATGGCGGACATGCGGGCGCCGGAGAGCTCTTCGAGGCGCAGCACGTAGTTCTGGGCGTTCACCGGCAGGTCCTCGAAGGAACGCGCGGCGCTGAGGTCCTCGTGCCAGCCCGGCAGCTCCTCGTACACCGGCACCGCGTGGTGCACGCCGGTCTGCGTCATCGGCATCTCGGTGACCCGCTGCCCGTCCACGTCGTAGGCGACGCACACCGGGATCGCGTCCAACCCGGACAGCACGTCCAGCTTGGTGAGGAAGTAGTCGGTGATCCCGTTGACCCGCGTCGCGTAGCGCGCGATCACCGCGTCGAACCAGCCGGTGCGCCGCGAGCGCCCGGTGGTGACGCCGAACTCACCGCCCTGCTTGCGCAGGTTCTCGCCCGCCTCGTCGGTGAGCTCCGTCGGGAACGGCCCCGCCCCGACGCGGGTGGTGTAGGACTTCAGGATGCCGATCACGGCGTTGATCCGGGTCGGCCCGATGCCGGAACCCGCGCACGCCCCGCCGGAGGTCGGGTTCGAGGAGGTCACGAACGGGTAGGTGCCGTGGTCCACGTCCAGCAGCGTGCCCTGCGAGCCCTCCAGCAGCACCGTCTCGCCGCGCTCCAGCGCCTCGTTGACCAGGAGCTTCGTGTCGGCGATGCGACCGGCGAAGCGCTCGGACTGCTCCAGGACGGTGTCCACGACCTCGTCGGCGTCGAGCGCGCGGCGGTTGTAGACCTTGACCAGCAGCTGGTTCTTGAGCTCCAGCGCGGCCTCGACCTTCTGCCGGAGGATCTTCTCGTCCAGCAGGTCCTGCACGCGGACGCCGACCCGGGCCACCTTGTCCTGGTAGGCCGGGCCGATGCCGCGGCCGGTGGTGCCGATCTGCTTCTTGCCCAGGTAGCGCTCGGTGACGCGGTCGATCGCCACGTGGTACGGCATGATCATGTGCGCGTCGGCGGAGAGCAGCAGCCGCGAGGTGTCCACCCCGCGCTCCTCCAGCCCGGCCAGCTCGTCCAGCAGCACGCCCGGATCGACGACCACGCCGTTGCCGATCACGTTCGTCACCCCCGGGGTGAGGATGCCGGAGGGGATGAGGTGCAGCGCGAAGTCCTGCCCGTCCGGCAGCACCACGGTGTGCCCGGCGTTGTTGCCGCCCTGGTAGCGCACGACCCACTGCGCCTGCTCGCCGAGCAGGTCGGTCGCCTTGCCCTTGCCCTCGTCGCCCCACTGGGCTCCGATCAGCACGATCGCCGGCATGTGAAACTCCAACCTGGACTGTGGGTCCGCGCGAGCGACTTCCCGCCTCGACGCGACACTGATGCCGGTCGATCAGGGTAAACCAGGAGCGAAACGTGAGTACCACTGCACTGTCCTGCACAAATGGTGATTACTCCACGTTCACGGGTGATCACGCCGAGTGGTTCCGGGTGTCGCCCTCCCCCGGGAAGGCCGAGGTCGATCCGCTGTTGCCCGACGGCCCCGGGCGGGTCGTGGTCCAGGGTACCGACGCCGACCTGGCCGCCGTGGTGCTCCGGCTGCTGCGCCGCAACCGCGTCGGGGACCTCGCCGTCGGCTACGTGCCGGTGGCCGAGTCTCCCGCGACCCGGCTGTGGGGGCTGCCGGTCGGTCCGGAGGCGGTGCGGCTCGCCTTCGAGGGCGCGCCCCGGCCCGCGCCGCTGGTGCGCGACGACGGCGGCGGGCTGATCGTCGCCTCCGGGCGCGTCGAGCCGATCACCGGACAGGTGTACTGCGACGACCGCCGGGTGCTGCACGGTCCCGCGCGCTCCCTGGAGGTCGCCCCGGATCCGGACGCCGCGCCGCTGGCGGAGCCCACCGCCGACCCGCTGTCGGCGAACCTCGACCCCGCCTCGGACGGGCTGCTCGTCACCGTCGCGCGCCGCGGCCTGCTGCGCACCCGGCGCGAGGTGGCGCGCGGCCGTGCCGTGCAGGCCGGGTTCCGGGAGGCGACCGTGCTCCGCGACGGCGTCCCGCACCCGCGGCCGGTGGGCAAGTGGGCCTGGTACCGGCACACCGAGGACCTGCTCCTCGTCCGGCCGTGACGCGCGGGGCGACCCCGGTGGCACCGCCGCGACGTCCGGATCCCCCGGTCCGGAGGCCGCGGCGCTGGCGCATTCACGACAGGTGACCGCCTAGTCACTTCGGGGCATTGTCATGGCCGCCGCGCTGGTCGAGGGTCAGGATCGACATCGGCGAGATCAGCCACTGGGAGGACCCATGACGTCGACCCGTTCGCTCCGCGCCGCCCTCACCGCGCTGCCCCTGGCGGGCGCCCTGTCGCTGGCAGCCGCCGTGCCCGCCGGTGCCGAGCCGCCCGGCATCCCCGATCCGGCCACCGCGCAGACCCAGCTCGACGAGCTCCGGGTCGCGCCGGAGGGTTCCTCCGACGGCTACGACCGCGACCGGTTCCCGCACTGGATCGGTGGCGCCGACGGGTGCAACACCCGCGAGTCGGTGCTCAAGCGGGACGGGGAGGACGTCGAGGTGGGTTCCGACTGCTACCCGACCTCGGGCACCTGGAACAGCCCGTACGACGGCGGGTCCTGGACCAAGCCGTCCGATGTGGACATCGATCACGTGGTGCCGCTCGCCGCCGCCTGGCGCTCCGGGGCCTCGGAGTGGACCGACGACCAGCGCGAGGCGTTCGCGAACGACCTGGAGGGCCCGCAGCTGATCGCGGTGACCGACAACGTGAACCAGCAGAAGAGCGACCAGACCCCGGACGAGTGGATGCCGCCGGAGGCGGGCTACCACTGCACCTACGCCTCGATGTGGATCGGTTCGAAGAGCAAGTACGAGCTGACCGTCACCGAAGCGGAGAAGACCGCCCTCAAGGACGCCCTGGGCACCTGCTGATCGAGGCCCGGCGGTGGCGCTCCCGCCGCCGGCCTCCGCCCGTCCCGGGTTCAGCGCCCGCGGGCCTCCACCGCGATGTCGGGGTGGTCGCTGAAGAGGCCGTCGACGCCCAGGGCGAACAGCGCGTCGAGGTAGCCGAAGACGTCGCCGAACCGCCCGGGCACCTCCGAGGAGCGGAAGTCCGCGGGCAGGAACTCGTTCTCCGCGCGCACGGAGTACGGCACCACCTGGAGTCCGGCGGCCTGCGCGTCGGCGGTCACCGTCGTGGGGCCGGTGAGGCGGCCGCCCTCGTCGAGCGGCAGCAGCACCCTCGCGTCCGGACCGAGGACGTCGGCGTAGCCGGCGATCTCGCGCAGCCCCTCCGGGGTCACCAGGTCGGCGTAGGTGCGGGGATCGCCGGAGTCGGCGAAGTCCGGTGGGGCGCCCTCGGCGCCGATCAGCTGCACCAGCCGCACCCGCGACGAGCGGTCCAGCTCGCGCAGGTTGCCGACCTCGAAGGACTGCACCACGACCTTCGCGCCCGGCCGGTTGAGGCCGTTGCGCTCCAGCACCCGCACCACGCGCGGCTCCAGCGGCAGGCCGAGGCGGCGGAAGTGGCCGGGGTGCTTGGTCTCCGGCGCCACGCCGATCTCGCGGTGCAGCTCCACCGACAGCCGGGCGGCGAGGTCGACGACCTCCTGGAAGGTCGGCACCTCGAAGCGACCGTCGTAGATCGCGTTGTTCGGCCGCAGCCGCGGGACGCGCTCCCGCGCCCGCAGCGCCTTGAGCTCGGCGAGGGTGAAGTCCTCGGTGAACCAGCCGGTCAGCGCGACGCCGTCCACCCTCTTGGTGGTCCTGCGGTCGGCGAACTCCGGGTGCTCGGCCACGTCGGTGGTGCCGCTGATCTCGTTCTCGTGCCGGGACACCAGCACCCCGTCCCGGGTGGGCACCAGGTCGGGTTCGACGTAGTCGGCGCCCATCCGCGCGGCCAGCTCGTAGGAGGCCAGGGTGTGCTCCGGCCGGTAGCCGGAGGCGCCCCGGTGCGCGAACACCTCGACGTGATGCTCGGGAGCCGCCGGAACGGCGGTCGAGGGGAGCTGGGCGACGGCGCCGAGCGCGGTGACCGCCGAGACGGCGAGCGCCGCCAGGCGCGTCCGGTGCACCATCTTGCCTCCAGGGGAGTTCGCCGCGCGGGAGCGGGCCGCGCGCCCGGTCCGACCCTGCCCCGGGCGATCGACGACCGCGGCACGAGCGTCCGGCGGGCGGGTGAACTCCCGCTGCGCGACCGGTCCGTTCCGGCAGGTGTGTCCGGTTCGCCACAGCGCGGCGGGGGGCTGGCGCCAGGCGGCGGGCGGACGCTCTACGCTTCCGCACGTGCGAATCCTCGTGATCGGTTCGGGCGGCAGGGAACACGCGATCGTGCTGGCGCTGTCGAAGGACCCGGCGGTGACCGCCCTGGCCTGCGCTCCCGGCAACGCGGGCATCGCCGCGCTCGCCGAGCCCCGCGCGGTGAACGTCGCCGACCCGGTGGCGGTGACCGAGCTGGCGACCGGCTGGAAGGCCGACCTGGTCGTGTTCGGTCCGGAGACCCCGCTCGTCGCCGGTGCCGCCGACGCGGTCCGCGCCGCGGGCATCCCCTGCTTCGGCCCGTCCAGGGAAGCCGCGCGCATCGAGGGGTCCAAGGCGTTCGCGAAGGACGTCATGGTCGCCGCGGGCGTGCCCACCGCGCACAGCGAGACGGTGGACAACCCCGCGCGGCTCGACGCCGCGCTGGCCCGCTTCGGCCCGACCTGGGTGGTCAAGGACGACGGGCTCGCCGGGGGCAAGGGCGTGCTGGTCACCACCGACTTCGACGCGGCCCGCGCGCACGCGCTGACGCTGCTCGACGACGGGCACCCGGTGCTGCTGGAGTCGTTCCTGGACGGCCCGGAGGCCTCGCTGTTCTGCCTGGTCGACGGGACCACGGTGGTGCCGCTGCTGCCGGCGCAGGACTTCAAGCGCGTCGGCGACGAGGACGCGGGCCCGAACACCGGCGGCATGGGCGCCTACGCGCCGCTGCCGTGGGCGCCGGAGGGCTTCACCGACACCGTCGTGCGCACCGCGGTGCAGCCGGTCGTGGACGAGCTGGCGAAGCGCGGCACCCCGTTCTCCGGCCTGCTCTACGCGGGCCTGGCGCTGACCTCCAACGGGCCGCAGGTCATCGAGTTCAACTGCCGGTTCGGCGACCCGGAGACGCAGGCGGTGCTGGCGCTGCTGCACACCCCGCTGGCCGGGCTGCTGGACGCCGTGGCGCGCGGCGAGCTCGCCTCGGTCCCGCCGCTGGAGTGGGAGCCGGGCGCCGCCGTGACCGTCGTGGTCGCCGCCGAGGGCTACCCGGGCCGGCCCCGGGTGGACGACGTGATCACCGGGGGCGACGGGCCCGGCGTGCTGCACTCCGGCACCCGGCGCCGGGAGGACGGCGCCGTGCTGTCCGCGGGCGGCCGGGTGCTGTCGGTGGTGGCCACCGGCGCGGACCTCACCGCGGCCCGCGAGGAGGCGTACCGGCGGGTGTCGACCGTCCGGCTGCCGGGCTCGCACCACCGGGTCGACATCGCGCTGCGCGCCTCTCGCGGGGAGATCGCCCCGCCCGGCTGACCGGCCTCCCCGCATCGCACCGCGCGCGAGCCCCGCCGGGGCCGCGCGGTCGTGCTCTCCACCGCTCTCGCGCGGAAAGCCCGCCGGACGGGCCCCGTTGCTGATAAGCACGTCTCGAAGCGGAACGGCGTGCCGGTGCGGCGCGTCCGACGCGGTGTCCGGGGCCGACGGTCGGCCCGGGGATGTCCAGCGAGGAGTGGTCGTGCCTGACACGGGTGGCAACGTGGCGGCCTTGGAGGAGTGCCGCTCCGCGATGGAGGGCGCGGCGGGTCCGGTCGGCGCCATCGGCGACGAGTTCGAGAACAAGCCCGCCGCCGCCGGGATCTTCGGGGAGCTGGACGCCGCCGCCGGGATGGCCGCCGCGATCGGGGAGCTCGACGGCGAGGCCAAGCGGCAGTTCGACGCGGCCGAGCGGCTGCTGCGCGGCGTCAGCGGGGCGCTCGACGCGGTGCGCCGCGGCGTCGAGGAGGTCGACGGGGCCAACGCCGACTCGATGCGGATCTGACCTCCCGTTCGCGGCCCGGCAGCGCGGGCCGGGGCGGGATCGGTTCCGGGCCGACCAACTGGGGGATGAGATGGGGATTTCGGGAGAGATCGCGGGCAAGCCGGGCGGGACCGCGCTCGCCGAGCAGGTGCGCCGGATCGAGGACGCCGATCCGGAGGCGATCCGGGACGTCGCGCGGCGCTGGCGCGAGTCGGGCGGTGCGACCGAGGACGCGAACGGGCGGGTGCGGACCTCGGCCACCGCGGTGGACGGCGCTTGGCACGGCGCCTCGGCGGACGCCTTCGCCGCTCACATGACCCGGGTGCGCGGCGGGTTCGACGCGGCCGCGCGGGCGCTGGAGGGCTCGGCGGCCGCGCTGGATTCGGCGGCGGACGCGGTGCGGACCGGGAAGGACGCGGTGAGCGCCATCGGCGAGCGGGCGCTGGCCGACGCGCGCCGCGCTGAGGACGCCTTCCGGCGGGCGGAGCGCGCGCACGCCGACGATCCGGTGGCCCGGGAGCTCGCCGCCCGGGTCCGCGACGACGAGATCACCCGCGCCATGGAAGCGCACGCGCGGGAGGCCACCGACGTGGTCGCCGAGGCGAACCGCGGCCTGAGCGCCGCGCTGGACTCGCTCCGCGAGGCCCGGGGCGGGATGGCGGACGCCTTCACCCGGATCCCGGAGGCCGGGAGCGAGGGCATCGCCGCCCCCCGGGAGCAGGTCCGGGAACCGGCGCGGACCGAGCAGGCGGGGACGACCGGCCAGCCGGGGCAGGGGCCGGGGCAGGACGCCGCCGGGGCGGGCGGGACCTCCGGGTCCGGTGGCTCGTCCGGCGGCGGTGGCTCCGAGGGCGGTGCGTCCGGATCCGGCGGCTCGGCCGGCTCGGGCGGTCTCGGCTCCAGCGGCGGGCCGCCGATCGGCGGCCCGCCGCCGGGTGACGTGGCGCGGTGGATCCGGGAGGCCATCAGAATCCTCCAGGCCCACGGCATCCCGGTCACCGAGGACGACATCGACGAGATCGCGACGATCATCCAGAAGGAATCCGGCGGCGACCCGCACGCCATCAACGACTGGGACTCCAACGCGGCGAAGGGGACCCCGTCGAAGGGCCTGATGCAGTGCATCGACCCGACGTTCCAGGCCCACAAGCTCCCCGGTCACGACGACATCTACGACCCGGTCGACAACATCATCGCCGGGGTCCGCTACACCTTCGACCGCTACGGCGGCTTCGAGGGCCATCCGGGCCTGAAGTCGATGGCGGGCGGTGGCGGCTACCAGGGCTACTGATCCGGGTCGGGGAGCGGCGGCGGCCGCGTGGCAGGCTGGGGACATGCTCGATCCCAGCGCACCCGCGGTCGCCCTGCGGGCGAACGTGCCGCCGTTCCAGGTCATGGAAGTGCTCTCCGCCGCGAAAGCCCGGCAGGCGGTGCGCGGCGACGTGGTGTCGCTGGCCGTGGGCCAGCCCTCGACGCCCGCGCCGGCGGCGGTCCGCGAGGCCGCGGCCGAGGCCGTGCGCCGGGACGCGCTCGGCTACACCGAGCAGCTGGGCCTGCCGCAGCTGCGCGAGGCCGTCGCCGGGCACTGCGACCGCGCCTACGGCCTGGCGGTCGGGCCCGAGGACGTGGTCGCCACGACCGGGGCCTCCGGCGCGTTCCTGCTGGCGTTCCTCGCCGCCTTCGACCACGGCGACCGGGTCGCGCTGGCCCGGCCCGGTTACCCGGCCTACCGCAACATCCTCAGCGCGCTCGGCTGCGAGGTCGTCGAGCTGCCCTGCGACGCGAGCACCCGGTTCCAGCCGACGGTCGAGATGCTGGAGGAGCTGGACGAGCCGGTGCGGGGCCTCATCGTGGCCAGCCCGGCGAACCCGACCGGCACCGTGCTCACCGGGGAGGAGCTGGGCGAGCTCGCGGGCTGGTGCGAGCGGCGCGGCGTGCAGCTGATCAGCGACGAGATCTACCACGGCATCGGTTACGGCGAGCCGCTGCGCTCGGCCTGGGAGTTCTCCCGCGAGGCGATCGTGGTGAACTCCTTCTCCAAGTTCTGGTGCATGACCGGGTGGCGGCTCGGCTGGATGCTGGTGCCGCCCCGGCTGCGGCGGGCGGTGGACTCCCTGACCGGGAACTTCACCCTCTGCCCGCCCGCTCTCTCCCAGCACGCGGCGGTCGCGGCCTTCGGCCCGGAGGCCTACGCCGAGGTCGAGGCGCACGTGCGCCGCTACGAGACGAACCGGGATCTGCTGCTGACGGGGCTCGCGGAGCTCGGCGTGCGACGGGTGGCTCCGGCCGAGGGCGCCTTCTACGCCTACGCCGACCTCGGGGAGCTGACCGACGACTCCGCGGCCTGGTGCCGACGGTTGCTGGAGGACACCGGGGTGGCCGTGGTGCCCGGCCTGGACTTCGATCCGGAGCGCGGCGGCCGCTTCGTCCGGATGTCGTTCGCCGGGGCCACCGAGGAGATCGCCGAGGCCATCGCCCGCCTCGCGACCTGGCTCCGCTGACCGGATCGGCTCCGGCCCGGCGGAACCTCGGGCGGGGGTCGTTCGTTCGAGGAGCAGGGACGTTCGATCGGACGGGGTGGTCGTGTGGTGTGGAAGGTGCTCGGCGGGCTGCTGGCGCTCTGGCTGGTGGTCACCGTCGCCGGATTCGTGCTCAAGGGCCTGTTCTGGCTGGCCGTCATCGGCGGTGTCCTGTTCGTGGCGACCGCCGCGATCGGCTGGGCGGGGGACCGCAAGAAGATCGGCTCGAAGTAGCCGCCCGGCGGCCGAGGCCGGTTCGGCCGCGACCGCCCCGCGCCGCGGCCGGGCGCGGCGGAGCCGCTGAGCGGCGGCCTCCGGGGCGCCACCGCCGCTGAGGCCCCGCGAGCCGCCCGCGCCGCCGGAGCGGTGTCAGCCCGCCTGGGGGATTCCCGCCGGCCGGTCGGTGCTGTCGGCGACGCGGCGCAGGACCTCCGCGACGTCTCGGCTCGCGACGTCGCGGTGGGTCACGAAGCGCACGTGGCCGCCCATCGGCACCGCGAGCACCCCGATCCCCGCCAGCCAGTCCAAGGTGAGCGGCACGTCCGGCACCTCGGCCAGCACGATGTTGGTCTGCGGCTCGGTGACCTCCCAGCCGAGCTCGCCCAGACCCGTGGCGAGCCGTCGCGCGTTCGCGTGGTCGTCGGCCAGCTCCGGCACCCGCTCCAGCGCGACCAGCCCGGCCGCCGCGAGCACCCCGCCCTGGCGCACCCCGCCGCCGAGCATCTTGCGCACCCGGCGCGCCTCGGCGATGAAGTCGCTGGTCCCGGCCACCACGGACCCCACCGGCGCCCCGAGCCCCTTGCTCAGGCAGGCCTGCACCGTGTCGACGCCGACGGTGAGCGCGGCGGGCGGCAGCTCCAGGGCGGTCGCGGCGTTCCAGATCCGCGCCCCGTCCAGGTGCACCCGCAGGCCGCGGTCGCGGGCGGCGGCGGCGAGCCGGGCGTGCTCGTGCGGCGGCACCACCGCGCCACCCGCCGCGTTGTGCGTGTTCTCCAGGCACAACAGGGTGGTGTGCAGGGCGTCGTAGCGGCGGTCCCCGCTCGCGTGCGCGCGGACCGAGTCGGCGGTGGGGCGCCCGGGTCCGGCGTCCCAGTCCAGCGGCTCCGGCATCCCACCCGCCAGCCAGGCCGCGGAACCGAGCTCGTGGTTGAGCACGTGCGCGCCGCGCGGCGCCAGGAAGCGGTCGCCCCGGCGCAGGTGCACGAACAGCGCGATCAGGTTGCCCATGGTGCCGCTGGGCACCCACAGCGCGGCTGCGGTGCCCAGCACCTGCGCGGCCTTCTCCTCCAGCTCGCGCATCGTCGGGTCGTGGTCGAGCACGTCGTCGCCGACCTCGGCACGGGCCATCGCGGTGGCCATCCGCTGATCGGGACGCGTGACCGTGTCGGAACGAAGGTCGATGGAGGCCGTTTTGGTCACGAACCGATCACACCACACCGGCGGGGGGTGCGGGCAACTGGAGGCCACCCGAACCCCGCCGACGGCCGGTGCCCCGGGCGGTCCCCGGGTGCGGGAGCCACCTCGGGAACGGCCCTCGCCGGGGGCGAAACCGCTGGTCGCCTCCCCGCGCCCCGCGTCGTGCGGTGGGGCGGGCGGCGGGACCTCGCGCCGCGGGCGACGGCGCCGCGACTCGCGCCGGGCGACGGGCGGTCCGGCCCCTGCGCCGTCGGCGGAGGCTCTAAGGTTTCCTCTCGCGTGTCATCGGTTCCCGGCGGCGTGCAACCGCCGGGGACGGGAGCACCGTCCCAGTAGTGCAAGCACGGACGAGCGGAGTGTCCGCGTGGACCAGCGCGAGGAGCAGGAGTTCGCGGAGTATTTCGCGGCTCGGCGGGAGGCGGTGCGTCGGATGGCGTACATGATGTGCGGTGACTGGCACCGCGCGGACGACCTGGCCCAGACCGCGTTCATCTCCCTGCACCGGCACTGGCGCAAGGTCCGGGACAAGGGCGCGCTCGACGCGTACGTGCGCCGCACCCTCAGCCGCGCGGTGATCGACGAGTCCCGGCGCCCGTGGCGGCGGGAGCGGTTCACCGACGTGCTCCCGGACCGGCCGGTGGAGTCCGGGGCGGTCGACGACGGCATCGCCACCAGGCAGACGCTGGTCGCGGGCCTGCGCAAGGTTCCACCGAAGCAGCGCGCCGTGCTGGTGCTGCGATTCCTGGAGGGGCTCGACGTCGCCGGGGTCGCCGAGGTCATGAAGTGCAGCGAGGGCACCGTGAAGAGCCAGTCGGCCCGAGGGCTGGAGGCGCTGCGGGAGGCCCTGGGCGGCCAGCTCGACGATCTTCGATCGACGTCGTGAGGAGGTGCGGCAGATGAACGAGACCGAGCTCGAACAGCTCTTCAAGAACGCGGCCGGCGACGCGCCCGAGGCGTCCTTCGGCACCGACGACGTCGTGCGCGGGTCGCGCCGGGTCACCGCCCGCCGTCGCACGGCGCTGGCCGGCGGCTCGCTGGTCGCGGCGGCCGTGCTGGTCGGCGGCGTGGGCGTGGGCACCGGCCTGCTCGGCCAGGCGGGCTCCCCCGTCGCGCAGCCCCCGGCGGAGCCGACGCAGTCGCCGATGGCGCTCCCGAACGAGCAGCCGGGCACCGGCACCACACCGCGCTCGGGGCCGATCACCCTGGGCGACCCGATGGCCGCCGACGGCTGCGGTCCGGCGGACGCGGCGCTGTCGGCCGCGCTGCGCGAGCGGCTGCCGGAGTCGGCGGGCACCACGCCCACCGGGGCGCGCGGGTCCTGCCCGATCGGTGCGCGCACGGCCGCGGTGCCGATCCGCGAGGGCGCCACGGCCGGGAAGATCTCGGTGATGGTGAGCCCGCGCGGTTCGCGGCCCGCGCCGACGGAGGGCCGCGCGGCGAACACGGCCGTGGCCGAGGTGCCCACGGCGAGCGGCCGCACGCTCACGGTGCTCAGCGAGCCGGAGGGCTCGGCCAGGGCTCCGTTCGCGGACCGGGTCCCCGTCCTCGCCGACGAGCTTGCGCCGCGGTTCTGAACCGGACCCCGATGCGGGGCCGCGCGGCGGTGGGCGGGGCCGTCAGCCCAGGTGGGACCGCAGCACCCGGCGGGCGGCGGCGCGCGGATCGGGATCGCTCTCGATGAGCGCGTTGAGCACCGCGCCGTCCACCAGGAAGATCAGCTCGGTGAGCCGGTCGGGGCCGACCGGCCTGCCGCTGCGCTCCAGGATCTCGTGCAGCAGCTGGCGCAGCTCCCCGGTCAGCTCCCGCATCAGCGGCGCGAGGTACGGCCGCCGGGGCGAGCCCACCAGCCGCTCGTAGCGCAGCAGCACCGGTTCGGTCCCGCCGTCCCGCGAGTCGCGGCCCAGCAGCAGGTCCAGCACCAGTTCCGCGACCGCGTCCGCGGTGCGCAGCTCGGCGGCCAGCGCGTCCAGCCGGGCGCGGCCCGCGGCCAGCTCGGCGCGGCCCTCCTGCTCCACGGCCGCCGCGATCAGGTCGTCCAGCGAGTCGAAGTAGTAGGTGGTGGAGGCGAGCGGCAGCCCGGCCCGCTCGGCCACCGCGCGATGCCGGACCGCTTCGAGCCCGCCATCGGCGAGCAGCTCCACCGCCGCCTCGACCAGGGCCCTGCGGCGGCGCTCGCCCTTCGGGGTGGCCGCTGTCATGTCCGCCGATCCTAACCGTCCGCTTCGGACGCGAGCCCGGACGCTTCCGCCGTCGCCGGGGGCGGCGCGGCCCCGGGCGCCTCGCCGCCCGCGCGACCGGTCCTCCGGTGGTGAGCGGGCCGGGAACCGCCGGGAAGTATCCTGGCCAGTCGTGACGGTCAAGCCCCACCTCCCGAACGTGCTCGCCCACCGCTACGCCTCGCCGGAGCTGGTCGAGCTGTGGTCCCCGCGGCACAAGATCGTGCTGGAACGGCAGCTGTGGCTGGCGGTGCTGCGCGCCCAGGCCGACCTCGGCGTCGACGTGCCCGAGGGCGCGGTCGCCGACTACGAGCGGGTGATCGACCAGGTGGACCTGGACTCGATCGCCGAGCGCGAGCGGCAGACCCGGCACGACGTGAAGGCCCGGATCGAGGAGTTCAACGCCCTCGCCGGTCACGAGCACGTGCACAAGGGCATGACCTCCCGCGACCTCACCGAGAACGTCGAGCAGCTGCAGGTCCGCCGCAGCCTGGAGCACGTCCGCGACCGCGCGGTGGCGGTGCTGGCGCGGCTGGCGAAGCTGGCCGCCGAGCACGGCGAGCTCGTGATGGCGGGCCGCTCGCACAACGTCGCCGCCCAGGCCACGACGCTCGGCAAGCGCTTCGCCACCGCCGCCGACGAGCTGCTCGTGGCGTTCGGGCGGCTGGAGGACCTGCTGGCCCGCTACCCGCTGCGCGGGATCAAGGGCCCGGTCGGGACCTCGCAGGACATGCTCGACCTGCTCGGGGATCCCGCGAAGCTCGCCGAGCTGGAGCGCCGCGTCGCCGCGCACCTCGGCTTCGGCACGGCGCTCACCAGCGTCGGCCAGGTGTATCCGCGCTCGCTGGACTTCGAGGTCGTCACCGCGCTGTCCCAGCTGGCCGCCGCGCCCTCCTCGGTCGCGAAGACGATCCGGCTGATGGCCGGGCACGAGCTGGTCACCGAGGGCTTCCAGCCCGGCCAGGTGGGCTCCAGCGCCATGCCGCACAAGATGAACACCCGCTCCTGCGAGCGCGTCAACGGCCTGTCCGTGGTGCTGCGCGGCTACGCCTCGATGACCGGGGAGCTGGCCGGGGACCAGTGGAACGAGGGCGACGTCTCCTGCTCCGTGGTGCGCCGCATCGCGCTGCCGGACGCCTTCTTCGCCTTCGACGGGCTGGTGGAGACCTTCCTGACGGTGCTCGACGAGTTCGGCGCCTACCCGGCCGTGGTCGCCCGCGAGCTGGACCGCTACCTGCCGTTCCTGGCCACCACCAAGGTGCTGATGGCCTCGGTGCGGGCCGGGGTCGGTCGCGAGACCGCGCACGAGGCGATCAAGGAGAACGCGGTGGCGGTGGCGCTGGCCATGCGGGAGCGGGGCGTCGAGCGCAACGACCTGCTCGACCGGCTCGCCGCCGACGAGCGGATCCCGCTGGACGGGACCGCGCTGGCCGAGCTGCTGGCGGACCGGCTCTCGTTCACCGGCGCGGCGGGCGACCAGGTCGCGGCCGTCGTCGCCGCGGTCGAGGAGATCGCCTCCCGGCACCCGGAGGCGGCCGCCTACGCCCCGTCCCCGATCCTCTGACCTCGCGGGGCGCTCCCCGCTCACCCGGTCCCGCCGGGTGAACGGGGAGGGCCTGTTCGCCCCGGCCAGCGAGGCCCGCGCGCCGGTGGGGGACAATCGCCGGGTGGTCGCACTCTCCGCATACCCGCAGATCGCCGCGGGCAAGGTTCGCCAGCTGCACGCCGTGGACGACGAGCACCTGCTGATGGTCGCGTCGGACCGCATCTCGGCCTACGACCACGTGCTCGACACGCCCATCCCGGACAAGGGGCGGGTGCTCACCGCGATGAGCGTGTTCTGGTTCGACCTGCTCGCCGACGTGGTGCCGAACCACGTGGTCGCCGCCGACGACCCGCGCATCCCCGCCGAGGTGCGGGGGCGGGCGCTGCTGGTGCGCAGGTTGGAGATGCTGCCGGTGGAGTGCGTGGCCCGCGGCTACCTCACCGGCTCCGGCCTCGCCGATTACCGCGCGACCGGCGCCGTCTGCGGCATCGAGCTGCCGCCTGGCCTGACCGAGGCGTCCCGGCTGCCGGAGCCGATCTTCACCCCGGCCGCGAAGGCGGAGCTGGGCGCGCACGACGAGAACGTCAGCTTCGACGCCGTGGTCGCCGAGGTCGGCCGGGCACGCGCCGAGCAGCTCCGCGAGCTCACGCTGCGGGTCTACGCGCGCGCCGCCGAGCACGCCGAGAGCCGGGGAGTGATCCTCGCCGACACCAAGTTCGAGTTCGGCGTGGGCGCGGACGGCCTGGTGCTGGGCGACGAGGTCCTCACCCCCGACTCCTCCCGGTTCTGGCCCGCCGCCGGCCACGAGGCGGGCCGGGCGCGGCCGTCCTTCGACAAGCAGTACGTGCGCGACTGGCTGACCTCGCCGGAGTCCGGCTGGGACCGGTCCTCGGACGTGCCCCCGCCGCCGCTGCCGGAGGACGTCGTGGCGGCGACCCGGGCGCGCTACGTGGAGGCGTACGAGCGGATCACCGGCCGGGACCTCGCCGACTGGCCGACCCCGGCCTGACCGGACGTTCGCCGGATCCGCGCCCGCCGGTCACCGGCCCGTCAGGGTCTCGCCACCCGGATCCGCCCCAATGGTGAGCCGTGGGTACCTCGCTGGTCGTCTCGTTGTCGGGGCTCGGGGATCGAGCCCTGGACCGCTGCGCCGCGTTCGCCGCTGAGCTGGACCTGCGGCGGATTCCGCTGACCCTGCTCGTCGCGCCGCGCCCGAGCGGTGCCGCGCCACCCGCCCCGGACCGCCCGTGCGCCGCGTGGGCCCGCGCCCGGCAGCGCGGGGGTGACGCGGTGGCGCTGCACGGCTTCGACCACGCCCCCTCCGGTCAGCGCCTGCTGCCGAGGGTGGTGTCCTCGGGCGCGCTGGCCGCGGTGCGGGGCGCCGAGTTCGCCGCGCTCCCGGCGCACGAGGCGGGCCTGCGGCTGCGCGCCGCGAGCGCCGCGCTGGAGCGGCTGGGCCTGCGCACCGACGTCTTCGTGCCGCCGCGCTGGCTGTCCTCCCCGGGCACTCTGGCGGCGCTGCGCCACCAGGAGTTCGCGGTGTGCGCGGACGCGCTGACCGTGCACGAGCTCGGCACGGGCCGGGTGCACCGCGCCCGGTTGCACGCGCTGGGGCCGGGGGCGCGGGCGGAGCCGTGGTGGTGCCGCGCGCTGCTGCTGGGCGCGGCCCGCGCTGCGCGGCGGGGGCGGTCGGTGCGGCTCGCGGTGGACGCGGCCGACCTGGCCCGGCCCGGCCCGCGCACGGCGGTGCTGGAGGCGATCGACCTGGCGCTGCACCACGGCGCCCGCCCTGCCACCTACGCCGCGTTCGCGGGCGCGCCCGCGCCGAAGCGGCGTCGTGCGGTCGGGCCGGTGCTCAACCTCGACCCGCTGTCGAGCTGACCGCCGCTCGCCGGGACCGGTTCGGGTCAGACGGTGGTCGGCTCGGCGCGCTCCAGCACGGCGACGTCGGTGCCCTGCGGCGCGAGCTGCTCGAACATCCGGTAGTGCATCGCGGGCGAGGCCAGCACGGCCTCGTGGATCGGCACCGCCGCGCGCGGCGCCACGGCCCGCAGGAAGTCCACGGCCTCGGACAGCTTCAGCCACGGGGCCCCGGTGGGCAGCCCCAGCACGTCGATCCGCTGCTCGGGCACGTGGAACGAGTCGCCCGGGTGGTAGAAGGCGCCGTGGTCGACGACGAGCCCGATGTTCTCCGGCACGGGCACCTCGGGATGGATCTCGGCGTGCGTCCCGCCGACGACGTGCACGGCGGCCCCGCCGAGCTCCAGCGCGTCGCCGACCCGCGCGACCTCCGGGCGGAAGCCCTGCTCGGAGAGCACCCCGGCGGTCTCGGAGTCGGTGACCAGCCGCGCACCGGGGCTGCCGTCGAGCAGCGCGGGCAGCCGCTCGGCGTCCACGTGGTCGAAGTGCTGGTGGGTGATGAGCACCGCGTCCAGGTCGCGCAGGTCCTCGAACCCGGTGGAGAACGCGCCCGGATCGATCAGCAAGCGGGCCCGCTCGGTTTCGAGCAGGACGCACGCGTGTCCGAAGTGGGTGATCTTCATCGGCTGACCTCCGTGTGGGCTCCGGCACTGTCCCGTCAGCGTCGCAGACCCCCGGGCGGCGGGCCGAGCCGCCCGGCCCGCATCCGCGGCGCGGCGCGGACAACGATTTCCGCGGACCCGCGCGCCCATTCCGGTGCGACGTGGAATGCGGCGGAATCGAGTTCGAGACGAGCTTCCCGTCGCGCCGCTGACCGAGGAGGGTCGCGCGCGACGGGAAGCATCGCGGGGATTCCGCTGGGGGAAATCCGGAATCCCCTCCGCCCCGCGTCGCGCGGTGGGGGAACTCGCGCGCCCGCGGTGGCGGACCACCCGGCCCGTTCGTGCGCGTCCGGGCCGGGAGCTGGGCTTTCGCGAATCGGAGGGTGGCCGGTCGGTGAATCGGCTCCGCTGGTCCGCGGTGCTGCCGGTATTACGCGCGAACCCCCTCGAATGTTCCGGGAAAACCGGTCTCCGTAACGGAGGACACAGCCGGGAGAATGGTTCTCGGCGATCGAATTCGTTCTTCCGGATTGGTCCTGATCGGATCGTTCCGGAAATCGTTCCGCTGGTCACGCTCCCCAGGCGCGGCGTCCGGTCTCGGCCGCCGCGGTGGTGCCACCGGGCTCCCGGACCCCTGTCTGCGAAGGCGAACCCGCAGCTCAGTTACCCTTCGCGGGTACTGCTGGACATCCATCGCCGTCCCTCGCACGGGCGGCTGGATCTGCACGAATCCGGGAGCATCGCCCGTGGCCCGAGTCGTCGTCGACGTCATGCCCAAGCAGGAGATTCTGGACCCGCAGGGTCAGGCGGTGGCCTCCGCGCTGCCCCGGCTCGGCTTCGAGGGCATCTCCGAAGTCCGCCAAGGAAAGCGGTTCGAGCTGGAGGTCGCCGACGACGTCGACGACGCCACGCTCGAGAAGATCGCTGAGACGCTGCTGGCCAACACGGTCATCGAGGAGTGGACCGTGCGGCGGGTGGAAGCATGAGCCCCAAGATCGGCGTCATCACCTTCCCCGGCACCCTCGACGACGTCGACGCGCAGCGCGCCGTTCGCCGTTGCGGCGCCGAGGCGGTCCCGCTGTGGCACGCCGACGCGGACCTGCGCGGCGTGGACGCCGTGATCGTGCCCGGCGGCTTCTCCTACGGCGACTACCTGCGCTGCGGCGCGATCGCCAAGTTCGCCCCGGTGATGGGCGAGGTCGTGCGCGCGGCCGGGCAGGGGATGCCGGTGCTCGGCATCTGCAACGGCTTCCAGATCCTCTGCGAGGCAGGGCTGCTGCCGGGCGCGCTGACCCGCAACTCCGGGCTGCACTTCGTGTGCCGCGACCAGTGGCTGAAGGTGGAGAACAACACCTCCGCGTGGACCTCCCGCTACGACGCGGGGGCCGAGCTGCTGGTCCCGCTGAAGTCCGGCGAGGGCGCCTACATGGCCGACCAGGCGGTGCTGGACGAGCTCGAGGGCGAAGGCCGCGTGCTGTTCCGCTACGCCGAGGACAACCCGAACGGTTCGCTGCGCGACATCGCGGGCATCACCGACGCGCGCGGCCGGGTCGCGGGGCTCATGCCGCACCCCGAGCACGCCATCGACCCGCTGACCGGGCCTACCGACGACGGCCTCGGCATGTTCCTGTCCGTTCTCGACGTACTGGTGGCAGCGTGAGCAACAACCCCGAAGACGCGACCGCGGCGGCGGTGCGCGCCGTCGCAGCCGGGCCGGAGAGCGATCCGGTCGCGGAGCGCCCGGAGCTGGACACCGTGGGTGTCGCGAAGTCCTCGCCGCAGCTCGACCAGCCGTACCGCGAGCTCGGCCTCAAGGACGACGAGTACCAGCGGATCCGCGAGATCCTCGGCCGCCGCCCCACCGACGCCGAACTGGCGATGTACTCGGTGATGTGGAGCGAGCACTGCTCGTACAAGTCCTCGAAGGTCCACCTGAAGTACTTCGGCGAGACGACCACGCCGGAGATGCGGGAGAAGATGCTCGCGGGCATCGGCGAGAACGCCGGTGTGGTCGACATCGGTGACGGTTGGGCCGTCACGTTCAAGCTCGAATCGCACAACCACCCGTCGTACGTGGAGCCCTACCAGGGCGCGGCCACGGGTGTCGGCGGCATCGTCCGCGACATCATGGCGATGGGCGCCCGCCCGGTCGCGGTGGCGGACCCGCTGCGCTTCGGCCCGGCCGACGCGCCGGACACCCGCCGGGTGCTGCCCGGCGTGGTCGCGGGCGTCGGCGGCTACGGCAACTGCCTGGGCCTGCCGAACATCGGCGGCGAGGTCGTGTTCGACGAGTCCTACGCGGGCAACCCGCTGGTCAACGCCATGTGCGTCGGCGTGATGAAGACCGAGGACCTGCACCTGGCGCACGCCAGCGGAGCGGGCAACAAGATCATCCTGTTCGGTGCGCGCACCGGTCTCGACGGCATCGGCGGCGTGTCGGTGCTGGCCTCGGAGACCTTCGACGACGCCGAGGGCGGGGCTCCCTCCGGTCGCAAGAAGCTGCCGAGCGTGCAGGTCGGCGACCCGTTCACCGAGAAGGTGCTCATCGAGTGCTGCCTCGACCTGTACCACTCCGGCCTGGTCGTGGGCATCCAGGACCTCGGTGGCGCCGGTCTGTCCTGCGCGACCTCCGAACTGGCCTCGGCCGGTGACGGCGGGATGCGCGTGGACCTGGACCAGGTGCCGCTGCGCGCCGAGGGCATGAACCCCGCGGAGGTCCTCTCCAGCGAGTCCCAGGAGCGCATGTGCGCCGTCGTCGAGCCGTCCCGCGTGGACGAGTTCATGGCGGTGTGCGCGAAGTGGGACGTGCTCGCGACGGTGATCGGCGAGGTCACCGACGGGGAGAACCTGGAGATCTACTGGCACGACGAACTCGTCGTGGACGTGCCGCCGCGCACGGTGGCGCACCAGGGCCCGGTCTACGAGCGCCCGGTGGAGCGCCCCAGCGCGCAGGACCTCATCGTCGCCGACAACGCGAACACCCTCGCTCGCCCGTCCACCCCGGACGAACTGCGCGAGACCGTGCTGACGATGGCGGCGTCGCCGAACCTGTGCTCCCGCGAGTGGGTCACCGACCAGTACGACCGCTACGTGCGGGGCAACACGGTGCTCGCGCAGCCGTCGGACGGCGGCGTGCTGCGCATCGACGAGGAGACCGGCCGCGGCATCGCGGTGGCCACCGACTGCAACGCCCGCTACACGCGGCTCGACCCGTACGCGGGCGCGCAGCTGGCGCTGGCCGAGGCCTACCGCAACGTCGCGACCACCGGCGCCACGCCGATGGCGGTGACCAACTGCCTGAACTTCGGTTCACCCGAGGACCCGGGCGTGATGTGGCAGTTCCAGGAGGCCGTGCGCGGGCTCGCGGACGGCTGCGCGGAGCTGGGCATCCCGGTGACCGGCGGCAACGTCAGCTTCTACAACCAGACCGGCAGCCAGCCGATCCTGCCGACGCCGGTGGTCGGCGTGCTCGGCACGATCGACGACGTCACCCGCCGCATCCCCACCGGCATCGGTGGCGAGGAGGGCGAGACGCTGCTGCTGCTCGGCGACACCCGCGAGGAGTTCGGCGGCTCGGAGTGGGCGCGCGTCGCCCACGACCACCTCGGCGGCGCCCCGCCGGCGGTCGACCTCGCCCGGGAGAAGCTGCTGGCCGAGGTGCTGGTCGCCGGTTCCCGCGACGGCATGATCTCCGCCGCGCACGACCTCTCCGAGGGCGGGCTGGCGCAGGCGCTGGTGGAGACCGCGCTGATCGGCGAGTGCGGCGCCCGCGTGGTGCTGCCCGAGGGCGCCGATCCGTTCGTGGCGCTGTTCTCGGAGTCCTCGGGCCGCGTGCTGGTGGCCGTGCCGCGCAGCGAAGAACTGCGGTTCACCGAGATGTGCGCGGCGCGCGAGCTGCCCTGCGCGAAGGTCGGCGTCGCCGACGCGGGCTCGTCGACTCTGGACATCCAGGACGTCGCCGAGATCCCGCTCGTGGAGCTCCGCGCGGCCTGGGAGGGCACCCTCCCGGCGCTGTTCGGCTGACCTGACCGACGAACCGGCCCGTCCTCCCGCCGTCGCGGGGGGACGGGCCGTTCTCGTTCGAGGGTCGATCCGATGCGGGCGGAGCGGTTCCGCGCGCACCGGTGCCCGGCCCGCTCGCGGGACGCCCGCGGAAGTCGGAGCCGGGGACGCCCAGCTCGCGGTGGGCGCAGCGGCGCCCCGCGTTCCGCGCCCTCTCGTCGAACCGGCTTCGTCGGGCAGCGGCGTCCCGCTGGTGACCCTCGCGACCCGAGCCGCGGTGGCCTCCAGCGCGAAGCCGCTCGCTCCGGCCCGGAGCGCGGCGAACGGCTCAATCGGCGCGGCACGGCTCCCGCGCGGACGTCTCGGCCCGGTCCGCGTTGCTCCGCTGTGGCACATCGCATTCCGGGACATCCCGCGCGGCCGCCGGGCGTCTTGATGATCGAGAAGCCGATCGAGCCAGGAGGCAGACCATGAAGCTCACCCGCACCGTCGCCGTCACCGCCGTCGCGGGCGCGACCCTCGGCCTGACCACGCTGACCGCCGGTTCCGCGCTGGCGAATCCCAGCGACACGCTGTGCACCAGCGACGACGTGAACGTCGAGGTGACCAGGGACCTCGCCGAGCCGGGCGAGTACGAAGCGTTCCTGGTCAAGTACACCGCGGCCTCCCCGCACACCAACTGCAAGCTGGAGGGCGGCCCCGCCGACTTCGCCTTCTCCGACGGCGCGAACCAGATCCCGGGCGTCGAGGTCCAGGTCGACCACGCCCCGGCGGACCCGGTGAGCGTGGACGGGAGCCTGTTCGGGATCTCCCGGATCCTGCAGAAGGTCGACGCCCCGGCCAACCCGGCCGTGCCCAGCACCGTCGAGTTCAACCTCCCGGGCGTCCCCGACGGCCCCGCCGCCCACGAGATCGCGGCCTGGCCCGCCGACGAGCCCATCCGGGGCGACGTGCTGATCGCCACCCCGATCAGCCAGAGCGCCGCCGAGTGACGCTCCCCCGCGGGTGACCGCCCCGCCCGCCCGGCTGGATCGGGCGGGCGGGGCGGCCGCGAGCCCGGCTCAGCAGCCCTTGATCATCTTGTCGATGGAGCCGGTGAGGCCGTGGTTGAACTCCTTGCTGCTCTTCGTGCCCGCCGGCATGGACAGGCACTCCAGCCAGGTGTTCTCCGCGTCGGACAGCTGCACCGAGACCTTGGCCGTGGTCGAGCAGTGGTTGTTGTAGTAGACCCGGGTGTTGATGGTGCCGGTGGACCAGGACAGGTTCGCCTTGCCGCCCTTGCACGTCACCGAGTAGGTGTGGCCGGCCTTGGTGCCCATGTCCGGCGCGGCCGAGGCGGGCGCGACGAGCAGCGCCATGCAGGCGGCGGTGCCGGCGGTGGCTCCGGCGATGAGGCGGAATGCCTTCGAGCGCATGAGAGGTCCTCCCAGTTCGAGCCGATCTCGATCGATCGGCCGTGGCGTGTCGGGCGCTCCCTCGGAGCGCCGCTCACCGATGACGCTAGGCAGGGCCGGGACCCGGTATCCAGCCAACAATGAGCACGCCCGCTTCGTGGCCGAAGGCCCAATGTCCGCCAGGGCTCGGAACAATGTGCACAATGCGCTGATCTGGTGCGATGCGCGGTTCCGGGCGGAACCGCGCTCAGGTCCGGCGGAGTCCGTCGACGAGCAGGCCGACCACGTGGCGCGCGTCGTAGCGCGGATCGGTGCCCGCGCCGATGCAGAGGTTCCCGACGCCGCGCATGAGTTCGAGCGCCCGCAGATCGGAGCGGACCTCCCCGGCGGCTTCGGCGGCGGCGATCAGCTCGGCGCAGACCGGCACCAACCGGTCCAGGAAGTACGCGTGCAGCGCGTCGAACCCCGAGTCATCGGACTGCATCGCGTGCGCCAGCCCGTGCTTGGTGATCAGGAAGTCCACGAACTCCGCGATCCACCGGCGCAGCGCCTCGTACGGGGAGGTGCCGCTGGCCAGCAGCTCCGGCCCGGCTTCCGCGCAGGCGTCGACCTGGTGCCGGTAGACGGCGATGATCAGGTCCGACCGGGTCGGGAAGTGGCGGTAGATCGTGCCCAGCCCGACGCCCGCCTCCGCCGCGATGTCGCGCACGGGCGCGTCCACGCCGGAGGCGACGAAGACCTTGGCGGCCGCGTCGAGCAGCGTCCGCTCGTTGCGCCGCGCGTCCGCCCGCTTCGGCCGGGTCGTGTCCTCGTCCACCGCGCCGCTCCCTCCCAGCGCCGCCGGAGCGCTGTTCCGCTTCCCATGGTGGCAGAACCGGGAAGCGCGGCGGCTACCGCGGCGTCGGCCGGTGGGCCGCCGCGCTCAGCAGCGCGTCCAGCTCGGTGCCCTCGACGGTGGCGTCGGCGAACTTCGCCGCGCCCTCGAAGCGGCAGCCCGCGAAGCTCACCTCGGAGTGCAGCGCCGCGCCGTCGAAGTCGGCCACGCCGTGGAACACCGAGCGGTCGAACGCGGCCGGTCCGCCGAACTCGACCCCGGCGAACTGGGCCCGGCCGCGGAACACCGCGTCCCGGCAGCGGAACCGGCCGCCCGCGCGGGTGGACGCCCCGGTCAGCCACGCCGGACCCGTCACCTCGCACCGGCTCAGGTTGTTGTCGTGGAACAGCCGCGCGTGCCTGGCCACCAGGGTCCCGATCCGGCGCCCGGAGAGGTCGAAGTACTCCAGCGCCGCGTTCGTGAAGTCCAGGTCGTAGGCGGGCGAGTCCTCCTCGGCGGGCGGGAGCAGGTCGGTGATGAGCCGCTGCGCGGTCAGCCGCACCTGGAGCTCGCGGTCCGCCGCGTCGCGTTCGTCCCGCTCCCACTCGCCGTGGTCGTGGTGCGGATGCCCGAACGGTCGGCGCAGGTAGGAGCACAGCACGTCCAGCACGGTCTGGGTGTGGCCGGGAGAGCTGCGGGCCAACCCGGCCAAGGCGTGCAGCGCGCCCACCCGCACCTGGTCCGCCTCGTGCCCGAGCAGCTCCACGGCGCGGGCGAAGCGCTCGTCGGCGATGCGCTCCCGGTCGAGCTCGGTGCGCGCCCCCTCCAGCCGCTGCCTGCTCTCGTCGACCCGCCTCCGCCGGTCGTTGAGCCACAGCGCGTAGAGCGCGACCACCGAACCCGCCGCCAGACCGCCGGTGCGCAGCGCGTCCGCGCCGTTCACCCGGCCGTCGAACACCAGCAGCGCCGTGCTGACGCCGAACAAGGCCAGGGCCGCGAGCGTGACGGTCGCGGCCAGGCCGTGCTCACGCATTCGCCTGCTCCTGCCGCGCCCCGACGGAATCCCACTCGGCGGGGAGGGTGGAGCCCTCGGCGACCAGCAGGTCGTCGAGCAGCACCTCGCCCGGCGGAGCGCTCAGCCGCAGGTCGATGCCGCCGGTGAGCCGCGCCGAGCGCAGATCGACCGCACCGCCGAACTCGACGTCCCGGACGAACCACCGGCGCGCGCAGTTCATCCGCTTCAGGTCCGCGTTCCGCGCGAACCGCGCCCGGTCGAAGTCGCACGGCTCGACCGTGCGGATGCCGCGCAGCTCGACGGCGCGGTGAAAGATCGAATCCGTTGCCCGGATCCGGCCCAGGAACACCGAATCCCGGAAGTGCGCGTTGCCGTGGAACAGCGCGCGGCTCAGGTTCGTGGTGTGCCGGAACCGGCAGCGGTAGGCGGCGACTCGCCCGACCACGCGATCCGCCAGGCTAAAGCGCTCCAGCCAGGCGCGGGTCAGGTCGAGGTCGTAGATCGGCGGGTCCGGATCGTCCCGCGTCGGCAGCAGTTCGATGATCAGGCGCTGCGCGGTCTGCCTGGCGTGCCGCTCCCGCTCCAGCTCGGGCGCGATCGAGGGCTGTTCACCCTCGGGCAGCAGCTCGGGAAGCGTCCACTTCGGATGCCCGAACGGTCGGCGCAGGTAGGAGCACAGCACGTCCAGCACGGTCTGCGCGTAGTGCGGGCGGCCGCGCGCCAGCCCCGCGAGCGCGTGCATCGCGCCGACCCGCACCTGGTCCGCCTCGTGCCCGAGCAGCTCCACGGCGCGGGCGAAGCGCTCGTCGTCGGCGCGGTCCCGGTCGTGATCGGTGCGCCGGTCCTCCAGCTCCTGCCGCCTGCGCTCCAGGTCGTAGCGCTCCCGGTCGAGCTCCTGCCGCCGCTGGTCGAGTTCCTGCCGCCGCTCCTCGACGCGGCGCCTGCGGTCGTTGAGCCACAGCGCGTAGAGCGCGACGACCGAGCCCGCAGCCAGCCCGCCCGTGCGCAGCGCGTCCGCGCCGGTGCTGCGCTGGTCGAACAGCAGCAGCCCGGTGCTCGTCGCCGCCAGCACCGCGACGGCGAGCGCGATGGTCAGCACCAGCCCCGCGCGGCGCTCCCGCCGCACCGGTGCCCCGGAGCGCGGATCGACGTCACCCATGCGGATGATCATCGCAGCTCGACCGGCGTCGGCGGCGCGGATCCGGCGAACCGGGGCCCGCACGACGAACGCCCCGCCCGCCCCGGCGCGAGCGGGGCGGGCGGGGCGCGTCCGGGCGGCGATCAGCCGCGGGCGATGGCCTGCAGCTGCGCGTAGCCCCCGTTGAAGGCGTTCTGGTCGATCGGCGTCGAGCTGTACTGCCAGAAGGTGTGGAAGCCCCAGTTGTACGGCAGCGCGCCGACCGAGCCCGCGTACCGGGCGATCCACAGCGGGCTGGTCGAGCTGAAGTCCCCGCGCGCGCACCGGTCCCACCAGCTCGTGCTGGTGTAGATCACCGGGTAGCGGCCGGTGCGGTGGAAGTACGTGTCCGAGAAGTCCTTGATCCACGCGGTCATCGAGTTCGGCGAGTGCCCGTAGCAGGTGTCGCCGTAGGGGTTGTACTCCATGTCCAGCGCCCCCGGCAGCGTCTTGCCGTCCGGCGACCAGCCTCCGCCGTTGTCCACGAAGAAGTTCGCCTGCGCCGCGCCGCTGGAGACGTCCGGCAGCGCGAAGTGGTAGGCGCCGCGGATCATGCCGATGTCGTAGGACCCGTTGTACTGCTGGGCGAAGTACGGGTTCTCGTAGGTGGTGCCCTCGGTCGCCTTGACGAAGGCGAACCGCTTGCCCTGGTTCCAGTGGGCGGGCCAGTCCACGTTGCGCTGGTGGCCGCTGACGTCGATGCCCTCGACGGTCGCCAGCGGCGAGGCCTCGGGAACCGCGCGGGCTTCGCCTTCGCCTTCGCCCTCGTGCTTGCGGATCTGGGACCCCATCGCGTGATCAACGGGTTCGTTCACCTGGGAGCTCATGGCTTGCTCCATTCGGGAGGGAGAGGTGCCTGCGTGCGCGGGCACCGCGAGCAGCGCGCACGCCCAGGTGATCGAGAGTAGGGAGATCAGGCCGCGCCGGCGAGCGCGTCCACTCGAATGCGTCATCGAAGGGGCCCTCTCGGGGATAGGGGCGGGGGAAGCGCGGCAACTGGAACGGAAGTGTGTCGAATGGGGCTCGGGGCGGCACGGCGGAACGGGATGATTAGCCGGAACGGCGCAATCCGGACTGCGTGATCCTCCTGACGACATCTCAGCCCTGGTGAGGGGAATCCGCACTTCGTGCGCGGCCCGGACTCGACCGTCGGGTGAAACGACGTCCCGCCGACCCGCCGCGAGGGGCTGCTGGCCTGCCGGTTCGACGCGAATGGCTACCCTGGGTGGGCGGATGTGCATGGTTCGACCTCCCCTCGGTGCCGGTCGTATGCTCCGAACGACCCGTTCCACCAGGGCGAACCGGACCAGGGGCGAGGGGGCGAGCCGACGACAGACGAGCGGAGGGGCGCCACGCGCATGACGGGGTGGACCACGCCGCTCACCAGCGCTCAGGAGACGGAGCCGGCGGTGAGCAGAGCCGACCGCAGGCGATTCGCGGCCGACTGGGCCCAGGCGCTGATGGGCACCAGCTACGTCCCGATGACCAGCGCCGAGGTCGAGGGCAGGCTGCTCGGCTACACCGACCGCCTGCTCGAAGCGCTGCTGTCCGACCCGTTCGAACCGGGGCCCGCGCACGACGTCGGCGACGACCTCGTCGCCGTGCACTTCACCAGCGCCGATTCGCTGGCCCGCACCGTGGACCTGCTCGGCGACCGCTTCCTGGGCGCGCTGCACCTGACCGAGGACCACGAGCGGCGGCGGCGCATCGCGGCGTTGCAGGGCTCGCTGTGCACCGGGTTCGTGCAGGCCGCCCGCAAACGCACCCTCGACGAGCAGGAAGCCATCCGGCAGGCCGTGCTCGACGCCCGGGACGCGGTGGAGCAGGCGCTGCGCACCAGCGAGGCCCGGTTCCGGGCGATCTTCGCGGAGGCCGCGATCGGCATCTGCATCGCCGACATGGCCGGGCACGTGCTGGAGGTGAACTCCTCGCTGCGGCGCATCCTCGGGCGCGCCAGCGAGGAGCTGCGCCGGATGACCATGCACGACTGGCTGCACCCCGCCGACTCCGAGGGCTTCTGGCGGCTCTACGAGGAGCTGGTGCGCGGCGAGCGCGACCAGTACCGGGTGGAGAAGCAGTTCACCCGGCCGGACGGCACCCGCGCCTGGACCGAGGTCATCGTCTCGCTGGTGCGCGGCGAGGACGGGATGCCGCTCTACCAGGTCGCGATGGTCGAGGACGTCACCGAGCGGAAGCTGCTGCAGGACCGGTTGCGCTACCAGGCCATGCACGACCCGCTCACCGGGCTGCCGAACCGGGCGCTGTTCATGGACCGGCTCACCTCGGCGATGCGCAGCCGCCGGTCCGGCGACCGGGTCGCGCTCTGCTACATGGACCTCGACGGGTTCAAGGTCATCAACGACAGCCTCGGTCACCACGTCGGAGACGACCTGCTCGTCGCCGTGGCCGAGCGCCTCGCGCTCTCGGTGCGGGGCGAGGACCGGATGGTGGCGCGGATGGGCGGCGACGAGTTCGTCATCCTCATCGAGGATTCGACCAGCACCGAGCAGGCCATCGAGATCGCCGACGAGATCCTGGACGCGCTCGTCGAACCCGTCCGCATCGGCGGCCACGAGCTGTCCGTCTCCGCCAGCATCGGCATCGTGGAGCGCCCGGTGCAGGGGCAGAGCGCGGCCGAGCTGATGCGCGACGCCGACGTGACCCTGTACTGGGCGAAGGCCGAGGGCAAGGGGCAGTGGGCGCTGTTCGACCCGGAGCGCAACGCCACCGAGGTCGCCCAATACCGGCTGTCGGCCACCATGCCCGCCGCGCTGGAGCGCGAGGAGTTCTTCGTCGAGTACCAGCCGCTGGTCGGGCTGCGGGAGTTCGGCGTCGTGGGCGTCGAGGCCCTCGCCCGCTGGTGGCACCCCGACCTCGGCAGGCTCGGGCCGGACCGGTTCATCTCGCTCGCCGAGGAGACCGGGCTGATCGTGCCGCTCGGCCGCTGGGTGCTGCGGCAGGCGTGCCGGCAGGCGAAGGAGTGGCAGGACGAGTTCGGCGACGCGGCCCCGTTCGTCAGCGTCAACCTCGCGGTCCGCCAGTCCCGGGACCCGAACCTCGCCTCCGACGTCGAGGCGATCCTGCGCGAGACGCACCTCGATCCCTCCCGGTTGCAGCTGGAGCTCACCGAGAGCGCCGTGATGGGCACCGCCGACGAGCCCATCGAGACGCTGTGGGCGCTGACGAAGATGGGCGTGCGGATCGCGATCGACGACTTCGGCACCGGTTACTCGAACCTCGCCTACCTGCGGCACCTGCCGGTGCACGAGCTCAAGATCGCCGGATCGTTCATGTCCGGGCTGCGCGACCCGGAGAAGGCCGACCCGGTCGACGCCCGCATCGTCGGCACCCTCGTCGACCTCGCGCACACCCTCGGGCTCACCGTCACCGCCGAGGGCGTCGAGACCCACGCGCAGGCCCGGCGGATGGCCGAGATCGGCTGCGAGACCGGCCAGGGCTACTTCTTCGCCCGGCCCTGCTCCCCGGAGCGGATCCGGGCCTTCATCGCCGACCACGTGTCCTGAGCGGACCGCTCCGGTCCACATCGGAATGCCTCGGTGGAATCTTCCGGCCGCGGCGCAACCACTCCGCCGGGCGGACGTCTCACGGACGGAAGCGCGGGGAACACCGGCGCGCACGGCGACGAAAGGCTTGAACGATGGTGAAGCGGACTCGCACGGCAGTTGTCGCGACGGCCCTGGCCGGGGGCGCGCTGCTGCTCGCCGGGTGCGGCGGCCAGGCCGCCACGAACTCCGCGGCGACGCCGGAGACCCCGGGCACCGACGCCGCGACCAGCACCGCGGCCGGCGCGGGAGACCACGCGAGCGGGACCCACGACGACATCTCCGCGTCCAACTGCGCGGCGGAGGACTTCGAGATCACCCTGCAGCCCCAGCCCAACGGCGGCGTGTTCCTGCTGGAGATGAAGAACACCTCGGAGAAGTCCTGCGAGATCGGCGGCTGGGTCGACCTCACCCCGCTGAACATGGCGAACCAGCCGACCGACGCGGAGGGCGAGCGCCTCGACCACCCGGGCCCGCCGCAGGACATCACCCTGGAGCCCGGCCGGTCCGCCTTCTCCGGCGTCAAGGTCGAGCTCAGCGGCCAGGGCGACCCGGACGCGCAGGTCGCCTCCGGCTTCACCGCGGCCCCGTCCGACATGGCGGGCGAGGTGAACGTCGACGTGAAGGACCTCGACGGCGGCGACAGCCCGGTGGAGCTCCCGATCAAGAGCTTCCAGGTCGGCACGCTGCAGCCCTCCCCGCAGGGCGTCGTCGCGTTCTGATCCGGAACGCGGCGGGACGAGCCCGCGCCGGTCTCCGGCGCGGGCTCGCCGCGGCGCACCGCCCGCCGCAGGGAAGGCGATCAGGCCCGCAGATCCACCACGGGCTTCACGTCGGTGTCCTGCCGGGTGAGCACGTCGGTCCAGGAGCTCAGCGGCACCCGGCGGTTGATCAGGTCGCCGAGCCAGGACTGGTCGGCCTCGGCGAGGGCCCGCACCGCCAGCTGGTAGTGCCGCAGGTTCGCGTTGACGCTGCCCACCACCACGTCGTTGTCCAGCACCAGCTCGTCGTTGATCGCCCCGGCGGGGATCGGCAGCGTCCGGTCGTGCCCGGCGATGCCGGTGAGCACCGTGATCGCGTTGCGCGCGGTCCGGCGGAGCACGTCGAACACCACCTCGCCCGCCCCGGTCGCCTCGATCACCACGTCCGGTTCGCAGCCCAGGTCGTCCAGCGAGGTGTGGTAGGTCGCGCCCAGCCGCCGCACCAGCTCCGGCTTCGGGCCCTCGGTCATCCGGTCCAGCACGTGCACGTCCAGCCCGCGCTGCACCCCGAGCAGCGCGCCGAGCAGCCCGATCGCCCCGGCACCGGTGACCAGCGCGTGCCGCGGCGCGTAGTAGGCCCGGCGGCCGATCAGCTCGGCCTGCTCCCAGGCCTTCGCCACCACCGAAGCGGGCTCGGTGAGCACGCCCGCGTCGCCCAGCGACGCCGGGACCTTGATCGCGAAACGGGGTTCGATGGTCCAGCGCTGCGAGCCGAAGCCGTGCAGCTCCTTGATCCCGCACTCGGTGTAGCCGCCGTTGAGGCAGAAGTCCCACTGCCCCGCCGCGCAGGCCGGGCACGGCTCCGGGTCGGGGCGGCGCACCACGCCCACCACGTGATCCCCCTCGGCGAACCCGCTGATCGCGGGGGCGTGGCGCACCCGGCCGAGGGATTCGTGGAACAGCACCAACCGGTCCTGTCCCGGTGGCAGCGCTCCGTGCGAGGCGTGCACCACGTCGTGATCGGTCGCGCAGGAACCGGCCAGCAGGCCGTCCACCAGCAGTTCGCCCGCGTCCGGGCTCGGCTCCGGCAGGTCTGACACCCCCGCCGACTCCGGTCGGCCCGGCACCACCGTCGCCGCCTTCACCGCGACCCCTTCCCGTTGCGCCTGCTGGACTCGTCCCGAGTGTGCCCGCCGTGCAGGACCGCGGCCGAATTGACCAGTCCCAGGTGGCTGAAGGCCTGCGGGAAGTTCCCCGTGAAGCGGCCGGACTCCGCGTCGATCTCCTCGGCGTAGAGGCCGACGTCGTTGGCGAGCGCCACCAGCTCGCCGAACATCTCCTCGGCCTCCTCGCGGCGCCCGCTCAGCGCCAGCGCGTCCACCAGCCAGAACGAGCACGCCAGGAACGAGCCCTCCCGGCCGCTGAGGCCGTCGACCTCGTGGTCGCCCTCGGTGGTGGAGTAGCGGTCCACCAGCGGACCGTGCCGCAGCTCCCGCTCCACCGCTCGGATCGTGCCGAGCACCCGTTCGTCGTCGGCTGGCAGGAAGCCCACCGACGGGATCAGCAGCGTCGCCGCGTCCAGCTCGGTCCCGCCGTAGTACTGGGTGAACGAGCCGAGCTCCGAGTTCCAGCCCTTCTCCAGCACCTCGGCGCGCACGGCGTCGCGGATCTCCCGCCAGCGGTGCACCGGACCCGGCAGGCCGTCCTCCTCGACGGCGCGGATCGCGCGGTCGAAGGCGACCCACACCATCACCCGGGAGTGCGTGAAGTGGCGGTCCGGCCCGCGGACCTCCCACAGCCCCTTGTCCGGCTGCTGCCAGATCGTCTCCAGGTGCTTGAGCATCCCGCGCTGCAACGCCCAGGAGTCGGCGTCCTCGGTCAGGCCGCGCTCCCGGGCCAGGTGCAGCACGTCCATCACCTCGCCGTAGACGTCGAGCTGTCGCTGCCGGTAGGCGCCGTTGCCGACGCGCACCGGCAGCGAGCCCTGGTAGCCGGACAGCCAGTCCAGCTCCCACTCCAGCAGGTGCCGCTCCCCGCCGACCCCGTACATGATCTGCACGTCCGCCGGGTCGCCCGCGACGGCGCGCACCAGCCACCGCCGCCAGGCCGCGGCCTCGTCGGAGCAGCCGAAGTTGTCCAGCGCCAGGAGCACCAGCGTCGCGTCCCGCAGCCAGCAGTAGCGGTAGTCCCAGTTCCGGTCCCCGCCCGGCGACTCCGGGAGCGAGGTGGTGGGGGCGGCGACCATGCCGCCGGTGGGCGCGTAGGTGAGCGCCTTGAGCGTGGCCAGCGAGCGGAACACCGCCTCCCGGTGCGGGCCGTCGTAGTGGATGCGCTCGCTCCACTCGTGCCAGAAGTCCTCGCTGTCCCGGGTCTCCTGCGCGGGGTCCATCGGCGGCGGGATCTCGTCGGGATCGCTGCTCCACTGCATCACCCAGGAGCGGGTCTGGCCCTCGCGGAGCGTGAAGACGAGCTCGTGCGCCCGCTCGTTCGGCACCCGCTGCGGCAGCAGCTCACCGCGCAGCACCACCGCGTGCGGGCCCGCGAGGGCGAGCACGTACTCGTCGCGCTCCGGGCGGGCCTGGCGGACGTGGCTCACCCACGGGACCGAATCGCCGTAGGCGAAGCGCACGATCCAGCGCAGCCGCACGTCCACCTCGCCGGAGACGCCCTCCACGACCCGGACCAGGCTCGGCGGGTCGTGCTGGTTCTTCTCGTGCGGGGGCATGCTGTCGATCAGCCGGAAGACTCCGCCGTCGGTGTGGAAGCAGGTCTCGACCACCAGCGAGTTGTCCCGGTAGCGGCGGTGCACCTCGCGGATCGGCTCGGCCGGGCTGATCTGCCAGTGCCCGTCCCGGTCGTCGCCGAGCAGGCGGCTGAAGCAGGACGGCGAGTCGAACCGCGGCAGGCACAGCCAGTCCACCGATCCGTCGAGGCCGACGAGCGCGGCGGTGCGCAGGTCCGAGAGCAGCGCGTAGTTCTCGATGGGGCCGGCCGGACCGGCGGGGAGATCGCTCACCCCGCCGAGGTTAGGCACTTCGCACCCACCGGGTCAGCTGGGTGCCCCGTTCGCCGCGACCCGGGCGAACGGGGCACCGGTCGTCAGTTCGGGGCGGCGGTGTCGAGGAGGACGTGGTGCGGGATCACGGCGCGCACCGCGTCGTCCAGGTTCAGCCCCAGGTCCAGCCCGTCCAGCAGCTCCGGGAGCATCGCCCCGGGGACCCGGCGCGAGCCCGGCCAGCTCTCCGGCACCCGCTCCGGCGAGGTGCACGCCGGAACCAGCTGGGAGCCGTCGTCGAGCTCGGCGACGTAGACCGCGGGCTCGCCCGCGCCGTCCTCCGGGTCGTAGAGCAGCACGTCGGCGGCGAGCACGGCGGGCGCGAGCTCGGTGTCCGGAGCCTCGCCGGTGGCGATCCGGTGCAGCACCCGCTCCAGCTCGTTGACCGGCTCCGGCAGCGCGAAGGTGAGGTCCGAGGGTTCGTACTCGTCGTTGTACTGGAACTCCGGATCGATCTCGCCCTCGGCGTCGATGTGGTAGGCGCCGACGACGCCCTCCGGCGGGACGTCGTCGCCGGAATCCTGGTAACCGGGGTCGACGATGTAGAGCCAGCTGTTCGGAGTCTGCCTGGCCTGCTCCCGCATCTCGTCGGTGATCGGCGGCGGTCCGGGGCGGTCGGGTTGCTCTGACATGGGGCTGACGTCCTTCATCGCTGGGGTGGAGCGCTCGGTCCGGGTGGGCGGCCTGCCGCCGCTCGTGCACCCGTCGAGCGTGCCCAGTTCTACCGGCCGCCGCCGGGCGGAGGGCGCGCCGGGTCCGTCCATCCCGGCCGGACGCGCCGGATTCGCCTCCACCGCAACGGGTTCGCGCGCCGGGTCGAGACCACTCGTGCTGGTCGCGCATCCACCTTTCCGAGGTGCCGCCGCTACCGCCGCCGGGGCAGACTGGGCGGGCGGCGAGTTCGGGGAGGCGGTCGAGCATGATCGGTCAGCGGGAAGCACTGCACCTGTTCGGGTGCGAGGTCTTCGATCCGGCGGGGCACCGGGTCGGCATCGTCGGGCAGCTGTTCCTGGACGAGGACACCGAGCAGCCCGCCTGGATCACCGTGCAGACCGGCCTGTTCGGCACCAACGAGAGCTTCGTGCCGCTGGACGGCGCCGCCTTCGACGGGGACACGCTGACCGTCTCGGTGCTCAAGGACACGGTGCGCGGCGCGCCGCACGTCGCGCTCGACGACGGCGATCTGCTCCGCGAGCAGGAGCACGCGCTCTACCTCTACTACGGCCTGGAGTACGGCGTGACGCCCGTGGAGCCGGCCCCGGACGTCCCGGCGGCCCGGGACGAGCCGGCCGAACTGCCCGCCGAGTACGTGGAGGCCGTCCGGCTCAAGCTCCGCCGCTGGGTCGCCGCGACCTGATCGGCGGCACGCCGGTCCCCGCCCGGGGAGTCCCCGCCGGACCGGCGAACGCTCCCGGCTCCGGGCTCGCCGCGTTCGTCGACCGCTCCGGGAACCGGTCGACGACCGGTTCCGGCACGCCGGTCCCCGCGCGGTCCACCGCCGACCGGGCCGGGATCCGGCCCCTCGGGCGTTCGGCGCAGCACGGGGCGCCGCCGAATGGCGCTCCACAAAGGTTGACCTGCCCCCTACGGCAAAAGTGGGTTCCCGGAACGATCTCGGGATGGTTACGTTCGTGATCGAGGGGGCCGCTCGCTGCCTCTCGCAGAACTGGTCCAGACCAAGATCCGCTCGCGGTCCGACTGAGCCTGTGAAGGCACGTCACGAAGGGGTGTGCCGTGTTATCCGGATACACCGAGGCGCCTGAGCGCGCACAGCCGATCTCCCCGGACGGGGCCGTTCCCGCCCGGGCCGCTACCGACGCGGAACGCGCCGTCCGCTCCCCGGCGGAGGCGCGGGAGGCGGTCGAGTCCGTCGCCCGCGCCGCCAAGGCGCAGGCCGGCGCGGGCGGTGTCCTGCAGGTCGTGCACGGCGCGCGCCGCGTCGGCTGGGCCGCCTACGAGCTGCAACGCAGCGCCACCGAACTGGTGCAGGGCGTGGCCAAGCCGCCGTACGCCGCGACCGGCTCGCTGGATTCGCTGGAGGCCCGCAAGCTCGCCGAGGGCGTCGAGTACCAGGTGCTCTACGACCGATCGGCGCTGGCCCGCTCCCCCCAGCTGGAGCTGACCTCGCGGCTGGTGGCGCTCGGCGAGCAGGCCCGCGTGGTCCACGCGGCGCCGACGAAGATGATCGTGGTGGACGGCGAGGTGGCGCTGCTGCCGCTGACCGCCAGCGAGCAGACCGTGGAGAGCGCGGTCGTGATCCGCAGCTCGGCCATGCTCGTCGCGGTAACGCGGATCTTCGAGGACCTGTGGCGGTTCGCCGCCCCCTTCACCTGCGAGCGGGAACATCTCGCGGGCGACGACCAGCCTTCGGAGGAGGAGCGCTGGATCCTGTCGCTGCTGGCCTCCGGCGCCACCGACGACACCATCGGCAGACTGATGGGCTTCAGCGCCCGCACCGCTCACCGCCGGGTGCGGGAGCTGGTCGCGCGGCTCGGCGTCGAGACCCGCTTCCAGGCCGGGATGCAGGCGGTCAAGCTCGGCTGGCTCTAGACCGTCGCGGCCCGGCCGGGATCGAGGCCCGGGCCCGGCGGGGCGGATGAGAAGCTGCGGGGCATGGCTCGGCGGCGGGTGGACCCGCACGAACTGCGCGCGGCGATCGACGCGATCGGCCCGTGGCTGGCGGACGAGGAGGCGCGGCCGGCGCGGCCCGCGATCGCGGCCGCGGTCCGGCTCAGCCTGCGCACGCTGGAGGCGCTCGCGCCCGGCCGCTCGGTCGAGGTGCGGGTGCCGCCGTTCGCGGCCGTGCAGTGCGTCGCGGGCCCCGAGCACACCCGGGGGACCCCGCCGAACGTGATCGAGACCGATCCCCGGACCTGGCTGCTGCTGGCCACCGGGCGGCTGGGCTTCGCGAGCGCGGTCGCCGCCGGTGCCGTCAGCGCCTCCGGTTCCCGGGCCGACCTGGACCCCTGGCTCCCGCTGGTGCGCACCGGCTGACCGACACCGCCCGGCACCGACCGAGCACCCGTAGTGAGCGCCCGGAACGATGACCGGGGTCACAACGGCGCCGTCACGGCGGTGAAGGACCTGGTGGAGCGGGACGCGCGGGGCGTTCCGGAGAGGCGGGCGGTCATCGGGGCTTCGCGACCCGTTTACACTGAGGTGTAACTTCCGCCTCCGTCCTAGGGAGTTCCCGGTGGTCTTCGACCGGACAGACGGCAGTGCCTCCCCCGCGTCGGGCTCGGCGCCTCACATCGACCCGTTCGAGCAGGACGTCCCGCACGAGGAGTGCGGCGTCTTCGGCGTCTGGGCGCCTGGCGAGGAAGTCGCCAAGCTCTCGTTCTACGGCCTGTTCGCACTCCAGCACCGCGGCCAGGAGGCCGCGGGCATCGCCGTGGGCGACGGCTCGCAGGTGCTGGTCTACAAGGACCTGGGCCTCGTCAGCCAGGTGTTCGACGAGCAGGTGCTCGCCTCGTTGCGCGGTCACGTCGCCGTGGGGCACAACCGCTACTCCACGACCGGCGGCGCGAGCTGGGAGAACGCCCAGCCCACGTTCCGCACCACCGCCTCCGGCAGCGGCCTGGCGCTGGGGCACAACGGCAACCTGGTGAACACCGCGGAGCTGCGGGAGCGGATCGTCGCCGAGGGCGTCGACACCGTCTCCGCGAACAGCTCCTCGCCCGCCTCCGCGTGCGACCGGGCCACCACGGACTCCGACCTGGTGTGCGGGCTGCTGGCCGCGCGCGCCGCGGACAAGGGCATCGAACAGGCCGCGATGGAGCTGTTCCCCACCGTGCAGGGCGCGTTCTCGATGGTGTTCTCCGACGAGTCCACCCTGTACGCGGCCCGGGACCCGCAGGGCGTGCGGCCGCTCGTGCTGGGCAGGCTGGAGCGCGGCTGGGTGGTGGCCAGCGAGACCGCCGCCCTCGACATCGTCGGCGCCTCCTTCGTCCGCGAGGTCGAGCCGGGCGAACTGCTCGCGATCGACGCCGACGGGCTGCGCTCCCAGCACTTCGCGCACCCGAAGCCGAAGGGCTGCATCTTCGAGTACGTCTACCTGGCCCGGCCCGACACGGCGATCTCCGGGCGCTCGGTCAACAGCACCCGGGTGGAGATCGGCCGCAAGCTCGCCCGCGAGCACCCCGTCGAGGCCGACCTGGTCATCCCGGTGCCCGAGTCCGGCACGCCCGCCGCGATCGGCTACGCGCAGGCCTCCGGCATCGACTACGCGAACGGGCTGGTGAAGAACTCCTACGTGGGGCGCACCTTCATCCAGCCCTCGCAGACCATCCGCCAGCTGGGCATCCGGCTCAAGCTGAACCCGCTGCGCGAGGTCATCCGCGGCAAGCGGCTCGTCGTCGTGGACGACTCGATCGTGCGCGGCAACACGCAGCGCGCCCTGGTGCGGATGCTGCGCGAGGCGGGCGCGATCGAGGTGCACGTGCGGATCGCCTCGCCGCCGGTGAAGTGGCCGTGCTTCTACGGCATCGACTTCGCCTCCCGCGCCGAGCTCATCGCCAACGGCACCGACAACGACGGGATCCGCCGCTCCATCGGTGCGGACAGCCTCGGCTACGTCTCGCTGGACGGCCTGATCTCGGCCACCGAGCAGCCCCGCACCCGGTTGTGCGCGGCGTGCTTCGACGGGCACTACCCGATCCCGCTGCCGGAGGAGACCCAGCTCGGCAAGTACCTGCTCGAAGGCGTGCCCGGCGGGCAGGAGAAGGGCGTCGCGGGGCCGGCCGAGCCGGTCCTCAGCAGCGGCTACGGCGGCGCGGACGCGCTGCGCAGGCCCTGAACGACCGGTCGGTGCGGCGCGCCGCGTAGCGTGGTGCCGCCGTCCGGCCGACCCGGGCTCGGCCGTCGGCGCGTCGAGTCGGCGCTCACCGGGAATCCGCGCAGCGGAGCGGGGATCGGCGGGTGCGCCTGTGGTAGGCAGGGGTTCGGGGCCAGTGCGGGAAGCCCCACGTCGCCGGGGGCCGGGAGGCTCACCACCGCCGGGGCCGCGAGGACCGCGCGCCCACCAACAGCAAACGCACATCATGGAGTCAGTCGTGTCCGAAGACCTGCTCGCAGGTTCCAGAGCCACCGGGTCGGAGAAGGCCACCTACGCGAGCGCGGGGGTGAGCATCGAAGCGGGCGACGAGGCAGTGCAGCGGATGCTTCCCTGGGCGAAGCGGGCGAGCAGGCCGGAGGTGCTGGGGTCGCTGGGCGGCTTCGCGGGCCTGTTCCAGCTCAAGCTGGACCGCTGGACCGAACCGGTGCTGGCCTCGTCCACCGACGGCGTCGGTACCAAGCTCGCGGTGGCCCAGGCCCTCGACAAGCACGACACGGTCGGCATCGACCTGGTCGCGATGGTCGTGGACGACCTGGTCGTCTGCGGCGCCGAGCCGCTGTTCCTGCAGGACTACATCGCTGTCGGCCAGGTCGTGCCGGAGCGGATCGCCGACCTGGTCAAGGGCGTCTCCGAGGGCTGCGTGCAGGCCGGCTGCGCCCTGCTGGGCGGGGAGACCGCCGAGCACCCCGGCATGATGGCGCCCGGCGAGTACGACATCTCCGCGACCGGCGTCGGCGTCGTCGAGGCGAACGCGATGCTCGGACCGGACCGGGTCCGGCCCGGTGACGTCGTCATCGGAATGGGTTCCTCGGGCCTGCACTCCAACGGCTACTCGCTGGCCAGGCACGTGCTGCTGGAGCTGGCCCGGATGCCGCTGACCGGCCACGTGGAGGAGTTCGGCCGCACCCTCGGCGAGCAGCTGCTCGAACCCACCAGGATCTACGCCAAGGACTGCCTGGCGCTGGCCGCCGAGACGGAGGTGCGGACCTTCGCCCACGTCACCGGCGGCGGCCTCGCGGCGAACCTGGCGCGGGTCGTCCCGCCCGGGCTCACGGCCGTGCTCGATCGCGGGAGCTGGACCCCGGACCCGGTGTTCCGCCTGATCGCCCAGCGCGGCCGGGTCGAGACCGAGGAGATGGAGCGGACGTTCAACATGGGCGTCGGCATGGTCGCCGTGGTCACCGCCGAGGACGTGGACCGCGCGCTCGCGGTGCTCACCGCCCGGCACGTGCCCGCCTGGGTGCTCGGCGAGGTCGCCAAGCAGCCCTCGGTGGAGGAGGCCGACGAGGACCAGCGGGTCGTCCTCCGCGGCAACCACCCGCGCTTCTGACGCACTCGCTCTCCGGGACGGGCCGCGACCGCTGGTCGCGGCCCGTCCGCGCGTCGTGCGCCGGAATCAGGAGCGAGCGGGAATGCCGGGCGGGCTCGGCCCGTTGCAGGGATTGGTCGGTGTGCGCGTGCCCCCGGGCTCCAACTACCGCCTGCAGGGAATACCGCTCGGCTGGAGCCCTGCAGTGCCACCCGCCGAGAGGCGGCCCGCACACCGGCCCCTGCTTCTCCCGGGGCCGGGCTCGATCCGAGGTACCGGGAACGACATCGCGGTGAACGACCGGTGATTTCGCGCGCAACGCGCGCGGGGGATTGGCGAGATCATCGGCCTGCGGTGCCCGCGCGGTGCTCGCCCGGGATGAGATCACCCCGGATGGGTACCGCGCGGGCCTGTTTCGACAGGACCCACCAGCTGTTGCGTCTCGCCCTGCGGAGACGACGGGAAGGCTACGACGCCTACCGGCGACACAAGAGCACCGAGTGGACATCGTTCACGTCCACTCGGTGCGCACGTGTCGTCAACGCCGGTAGTCGTCGTACCCGTCGTCGTATGTGCCGTCGCGGTCCTCCTCGGACCAGTTGCCGCCAGGCGGCTCCGTGGACAGCTCCCGCTGCAATGCATCGACGTCCATGGTGGGCGAGCTGTACTTCAGCTCGCGGGCCACCTTCGTCTGCTTGGCCTTAGCCCGGCCGCGCCCCATGGCTCGACCCCCTCGCGCAGGGTGTGCGGGGCGGCCAGGGGAACGGCGGCCCCGCATGATCTCGACAACTTTTCCTGTAACTACCGTACCGTGCCGATGCGGTTCTACGCGACGTGGTCTCGTGGAGAGTGTCCGTGTCGCGCGTGACCTTCCCCCCAGATCGCGGATCGGCGGCCCGCGATCGTCGGGTGCTGGGCTCGCCGTGCTACGCGGGTAGCCGGAGGGACCAGCGGGGCGCATGGGACGATACTCCCGTGCCAGAACCGTTCGTCGCCTACCTGAGGGTCTACGAACCCCTGTCGTCGATCGATTCCCCGTTGCGCGAGCACCTCGCGGCCGTCGTGGAGCAGGGCGCGCTGAAGCCGTCCGTGGCCCCCACCCGGGAGCAGGACCGGTGGTTGCGGACCCAGGTGACGGCGCCGCCCCGGCTGCTGCCGGGCGAGAGCGCCGACGGTGCGGCCGAACCGCCCGCGGACGTGCTCACCCTCGATCCCGGGTCCGTGCCGAGCGGCCCGGCCGCGACGGTGGGCCCCGGCCCGCTGGTGTGCCCGCTGGACCTGCGCGGCCGCTCCGCCGCCGCGCTCGTCGGGTTCCTCGGCGCCGCCGAGGTGCCGCTGCGCTCGGCGGTGCTGGCGCTGCCGGTGGAGAAGGCGAAGAACCAGGCCAGCGCCGTGGTCAGCGAGCTCGCCGAGAGCGCGGTGCACGTGCTGTCGTCCACCTGGACCGTCCCGCTGCCGTGGTTCGTGCTGGTGGACCCGGTGGAGCGCGAGGTCGAGACCGGGGACGCGGGGCGCCGGGTGTGCTGGCGGGTCGCGATGGCCGACGCCCGCCGCCGGGTCGCGCGGGCGCACGCGGTGGCGCGGGACTCCATCGGGGACGGCGGGCCGACCAAGATCCTGCGCGAGACCGGCCGCTGGCTGGAGCGGTTCCACCCGCACTCGGCGGTCGAGCTCGACTACGGCGGCCTGGTGCAGATGATGAGCGAGGCCGACGTCGACGCCGACACCTCGGCCGAGGACGTGCACGCGATCGTCGACGCGATGGAGGCCGGGGACACCGTCGAGGTCGGTGAGCGCTACGAGGCGCTGCGGGACTTCTGGTCCGAGTTCGCGGCCCGCGAGCGCTACAACTGATCTTCAGCGGCGGCAGCGGATCTCGCCGTTGAGGACGGCGAACCAGGCGGCCTCGGACCGGGCCCACTCCCGCCAGGCCGCCGCCATCCGGTCCAGTTCGGCCTCGGTCGCCAGCTCGCGCGCGAGCGCCTGGTCCGCGAACCCGGACTCGCGGACCCGGTCCGCCCACAGGCCGCCCCACCACTCCCGCTCCGGTCCGGTGGCGAAGCACCAGGCGGTCGCGGAGCACGCCACGTCCGCGAAACCGGCTTCCCGCGCCCAGGCCAGCAGGTGCCGCCCCGCGTCCGGCTCGGCCCCGTTGCTCCGCGCGACCCGCTCGTAGAGGTCGAGCCAGTCCGCCAGCGCGGGGGAGCGCGGGTACCAGGTCATCGCGGCGTAGTCGGCGTCCCGCGCGGCGACGATCCCGCCCGGCCGGCAGACCCGGCGCATCTCGCGCAGCGCCGCCACCGGGTCGGTCAGGTGCTGGAGCACCTGGTGGGCGTGCACCACGTCGAAGGAACCGTCCGGGAACGGCAGCGCGTACACGTCCGCGACCCGGAACTCCGCGTTCGCGGGCGCCTCGGCGCTCGCCCCCGCCACGACCGCCGCCGCGTTGTCCACGCCGGTGACGCGGCCCGGGGAGACTCGCGCGGCGAAGTCGCGGGTGATGGTGCCGGGGCCGCAGCCGACGTCGAGCACGCTCGTGCCCGGTGCGAGATCGGCGAGCAGGTACGCCGCCGAGTTCTCCGCGGTCCGCCAGCGGTGCGAGCGCAGCACGCTCTCGTGATGCCCGTGCGTGTAGACGTCCTGAGCCACGAGTCCTCCCGGTGCGTGGAAACGATGTTCCGGTCCTGCTCCCCGGACCGCGGGACGGACCGGGGCGAGGTTCAGCCCAGGGCGCCTGGGACCACCCGGAGCACGCCGACCGGCTCGCCGCCGCCGAGCACCGGCTGCTCGGCGATCGCTCGGAGCTCCGGGCTCGCGGTGTCCTCGCCGAAGGCGCGCAGCACCTCGACCGCCACCGGGCCCCGCGCGCGGGAGGCCCCGTCGCTGATCTTCACCGCCGCCGCCCGGCCGTCCGGCAGGGCCATCGCCAGCACGCCCTCGGCGCCGATCTTCGACAGCAGTCCGGGGATCGCCGTCATCAGCGCGGTGTCGTCCCGGTCGGTCCCGGCGACCAGCCAGGGGTGCTCCCGCATCGCGTCCGCGACCCGGCGCGCCTGGCCGTCCGCCGTCACCAGGCCGCGGAACAACCGGGCCAGCCCGAGCAGCGAGATCGCGAACAGGGGCGCCCCGCAGCCGTCCACGGTGGTCAGCTCGACGCGGTCCCCGGACAGCTCCGCGACCACCTCCCGCGCGCCGCGTTGCAGCGGGTGCTCCGGGTCGAGGTAGTCGGCGGTGGACCAGCCGAGCTGCCGGCAGGTCGCGAGCATCGCCGCGTGCTTGCCCGAGCAGTTCATCGCCAGCCTGCCCGGCCCGGCGCCGCCCGCGAGCCAGCTCTCGCGGGACGGTTCGTGCATCGGCAGGTCCGGCGGGCAGCGCAGCGCGTCCTCGTCGAGCCCGTGCCGCGCCAGCACGGCGGCCGCGCGGGCCACGTGCCCGGGCTCGCCGTTGTGCGAGGACGCGCCCAACGCGAGGTCCGCGTCATCGGGCAGCTCCAGGCCCGCGCGCAGCATCGCCAGCGCCTGCGCCGGTTTCACCGTGGAGCGCGGGAACATCGGGGAGCGCGCGTCCCCGATCTCGGTCCGCACCGAGCCGTCGGCCTCGAGCAGCACCGCGGAGCCGAAGTGCACGCCCTCGCGCAGCCCGCCGCGCACCAGTTCGACCAGCGGAGCCGGAGCGTTCACCTGCGGTCCCGCTCGGCGGCCAGCAGGTCGTCCACGGAAGCGGCGCCCTCGCGGTAGCGGCGGGCGATCTCGGCGTTGAACCGGTCCACCACCGCCTGCACCTCGCGGCGGCGACCCGAGACCGAGTCCTCCTCGGAGGTGTAGGCGGCCAGCGCGGTGTCCAGCTTCGCGTCGGTCAGCGAGGTCACGTTCGACAGATCCACATCGGACACCAGCGCCTCGACGTGCCTGCGGTGCGCCTCGGCCCGCGAGGGCTCGGTGCTCTGGTAGCGACCGGAGCCTGCGGCGGGGCCGACGGCGTTGTCCGAGAGGATGCCGACCAGCTGGTCCACCACCGAGGTCGAGCCGTTCTCGGCGCGCCTGCGCTGCTCCGCGCGCACGATGTCGATCCGCGCGTGCAGCATCCGGCGCAGGTACGACAGGTCGGTCTCCTCCTGGGCCGCCTCGTCGCGCAGCTCGCGGACGTCTCCCAGCGGGCGCTCCTCGATCCCGTCGGCGTAGGCGGGGTCGAGCACCCGGTCGATCCGGCGGCGCCCACCGGGGCGGACTTCGATCACGTGCCCATCCTCCGTCGATCGTGCCTGCCGACGCTCGATGCCCCGGCGGCATCGCGGCGCCCGGCTCGGCTGGTGCGTCCAGTGTGCATGTCCTGCAAGTGCCCTCGCATCACGTCTTGATCCCGAGTGCGGCGGCGGCCCGCTCCGGCGGGAGCGGTGGCCGCTGCGCGATCTTCGCGACGCCCGCCGCCCGCGCGACCAGCTGCGCGTCGTCCCGAGCGGGCGTTCCCGGGGCGTAGTCCGGGGTGTCGGCCCGGCCGATCCGGACGTGCGCCCCGGCGGCGAGCGCCGTGAGCAGCACCGGCACCCCGGCCGCTCCGACGCCCGCAGCGGTCAGTCCGGTTCCCGCCGGGACCAGCTCCATCGCGGACGCGAACGCGGGCACGGTGCCGGGCAGGCCCTCCGGGGTCCCGAGCAGCAGCAGCACGTGCGCCGGGGCGGGGAGTTCCCGGAGCCGCGCCAGCTCGGCGGCCGTGCGGGCCAGCAGGTGCGGCGCCGCGCCGCGGTCCCGCGCCCCGTCGCGCACCTCGCGCAGCACCTCGGCGGGCGCGTCCAGCGAGCAGCACAGCGCGTCCGCACCGCAGTCCGACAGCTCCGCCGCCGAGTCGGCGGTGGCCCGCACCAGCAGGCCCGTCCGCTCCCGCACGGCGGCGACCAGCGCGGACAGCGGCACTCCTGGGAGCGGGCTCACGTCCACCAGTGCCGCCCCGACGCGGGCGCACCCGGCCGCGGAGCGCACCACTCCCTCGATCGCGTCCGGACCGGACACCGCGCCCGGATCCGGTGCGACGGCGAGGATCGTGCCCGTCGGTTCCGGCGACAGCGTCATGGGGTGATCTTGACACATCGCGGCGGCGGCGCGGTGATTCCGATCGGTTGCCCACCCATCGGACGGGTGAGGGAATCCCGCCGCGACCCGCACCGCGCGTCGTCGCCCGTGACGCGGCCGATCGCCGGGGCGCCGGCCACGCGGTCGGCAGCGCGCGGGCGCGCGTCAGCGCCCCCGCAGGCCCTGAGCGGCGATCCGCCCCGGCGGCTCGCCGGTGTCCGGGGGCACCGAGTCCGGGTCGACGGCGGCGGCGACCGCGCGGCCCTCCTCCGGATCACCCGCGAGCAGCTCCGCATCCACCGGCGCGGTCCGCTTCAGCAGCGCCAGCGCCACCGGGCCGAGCTCGTGGTGCAGCACCACCGACCCCACCCGGCCGACCTTGCGCTCCCCGTGCCGCACCGGATCGCCGACCTCCGGGCGGATCTCCACCGAGCCGTCGAGGTGCAGCAGTACCATCCGCCGCGGCGGCTTGCCCACGTTGTGCACCTTGGCGACGGTCTCCTGACCCCGGTAGCAGCCCTTGGCCACGTGCGCGGCGGTGTGGATCCAGCCCATCTCGTGCGGGATGGCGCGCTCGTCGGTGTCCAGCCCGACCCGGGGGCGCAGCGCTTCCACGCGCAGCGCCTCGTAGGCCATCGTGCCCGCCGGGCGGATGCCCACGTCGGTGAGCCGGACCCACCAGTCCACCAGGGACTCGCGCGGCACCACCAGGTCCACCGTGGGCAGCCCGCGGAACGGGACCGCCCGCGCGAATCCGCCGCCGGGCAGCCCGGTCACCTCGTACGGGCGGGTCGGCGCCGCGCCCGCGCCCGCCTTCGCCAGGAGCTCCGCCGCGTCCGGGCCGAGGACGCTGAGCAGCGCGAACTCCTCGCTGGCCTCGCGGGGCTCGACCTTCGACCAGAACCGCATGGCCTCCAGGTAGTCGAACAGCGGCTGCCGGCCGTCGACGCCCATCGAGGGCAACGCGCTGGAAGCCCGCGCGTCCGCCTCGGTGTCCAGGTAGACCACGCCCTCGTGGTGCGCGACGAGCACGTGGCAGTCGACGTGGCCCTGGCTGTCGAGCACCAGCGCCTCGGTCCCCGCGCCCTCGGGCAGCTCGGTGAGGTGCTGGGAGAGCACCAGGTGCAGCCAGCTCAGCCGCTCCTCGCCGGGGACCGCGATGATCCGGCGGTTCGAGCGGTCGACCACAACCGCCGCCCGCGTCGCGGACCGCTGCTCGGCGAACGGATCGCCGAAGTGCCACGCCACCCCCGCGTCGAGCGAGGTGTCCAGCGAGGCCTCCTCCGGAGCCGCGACGGCTCCGGGCAGCTCCAGCAGGGGTGAGTTCATGATGTCTCCTCGACCGCGCGGTCCGGGTGTTCCACGTCATCGGAGGCGCCGCAGGCGCGGCACGTCCCCGACAACGCCAGGTGCGTGGCATCCAGCTCGAACCCGCGCCGCTCGCGCAGCCGCGCCGCGAGGTCGCCCAGCAGCTCGCACGGCACCTCGTCGATCTCCCCGCACCGGTGGCAGACGAGGTGCACGTGCTCGTGCTCGTCGGCGGAGTACGTCGGCGCGCCGTGCCCGAGGTGGGTGTGGCGGACCAGCCCGATCTCCTCCAGCACGTCCAGGGCGCGGTAGATCGTGGTGATGTTCACCGTCTGCGCGGTGCCCTGCACCCGGCGGCGGACCTGCTCGGGCGTGGCGTGGCCGAGCTCGCGCACGGCGTCGAGCACCAGCTGGCGCTGCGGGGTCACCCGCAGCCCGTGCCGGTGCAGTGTGGTGCGCAGCGATCCCTTCTCACCCACTGCTGGCTCCTGAGCTCGACGGTGCTGGGTTGCCTCCCCGATCGTATGCCCCTCACCCGACCCGGGGGTGCACCCGCACCGCCTCCGGGAACGGGAGGCGAACCGGCGATTAAGCTGCGGGTATGCGTGTACTGGCTCTGTTGGACGGGACGTTGGCCGATCCGGAGGCGCCACTGCTGCGCGCGGACGACCTGGCGGTCACCCGCGGCGACGGCATGTTCGAAACGATCTTGGTGGTGGACCGCGAGCCCCGGGAGCTGGGGCCGCACCTCGACCGCCTGGAGCGCTCCGGGGAGCTGCTGGAGATCCCGCCGCCGCCCCGCGCCGCCTGGGAGCGCGCCGTCCGGGCCGTCGTCGACGCCTGGCCGTGGGAGTCCGAGCGGGAACTCGCCCTCAAGCTGGTGTGCAGCCGGGGGATCGACGGCGGCGACGGCACGCCCACCGGCTTCGCCCTCGGCACCCCGGTCGGCGCGGACGCGCTGCGCAAGCGCCGCGAGGGGATCTCGGCGATCACCCTGGACCGCGGCTACGCCCCGGACCTCAAGGACCGGGCGCCCTGGTTGCTGCTGTCCGCGAAGACGCTGTCCTACGCGGTGAACATGGCCGCGCTGCGGGAGGCGGAGCGGCGCGGCGCGGACGAGGTCGTGTTCACCGCGACCGACGGCTCGGTGCTGGAGGGCCCGACCTCCACCGTGGTCGTCGCGCGCGGCCGGACCCTGCGGACCCCGCCGCCGAACGCGGGCATCCTGCCGGGCACCACCCAGGGCGCGCTGTTCCGCGCGGCGGAGAAGGCGGGCTGGGAGACCTCGGTGGAGCCGATCGACCGCGCGGAGCTGTTCGAGGCGGACGGCGTGTGGATGGCCTCCAGCGTCCGGCTGATCACGCAGGTGCGCTCGATCGACGGCACCGAGATCAAGGCCACCGCCGAACTCCAGCAGGAGCTCGGCGACCTCTACGAGTCCCAGTACTGACGCGCGGCGCGTCAGCCGACGATGCGATCCAGCTTCGCGGACAGCCGGGGCTGCAGCTCGTGCTCGGAGGTGGCCCGCTCCTCCACGTAGGCCAGCGAGCCCTCGACGACGCCGTAGAGGCGGCTCGCGGCCGTCGCGTCCTCGGCGGTCGGGGTGCGGATCACCGCGTCCGTGGAGAGCTCCCAGGTGGTCTGGTTGCGCGGGCGGCCGAAGAACATCTCCGAGACGCCGGTGCTGTGCACCAGCAGCAGCTCGATCGTCTCGTCCTCCTGCGGACGCCACCAGCCGACCTCGCGGAACGCGGGGCCGACCACCGATCCGCCCTCGCCGTCGAGGCGCCAGGCGCGGCTCTCGTAGAACAGGAACGGCCGCCCGTCGTGGGCGAAGGTCACCTGCTGGAGGAACCGGTAGCTCTCGTCCAGGGACGGGTGCGCCGCCTCGCCCTCCCCGCGCCACACGCCGATCAGCGGCAGCAGGGGGTGGCAGGCCTGGTGCAGGTCCGGGCCCTCGCGCAGGTTCGCGGTGTCGCCGACACCGGGCAGGTCGTCGAAGAACGGCACGTTGCGGGAGCGGGTCTGCTCGGCGCGCTCGGCCGCGGCCTGCACGGCCGCGTCGCCGCTGCCGCGCTGCGGCCCGCCGGACTCCGGTTGATCAGGCGTCGTGGTCATCGGGTCCAGATTACCCGCGCCACCAGCGGTGCGAGCCTCGCGGGTCAGTCGTTGTAGAGCCGGAACAGCACGTACCCGGCGAACCACAGGACCGCGATCGTGGCGATCGCGAGCAGCGTGACGAGGCCGTAGTGCACGAAAGGTATGAGGTCCACGCGCAAAGGATAACCACCGGGAGCTCCCCGCGGGGTGTGGCGTCGGGCATGATTCGCAGGCAGCAGACCGCCAGAACAGGGGGAACCGGCCACCATGACCGACTTCGACGCGCTGCGCGACCGCGCGCTGGCCTTCCGCGAGGACCTGCTCGCGCGCAAGGAGAAGATCGCGCCCGCCGAGTTCGAGTGGTACCCGTACGACACGATGGCGAACGTCTTCCACCTGGACCGCCTGCTGTCCGGGGAGAACCGCTCGGTGTTCGGCTCGCTGGCCGGCAGCCGGATCGCGGACATCGGGGCGGCGGACGGGGACTTCGGCTTCTTCCTGGAGCAGGACCTGGGCTGCCGGGTCGACGTGATCGACAACGCGCCGACGAACTTCAACGGGCTGCGCGGCGCGCGGCGCCTGGTCGAGGAGCTCTCCTCCTCGGTCCGGGTGCACGAGATCGACCTGGACTCGCAGTTCGAGCTGCCCGCCGAGCGCTACGGCGCGGTGTTCTTCCTGGGGCTGCTCTACCACCTGAAGAACCCGTTCTACGTGCTGGAGGCGCTCGCGAAGCGGGCCGACCGGTGCTTCCTGTCCACCCGCGTCGCCCGCCAGGCGCCGGACGGCACGCCGCTGCGCGAGCAGCCGGTCGCGTACCTGCTGGACTCGGCGGAGGCGAACGACGACGCCACCAACTTCTGGATCTTCTCCGAGGCCGGGCTGAAGCGGTTGTTCGACCGCACCGGCTGGGAGGTCGTCGAGTTCGTCACCGTCGGCTGCCAGGAGGGCTCCGAGCCCGGCCGCGCCGACCGCGACGAGCGCGCCTTCGCCCTGCTGCGCTCGCGCACCGCCGCCTGACGCGCGGAACGGCCCACCCCCGCTCGGTGGCGGACGGGTGGGCCGTTCCCGCTCGGAGCCGACTGCTCGCCGGGTGTCCGGGTTCGCGGCTCCGCCGCCGCCCGGTGGGCGACGACACCGCCGGCGCCCGCCCCCGCGCGGGGGCGGGACGCTCCGGCTCAGGCCACCGCGATGTCGACGGGGTGCACGCCCGGGCCGGAGGCGGACACGTCCGACTGACCCTTGCCGTCGCGGTGCAGCGCGCGCACCGTCCACGAACCGGGCGCGGCGTAGAACCGGAAGTCGCCCTCCGGCGAGGACACGACCTCGGCGGTGAACTCACCGGTCGCGTCCAGCAACCGCACGAAGGCACCGCCGACCGGCGCCGCGCCGGAGCGCACCTTGCCGCTGACGACGACCTGGTCGGTGTCCTCGGCCACGGCGGTCGACGTCTGCTGCGGGGCTCCGCATCCGTCCAGGCTCATGCTCACGCTCCCTGCTGGCTGGGGTTCTCGACCGGCACGCCCACGAGCGAGCCGTACTCGGTCCAGGAACCGTCGTAGTTCTTGACGTTGGCGTGCCCGAGCAGCTCCCGGAGCACGAACCAGGTGTGCGAGGACCGCTCGCCGATGCGGCAGTAGGCGATGGTGTCCTTGGCCTCGTCCAGGCCGGCCTCGCCGTAGACCTTGACGAGCTCCTCGTCGGACTTGAAGGTGCCGTCCTCGTTCGCCGCCTTGCTCCACGGCACGTTGATCGCCTGCGGGATGTGCCCGCCGCGCTGCGCGGACTCCTGCGGCAGGTGCGCCGGGGCGAGCAGCTTGCCGGCGAACTCGTCGGGGGAGCGCACGTCCACCAGGTTCTTAGTGCCGATCGCGTCGACGACCTCGTCGCGGAACGCGCGGATCGAGGTGTCGGGCTCCTGCGCCTGGTAGCTGGTGGCGGCGCGGTTCGGCTCGTCCTTGACCAGCTCGCGCCCGTCGAGCTCCCACTTCTTGCGGCCGCCGTCGATCAGCTTCACGTTCGAGTGGCCGTAGAGCTTGAAGTACCAGTAGGCGTAGGCGGCGAACCAGTTGTTGTTGCCGCCGTAGAGGATCACGGTGTCGTCGTTCGAGATGCCCTTGGCGGAGAGCAGCTTCTCGAAGCCCTCCCGGCTGACGAAGTCGCGGCGCACGTGATCCTGCAGGTCGTTGCGCCAGTCCAGCTTGATGGCGCCGGGGATGTGGCCGCCGTCGTAGGCGGTCGTGTCCTCGTCCACCTCCGCGAACACCACGCCGTCGGTGTTCAGGTTCTTCTCGGCCCACTCGGTGGAGACCAGGACCTCTGCACGGCTCATCGAGCGACTCCTTCTCGTTCTCGTTCCTTGCACGTGTGTTGCGGACTCATCCGGTGGGGGCCCGGTTCGCCGGGGAGAACCGGCGCAGCACCAGGTACAGCTGGCAGCCCATGCAGTAGCCGAACGCCGCGTTGAGCAGCGCGGCCACCAGCGCGAGCGCGTTGGCCACCACGCCCACGGCCGTCCACTCCAGCGCGTAGCCGACGGTGGCCACCAGGGCGAAGGCGAACCCGACCCCCTGCGCGAAGCGCGCCGGTGCCGGGGCCTCCCGCTCGGATTCGGAGACCTCGGGCAGCCTCGGCGCCACGGTCGAGCGGTACACCGCGCCCCACGGGTTGAGGCCCATGCCGACGAAGGCGCACAGCGCGAACAGAACCGTCTGCGCGCCGAGCACGCGCCAGCTCCCGGTGACCAGGCCGACGGCCAGGATCACGGTCGTGACGGCGGCCGTGAAGCGGACTCCGCGCGGGTCGAGGGTGGCGGGCATGGGTGTCCTCCGTAGCGGTGCCGACTGGGATGGACCGGATCTCGGGGACCGGCGGATCGCCTGGTCGCCCCGGTGGTGCGGAGCGCGGGTCGCTGCGCGGGAGATCGCTCCCGGAGCGCCGCGGGCCGCCGCGCTACCGCCCGGTCAGCGGCTCGGACACAGGCTGCTGCCGACGCGGCAGAAGTCCACCGCGCGCCGTCGGGTCAGCAGTACGCGCACGCTTCGCAGGTTACCCGTCCCGGCCGATCGGCGGGAAGATCGTTCACTGGGTGAGACGCGGCGGTCGCTCCGGCGTGCGGCGAAGGCGGACCGAACCCGCAGCGCACGAGGAGCGTCCGGCCGTCGTCGAGGACGCTCCGGCGCGGGGCCGGTGCTCGCGCCGGGACGTCGTCCCAGCATTCGGGCGATCACGGCAGGTGCGGCCGGAGAGCGGCGGCGAGCTCCTCGCGGCGCGGCACACCGCCCACCCGGAACAGCTCGCGGCCGGCGCCGTCCAGCGCCAGCGTGGTGGGCGTGCGGTGCACCCGCAGCGGGGTGGACCACTCGGGGTGGTCGGTGAGGTCGACCTCCACGTGCCGCACCCCCTCGGTGCGCTCCGCGAGGTGCGACAGCAGCAGGCGGGTGTGGCGGCACGGCGCGCAGAACGCCGAGGACAGCTGCAGCAGCGTCACCCCGGCCCCGTCGCCGGGAGGACCGAGCCGGTCGCGCAGGCCGTCGGGCAGGTGATCGGGCACGGCCGGTGCAACGCCCGCCGCCGCGCCGTTCTTCCCGGCCGGGCGCACCCGACCCTCCCGGGACCGCCAGAACAGCCCGTAGCCGAGCGCCGCGGCCACCGCGACCAGCAGCGCGATCCAGCCGGTCATCCGGTGGTCACCCCGTCCGAACCGATCGTCACGTCGTTCGCGGTGCCCGCCATGACCAGCGCGCCGCGCTCCACCCGGACCGCGGTGGGGGTGACCTCGAAGGGCAGCGCGCCCGGGTCGATGGTGGTGGTGAACTGCTGGAGGATCGACTTCTCGAACACGTCCCCCAGCGGGATTTCTTCGAGAGCCTGGTCGGCGATGTCCAGCTTCTTCGGCTCGATGGTGAGCTGGCCGTTGAGCAGCGACAGCACGGCGGTCACCTTGACCCGCACGTCGTTGCCCGCGATGTCCAGCGAGCCGTCCAGCGCGACCGCGGCCCGGCTCTGGTCGCTCGTCCCGCCCTCGGGAGCGCTGCCGGAGCCCTCGTTGCCGTCCACCGGCTCGTCCAGCGCGCTCTTCGGCGCCGGGTTGATCGTGAGGTCGGTGATGCCGATGAAGCGGCCCACGTCGGAGGACTTCAGCTTCACCCGCCCGACCAGCTCGTCCACCCGGATCTCGTCGGCCGTCCCGGCGATGACGTCACCGAGCCCGATCCGCGCGTGGTGCAGGTTGGCCTCCACGCCGAGCTCGCTGAGCTGGCCGACCCGCACCGCCTTCGCCTCCAGCTCCACGTCCCGGTAGTCCCCGGCGACGGCCTGGGTGAGGAACGGGAAGCCGTGCACCCGCACCGACGGGTCCTCCTCCAGGTCCAGCTGCTCGCGGACCCGCTGCGAGACCTGGTACTCGGCCACCGAAGCCGCGCCGTAGTCGGCGACGATCAGCAGTCCGAGGGCGAGCACGAGGGTGACGACGAGCTTCTTCACCGCGAGCGGTCCGTTCTGTCGAGATCTCGGATCGGGTTGATCCCGTTCACCTTCGCACCCGCCGGGCCACCACCGACAGGTGCGCTGGGCAACAACGTCCCGGGAGCTCACCCGGCGCCGGTCGCGGGGACCCGGCTACCGACCCAGGCGGCGATCCGGTCCAGCAGCTCGGGGGAGGCGGCGCTCTCGGCGTGCCGCATCCCCTCCTCCAGCCACAGCTCGCCGCCCGCGGCGGCGTGCAGCGCCTCGGCGTCGGCCACCGGGAAGTAGTGGTCCGCGGTGCCGTGCACCAGCAGCGACGGGGTCGGTGCGAGGCGCCCGGCGAGCTCGATCGGCGAGGCCGGGACCTCCGCCCACTCCGCGCCGAGCCGCACCCCGAGCAGCCGCGCCGCCCACCGGCCGTGCGGCTGCTCCAGCAGCCAGTGCACCCGGCGCATCGCCGGGGTGTCGCGCACCCACCAGCGCGCGGGGCCGCTCACCGAGACCATCGCGTCCGGCCGGTCCGCCGGCGCGGCCAGCGCCGCCTGCCGCAGGGCGACCGAACCGCCCAGCGAGAACCCGATGCTCGCCACCCGCCGGTAGCCGAGGGCGCGCAACCGGGTCAGCGCGGCCGTCATGTCCTGCACCTCGGCCGGGCCGACCGAGCTGAAGCCGGCCGAGAGCCCGTGGCCCCGGAAGTCCACGGCGAGCACCGAGCCGTGCGCGGCGAGTCGCCGCAGCACGCGCCGGACGGCCGGTTTGCCGGTGTGGTTGGTGAACCCGTGTCCCACGGCGAACGCCAGGTCACAGCCCGGCGGGCCGTCCTGGAGCAGCCCGTGCAGCCGCACGCCGTCGGCGGCGGCGAGCGTGACCGGGCGCGGCCGAAACATCGGCGCAACACGGGGTCGCGGGGGATTCACAATTGTGACGCGGTCGGTTTCACCTGGGGTTATCGCACTCATCGGGGTTATTCTGCTTGGCATCCACAGGCAACGAAGCCGGGTCTACCCGGTCGCACGCGCAGGCCGGGAGACCCCCGCGAGCCCGACGCTTCGGTGCTGGGCCTGGGACGGGAGGCGCCCATGAGTTCCGAACTGCTGCTGTTGACCGGCGACCAGAACGGCGAAGCCGCGCTGCCCGCGCTGGCCCTGCTGCCGCACCGGGTTCGCGTGCTCCCCCCCGAGCCCGGCGCGATCCTCTCCGCGGGCACCCACGACGTCGTGCTGGTCGACGCGCGCCACGACCTCGCCGGGGCGCGGGACCTGTGCCGGGTCCTGTCCGCCGGGGACGCGCCGGTGATCGCCGTGGTGAACGAGGGCGGCCTCGTCACGATCAGCGCCGAGTGGGGCGTGGACGACATCCTGCTGCCGAGCTCGGGCCCGGCCGAGGTGGACGCGCGGATGCGCCTGCTGACCACCCGCCGCAGCAGCGAGGGCGCCCACTCCGACGGTTCGCTCGCGGTCGGCGACCTCGTGATCGAGGAGGCCACCTACACCGCGCGCCTCAAGGGCCGCGCGCTGGAGCTCACCTACAAGGAGTTCGAGCTGCTCAAGTACCTGGCGCAGCACGCGGGCCGGGTGTTCACCCGGGCGCAGCTGCTGCAGGAGGTCTGGGGCTACGACTTCTTCGGCGGCACCCGCACGGTCGACGTGCACGTCCGGCGGCTGCGCGCGAAGCTCGGCGCCGAGTACGACTCGATGATCGGCACGGTCCGCAACGTGGGCTACAAGTTCGTCCGCCCGGCCCGGTCCGGCCAGCAGGTCCCGGCGGTCAGCGGTTCCGCCGCGGTGACCGAGGCCGAGGCCATCATCGCCTCGCACGCCTGACCACGACCGCACCCCGCACCGCCCCCGCGCCGCTCGGCCCGGGGGCGGCGGTGCGTTCGCGCCGTGTGCGGCGGGGCCCGCGATGGGTAACGTCGGTGCCGTGCAGCTGACGTGGCGGAACGGACTGGACGAGGACGAGGTGGCCGAGGTGGTCGCGCTGCTCGGCGCGGCCGAGGAGGCCGACGGGGTGGCCCCGGCCGGTGAGCACGTGCTCATGCGGTTGCGGGCGCACCGGGACGTGATGCAGCAGATCGAGCCGGTGCAGGCCGACGTGCGCTCGGAGCACTTCGTGGTGCGCGACGCGGCGGGCGCGCTGACGGGTTACGCCCACCTGGACACCGAGCAGGAGGGCTCGGGGCCCCTGGTGGCCGAGCTCGCGGTGCATCCCGGGCACCGGCGCGCCGGGGTCGGCACCCGGCTGGTCGAGGCGCTGCTGGAGCGCGCGGACCTCGCCGCGGACGCGGCGGGGGATTCCGGCCGCCTGCGGATCTGGTCGCACGGCGAGCATCCCGGAGCGGTTCGGCTGGCGGAGCGGTTCGGCTTCGCGCGGCCCCGCGAGCTGTGGCGGATGGGCGTGGACCTGACCGTCCACGAGCCGCCGGTGGTGCCGCTGCCGGAGTCGGTGTCGATCCGGTCGTTCCGCCCCGGCGAGGACGAGGCCGCCGTGGTGCGGGTGAACCACCGCGCGTTCCGCTGGCATCCGGAGCAGGGCGGGATGACCGAGGCGGACCTGCGCGAGAAGGAGGGCGAGGACTGGTTCGACGCGGCCGGGTTCCTGCTCGCGGTGGACGGGCAGGACGCGCTGCTCGGCTTCCACTGGACCAAGGTGCACCCGGACGGCGCGGGTGAGGTGTACGTCGTCGGAGTCGACCCGGACACGCAGGGCAGCGGCCTCGGCAAGGCGCTGACCTCGGCCGGGCTGCGCCACCTGCGTGAGCTGGGCTGTTCCCGGGTGTTGCTCTACGTCGAGGGGGACAACGCTCCGGCCATCAAGGTCTACCAGCGGCTCGGTTTCGAGCGGACCGACCTGGACGTGCAGTTCGGGAGGTGATCCGTCCGTGCCGTCCCGATCACTGGTTGCGAACGACCGGATCGCAGGACGGTGGGTGATCACCCGTTGGAACGTGGCGCTGCTTACTAAGCGTGCCATGTTCACCTCTCGTTCACTTCCTGCATGACGCGCATCCACCCCCGCTGCTTAGCGTTCCCCTGAGCGCGGCGGCGTGCCGCGTCCACGGTGTTTCCTTGAGCTGGAGGAACGAAGTGAAGATCAAGCGGCACAGTGCTGCGCTCGGCTTCCTCGCGGCGGGCACGCTCGTGCTGTCCGCCTGCGGTACCGACCAGAACGTTCCCCAGGGCGGGGGAAACCCGGCCCTGGCGAACCTCGACGTCGAGTGCGGCACCAAGCCCGTCTCCGCGGAGGGATCCTCGGCGCAGAAGAACGCCATGGACGTGTTCGCCCGGGACTACGGGATGGCCTGCCAGGGCCAGCAGCTCAACTACACGAAGTCCGGTTCCGGCAAGGGCGTGGCCGCCTTCACCGCCGGGCAGATCGACTTCGGCGGCTCGGACTCGCCGCTGGACGAGGCGGACGGCGAGGTCGCCAAGGCGGCCGAGCGCTGCCAGGGCAACCAGGCGTGGAACATCCCGATGGTCTTCGGCCCGATCGCGATCTCCTACAACGTCGAGGGCGCCGACGACCTGGCGCTCAACGCCGACGTGATCGCCAAGATGTACCAGGGCCAGATCACCAAGTGGAACGACCCGGCGGTCGCCGCGCTGAACCCGGGCAAGCAGCTGCCCGACCTCGACGTGGTCCCCTTCTTCCGCTCCGACGAGTCCGGGACCTCGGACAACTTCCAGAAGTACCTGAGCACCGCCACCGGCGGTGCCTGGAAGGGCGAGGGCAAGCAGTTCCAGGCCGGCCCCGGCATCGGCCAGGGCCGCGAGGGCAGCGACCAGGTCGCCCAGTCGGTGAAGGCGACCCCCGGCGCGATCACCTACGTCGAGTGGTCCTTCCCGAAGAACCTCGGCCTGAGCATCGCCAAGATCGACAGTGGCGCGGGCCCGGTCGACCTGAACACCGCGAACGTCGGCAAGGCCATCGACGGCGCGCAGATCGAGGGCGAGGGCAACGACCTCCGCGTGAACCTCGACTCGATCTACGGCAACGACCAGCCCGGCGTCTACCCGATCGTGCTGAACACCTACGAGATCGTGTGCTCGAAGGGCTACGACCCGGAGACCGCCAAGGCCGTCAAGGCCGTGCTGACGGTGGCGGCCAACGCCGACGCCGCGCAGCTGGAGAAGGCCGGGTACGTCCCGCTGCCCGAGGCGTTCAAGCAGAAGGTGCTGGGCGCCGTCAACGCCATCGCGTGACGGTCGCCCTGAAATCGGCCCACCACGAGGTGAGAGGCTGCGCGTAGCAGTGAACGACTCGACCAGAGCCGATCAGGGCCCGGCGGGCACCGGAGGAACCGGTGCCCGCACGGGCGTTTCGGCGTCCCGTTCCGGACCGGAGGCCGTCATTTCCGCTCCCGAAGCGCCCGTCGCGGACGAACCGAAGAAGGTCGTCCGCATCGGTGATCGCGTATTCCAATCCCTGGCCACCGGATCCGGGGTCTTCGTCGTCGCGCTGATCGCGGCGATCGGGATCTTCCTGCTGGTCCGCGCGGTGCCGTCCCTCCAGGCGGACCAGGTCAACTTCCTGTTCAGCCGGGTGTGGAACACCTCCGACCCGGAGAACCTCCAGTTCGGCATCGCCGACCTGGCCTGGGTGACCGTGGCGAGCTCGCTCGTCGCGCTGGTGCTCGCGATGCCGGTCGCCTGCGGGATCGCCCTGTTCCTGACCCAGTACGCGCCCCGGTCGCTGGCGCGGCCGTTCGCCTACGTCGTCGACCTGCTCGCCGCCGTCCCCTCGGTGATCTACGGCCTGTGGGGCGTGCTGGTGCTGGGCCCGGTGCTCAAGCCGCTGGCGACCTGGCTGAACACCCACCTCGGCTGGGTGCCGGTCTTCGCCGACGGCAACGCGCCGGCGAACAGCGGCGCGAACGTCTTCACCGCGGGCATCGTCCTCGCCGTGATGATCCTGCCGACCATCACCGGCGTGAGCCGGGAGGTCTTCCAGCGGACCCCCAACGCGCACGTCGAGGGCGCGCTGGCGCTGGGCGCGACCCGCTGGGAGGTCGTGCGCACGACGGTGTGGCCCTTCGGGCGCAACGGCTTCATCGGCGGTTCGATGCTCGGCCTGGGGCGTGCGCTCGGGGAGACCGTGGCGCTGACCGTCATCCTCAGCTCGGTCAACAGCGGCCCGTCGTACAGCATCTTCGACGCGGGGGCGACCTTCGCCTCCAAGATCGCGCTCGGCTCCGGCGAGTTCAACAACAACATGCAGGTCGGCGCCTACATCTCGGCGGGCCTGGTGCTGTTCATCATCACCTTCGCGGTCAACGCGCTCGCCCGGTGGATCGAGAGCGCCAGCGGTAAGGGGAAAGCATGACAACGGGCTTGGCCGACGTCGAGCGGCCCGCGGCCACGCCGGCGTTCCAGCACCTCAGCTTCGGGCGCAAGTTCCGGAACCACCTCGCGACCTCGGTGTTCACCCTCGCGTTCGTGATCGCGGTGATCCCGCTGCTGTGGGTCCTGGCGACCCTGCTCCAGCGCGGTCTGGCCCCGGTGCTCAGCGCCGAGTGGTGGAGCCACTCCTTCAACGGGTTGCTCCCCACCGACTTCGGCGGCGGCATCAACCACGCGCTCGCGGGCACCCTGCTCGAAGGGCTGGTGTGCGCGCTGATCTCGGTCCCGCTCGGCGTGCTGGTCGCGATCTACCTGATCGAGTACGGGCGGAACTCGCGGTTCGCCAAGGCCGCCACCTTCACCGTGGACATCCTCAGCGGGTTGCCGTCGATCGTGGCCGGCCTGTTCATCTACGCGCTGTGGATCACGACGTTCGGCCTCAACCGGAGTGGTTTCGCGGTGGCCCTCGCGCTGGTGCTGCTCATGGTGCCGGTGGTCGTCCGGGTCACCGAGACGATGCTCCTGATCGTCCCGGACGAGCTGCGCGAGGCGTCCTACGCGCTGGGCGTGCCGAAGTGGAAGACCATCGTCAAGGTGGTGCTGCCGACCGCGCTCTCCGGCATCCTCACCGGCATCATGCTCGGCCTCGCCCGGGTGCTGGGCGAGACCGCGCCCCTGCTGATCCTGGTCGGCTACTCCAGCTCGATCAGCTACAACATGTTCGGCGGAGAGCTCGCTTCGCTGCCGCTGACCATCTACATGGAGCGCGGGACCGGCACGCCCGCCGGGGACGCCCGGATGTGGGGCGCCGCGCTCACCCTCGTTCTCGTCATCATGCTGATCAACCTCGTCGCCACGCTGCTGTCGCGGTTGTTCGCAGTCAAGACCAAGTAGGGGCGGATCCCACATGGCCAAGCGTCTCGACATCAAGGACCTCAACCTGTACTACGGCAAGTTCCACGCCGTGCAGGACGTGACCTTGCAGGTTCCGGCCCGCAGCGTCACCGCGTTCATCGGCCCCTCCGGTTGCGGCAAGTCGACCGTGCTGCGGTCGCTGAACCGGATGCACGAGGTCGTGCCGGGCGCCCGCGTCGAGGGCAAGGTGCTCCTCGACGGCGAGGACATCTACGGCGCCCAGGTCGACCCGGTGCAGGTGCGCCGCACCATCGGCATGGTGTTCCAGCGGCCGAACCCGTTCCCCACCATGTCCATCCGGGACAACGTGGTGGCCGGACTGAAGCTGTCCGGGGAGAAGAACAAGAAGCACCTCGACGAGGTCGCCGAGCGCGCGCTGCGCGGCGCGAACCTCTGGGAGGAGGTCAAGGACCGGCTGGGCAAGCCCGGCGGCGGTCTCTCCGGTGGTCAGCAGCAGCGGCTCTGCATCGCGCGGGCCATCGCCGTGCGGCCGGACGTGCTGCTCATGGACGAGCCCTGCTCGGCGCTGGACCCGATCTCCACGCTGGCGATCGAGGACCTGATCGCCACGCTGAAGCAGGAGTACACGATCGTCATCGTGACCCACAACATGCAGCAGGCGGCGCGGGTCAGCGACCAGACCGCGTTCTTCAACCTGCGCGCCGTGGGCGAGCCCGGGCAGCTCGTGGAGATCGACGAGACCGGCCGGATCTTCTCGAACCCCAGCCAGAAGGCGACCGAGGACTACATCTCCGGCCGCTTCGGCTGAGGTCGCCCGCGCCCGCGAACCGGCCGCGGCGGCGGTGCGAGGCGGCCGGGCCGCTCTCCGCTGCGCCGCTGCCGGGCGGCGGCACCAGCCCCGCCCGGCAGCCCGATCCCGGCGCCCGCCTCCCCGCGGAGGCGGGCGCCGTCGCGTGCGGTCAGCTCTTCCAGTCGTCGGCGATGGCCGAGATGAACGCGCTGGACTCCTTCGGGGGCAGCGCGATGCCGCACACCTTCTCGAACGCGGTCAGGTAGTCGCCGGTGTCGGCGGGTTTGTCCAGGAAGCGCGAGCCCGCGGTGTCGCCGACGTGCACCACCTGCGGGTCGGCATCGGAGGGGAACGAGAACACCGCGATCCGCTCGCCCATCAGCGGGTGCCCGCCGTGGCCGAAGGGCAGCACCTGGATCGTCACGTTGCGCCGGTAGCCGAGCAGCACCAGGTGTTCGAGCTGCTGGCGCATCACCACCGGGCCGCCGACGCCGCGGCGCAGCGCGGCCTCGTCCAGCACCGCCCACAGCTCGAGCGGCTCGGCCCCGAGCAGCCGCTGCTGGCGGGTGGTCGTGACGGTGAGACGTTCCTGGCGGTCCGGCTCGGCGGGCGGGCGCAGCTCGGCGCCGAACAGCGCGGTGCCGTACTCCGCGGTCTGCAGCAGCTCCGGGACGGGATCGGCGCCGAAGCAGCTCACCGCCTTCGCCGCGGTCTCCAGCCCCAGGTGCGTCTCGAAGCCGGGGCGCTGCGCCGTCGTCGGGTACCGCTGCCACCAGCCGCGCTCCTTGGAGCCCTGGGCCAGCTCGACGAGCTCGGTGATCCGCTCGCCGCTGATGCCGTAGAACTCGGCCATCAGCCGCACGTCGGAGGTGCGCACCGGCACGCGGCCCAGCTCGATCTGGCTGATCTTGCCCTGCGAGCAGTCCAGGTGGGCGGCGACCTCGCGGTGCGTGCGGCCCGCGGTCTCCCGGAGCTTGCGGAGCTCTCCGCCCAGGCGGCGGCGGTGCACGGTCGGACTGTTATGCACCCTCGGCCTCCGCTGCGACGGGGACGGGGGGCGAGACGTCGGTGCTGGTCACGGCACGACGATCGCACACGGCATTCGGCCCAAACGACTGGCGAGACCGAGTATTAATACGTCGTTTGCCGTTTCGGATCCTGTTCGCGCAGTTCAGCGGCCCTCCGGACAGGGGCGGACACAGCCGGTGACCCGACCGCGCGGAAAAGCCCGCCGAACTTCCCTCGAAAGAAGGACGGCTCGGCGGGCCTGGTCGGTGCGGTGGCTCAGCTGGTCGGCATGCTCCCGGTGACGGTGAACACGACCCGGCGCCCCACGGCGACCGCGTGGTCGGCGAACCGCTCGTAGAACCGGCCGAGCAGGGTCACGTCCACGGCGGCCGCCACCCCGTGCGACCAGTCGGGCCGCATCATCACGGTGAACAGGTGCTGGTGCAGGTCGTCCACCGCGTCGTCGGCGTCCTCCAGCGCGCGGGCGGCCTCGATGTCGCGGGAGCGGATGACCTCGGCGGCGCGCCCCGAGAGCTCCACGGCCACGCGGCCCATCTCCGCGAAGTAATCGCGCACCTGCTCCGGCAGCACCGGCTGCGGATGGCGGCGGCGGGCGGCCTTCGCGACGTGCAGCGCCAGGTCACCCATGCGCTCCAGGTCCTCCGCCGCGTGGATGGTGGCGATGACGGTGCGCAGATCGCCGGCCACGGGCGCCTGCAAGGCCAGCAAGCCGAACGCCTGCTCCTCGGCGCGGGCCCGCGCCTCGTCGACGTGCACGTCCTCCTCGATGACCTGTTCGGCCAGGGAGAGATCGGCCTCCAGCAGTGCCCTCGTGGCCCGCTCCATCGCCGTTCCGACCATGGTCGACATCGAGGCGAGCTCCTCGGCGAGATCGCCGAGCTGTTCCTGGTAGACCTCACGCATGTCGGTCACCCTACTTCCGCGAAGAATCGGACAAGACGCTCGCTGGTGAACCACCGGTGAACGGACGATGATGGCGCCGTTCGGGCGGTTCCGCCGGGCTCACCATTCGAGCAGACGACTACCTGCGACAACAAGGCGGGAACGGAGCAAAACGGACACCGCCGGACGGGGTCTCAGCCGCACACGTCAGCGCCCGCGTTGACCGTGGAGAGGTCCGCGGGAGGAGTCGGTTCGACCGGCCCCGGCGCCCGCACCCCGCCCTGGAACGAGGTGCCCAGCTCCAGCACCAGCTCGTTCCCGGCCGCCGGGTCCTGCTCCGTCGTGGCCCCGGGGACCGAGGACGCCAGCAGCTTCGCCGCGGCGGCGTTCGCCGCGCCGTGCCGGACCACGGTCCGCTCGCTCGTCGCGTCCCGCGTCCCCGAGCCGGTCACCACGAAGCCCGCTCCGCCCAGCTCCTCCGAGGTGCGACCGGCGAGCCCGTCCCGACCGGAGGCGTTGACCACCCGCACCGGCACGTCCGAGGGCTTCGCGGTCAGCCCCGGTCCGAACGCGGCCGGCGCGGTCGCGGCCGGCCCGGCGCCGCCCGCTGCACCCGGCGCTCCTCCCGGGGGCGAGATCGGGGCGTCCTCGATGATGGCCCGGAACAGCCCGGCCGCGTCGGCCTGGTCGAGCTCCTCCATGCCCTCGTCGTTCGCGTAGCCGGTGGTGGGCACCGTGATGAAGGTGATCTTGCCGGCGTCGATGCCCTGCATCGAGCGACCGAGTTCGATCAGCTGGTCGGTGCCCACGTTCTCCCCGAACGTGTTCGCCGCCACCGCGTCCACGAAACCGCCCAGCTTCGCCGGGTCCATCAGCACCTGGCCGGACATCGCCTTGCGCAGCAGCGAGGACAGGAACAGCTGCTGGCGCTGCATCCGGCCGTAGTCCGAGGTCGGGTCGCCCTCCACGTAGCGGGCGCGCACGTAGTTCAGCGCCTGCGTCCCGGTCAGCGTCTGCGGTCCCGCCTCCGGCAGCACCACGCCGAGCTTGCGGTCCACGATCGGGATCGTGGAGCAGATCTCCACCCCGTGCATCGCGTCCACCATGGACTTGAAGCCCTGGAAGTCGATGCCCAGGAAGTTCGTCACCGACAGCCCGGACAGCTGCTGCACGACCTTGGTGGTGCACTTCGGGCCGCCGACCGCGTAGGCCTCGTTCAGCCTCGTCGCGGGGCGCGGCGCGACCTGCTCGCCGGTGTACTCGCCGGTCTCCGGGTTCCAGCGCTCGCAGGCCGGGATGTCGACCTGGAGGTCGCGCGGGAACGAGACCACCAGCACCCGGCTCCGGTCCGCCGGGATGTGCGCGATCATCGTCGAGTCGGCGCGGGCACCGGGCTCGTCGGTGGTGTTGCCGACGCCGTCGGCCTCGGTCGACCCGGCGCGGGTGTCCGAGCCCAGCAGCAGGAAGTTGCGGTCACCGGACTGCTTCGAGATGTCCTTGATGGACGAGGAGTTCGGGTCGAGCGCGGCGATGTCCTTGAACTTCGCGTCCACCCACGCCTTCGCGCTCCAGCCGATGCCGGTCGCGACGAAGATCGTCAGCGCGGCGGCGACGGCGAGCGCCTTGAGGATGCGGATGGTGCGGCGCTTGCGCTGCTCCTTCTTCCAGTCCATCCGGGAGGAGCCGGCCTCGCGGCCCTCCACGAAGTCGAACGGCATGTCGCGGCCCAGCTCGGGCTCCTTGCGCATCCCGAACAGCCACGAGTACTTCTTGCGCCGCGCGTCCTCCTCGATGGCGATCTCGTCGTGCACGGCGGAGAACCGGGCCAGCGTCGCGTCGATCTGCCGGATCTCGTCGCTGTCGCCCGCACCGTCGACCGGGGCGACGATCGCGGTCTCCTCGGCCGCCGCCGGGTCGTCCGGCTTCTGCTCGGGCTTCGCTCGCCCCGGCTTCTTGCGCTCCGGGGGCGTGGCCGGGACGCGGGCGACCTTGGTCTCCTCCGCGGCCGGTGCCTCGGGCTCGGCCGGGACGGCGGGGACCACCGCCGTCGCCTCGGGGTCGGCGGCCGGTGCCGCGCGTCCCGGGCGACCCGGCCGGGCCGGCCGGGCCTGCGGCTGCTCGGCCGGGGCCTCCGGCCGCTGTCGCGGCGCCTCGGACTCGTCGCCGGAGAGGGCTTGGGAGATCTTGGTGGGCTCGGCCTGCCCGGCGGCGCCGAGCGCGCTCGCCGCGGCCTGCTGCGGGCTCGGCCTGCCGGTCGGGCGCTGCGGCGGCCGCTGCGCGCGGCCGGGAGCGCGCTGCCTGCCGGTCTGCGGGTGGCCGGGCCGGGAACGACCCTCGGCCTGCTCCGCGGGCGGCTCGGAACCGCGGTGCCCGCCGGGGCGGGGCTCCTGCGGCGCCTGCGCCCGGTCCTGCGGGCGAGCGGGGGCCGACCACTCCGACGCCGACTGGTCCTGCTGCGGCTGAGCGGGTTGCTGCGGCCCCTGCGGCGGCGCGGCGGGGGCCGAGGCGGCGGGAGGCTGCGACGCGGGCTGCTGCGGGCGCTGGGGAGCCTGCCGGTTCGGCGGGGGCTGCTGCTGGCCGCGCGGCTCGGAGTGCCTGCCCTCGTTCGGGCGGCCCGGCGCCGCGGAGCGGGTGCGCCCGGCCGGCGGCCGGGAGGCCGATTCCGGCGGGGTCCAGTCCGAGCGGCGCTCCGGAGGCGGGCCGCCGCGACCCGGGCGCCGGGGCGGGGTCTGCGCGGGAGCCTGCTGCGCGTGCGAGCCGGGCTGGGGACCGGACTGCGAGCCGGGCTGGGGCGCTTGCTGCGATTGCTGGGCCGGTGGCTGCTGCGGAGGACGCGCCCGGCGGCCGCCGCTCTCCGGCGCTTCGGGCTCAGCGGCCCTGCGGTGCGAACCGGTGGCCGCGCCGGGCGACTTGCCGTGCTTGGAGAGCAGGTCGAACACCCGCGTACCGCCGGTGCCGTCGTCGCCTAACGCGCGTCGGCGGCGCCCGGACTGCTGGTCGGGGGCGTTGTCCTCGTCCGGGCCCCCGTCTTGGTGGGGACTGTGGTGCCCGTGCTGGCCGTGCCGGGGGTCCTGCGGCACCCGTGGTCCCTCCCCACCGTCGAAGTCGATGGTGTCGTCGTTCGGTACTGGGCGTCAGCGGTCGACTCCCCGAAGTCCTATCGCTCAACGCTTCCGAGATAGTACGGCCGGACGCCCGAACTGACGATAGTGGGCGACAATTTCTTCACAATCAGTGCACGATTCCCTGTGAATGCCTGCATCAGCGGCCAGCCGTGTGACATGGACTGACCGGCGCATACACCGTCAGTAGGCACTTCACGTTCGAATGCGATCGCCGTCAGTAACCGAGCAACCTGGCTCCGGTCCGGCGTTCCTCGCCCAGGCCCGCGATGCGGACCTCGCTCGCCGAGCGGTACGCGACGGCGTTGCGCCCGGACTGCTTCGCCGCGTACAGCAGCGCGTCCGCCCCGATCAGCTGCTGCTCGGCCGTCGCGGCCGGGGAGGCGTGCTGGCCGGTCCCCGTCTCGTGCGCCATGCCGATGCTCACGGTCACCCGCAGCCCCGGGGCGAGCTGGGTCCACGGGTACCGCTCGATGCGGATGCGGGCCGCCTCGCACACCGCGACCGCCCGGGCGGCGTCGATGGTCGGCAGCACGAGCACGAACTCCTCGCCGCCGTAGCGCGCGCAGAACGAACCGGAGGGCAGCGCCTCCTGCAGCAGCTCCACGACCCGCTGCAGCACCCGGTCCCCCAGCAGGTGCCCGTAGGTGTCGTTGACCTGCTTGAACCAGTCCAGGTCGACCAGCCCGACGGCGAGTCCGCCGGTGCCGTCCACGGCCAGCAGGTCGGCGAGGCGCTCGTCCAGGTAGCGGCGGTTGTAGCTGGCGGTGAGGCTGTCCCGCAGGCTCTGCTCGCGCGCCTCGGCGTGCTCGCGGCGCAGCCGGTTCACCTCGTGCCGCAGCTGCTCCGGGACTCGCGGCGTGTCCTCGGTGGAGAGGAGGTCCAGGGCGGAGCGCAGGTGGTGGTAGGCCTGTCGCCACTGGCCGCGGGAGGCGAGCAGTGCGGCGATCGACTCGTGCAGCTCCACCATCCCGCCCTCGTTGGCGAGGTCGTGGCGCGTGCGCCGGGGGCCGAGGTCCGGTGGTGGTGCCGGCGCGGGGCACAGCGAGCGCGCGACGTCTTCGCGCAGCGGTTCGGGTCCGGCGACACCGTCGCGCAATCCGGTCATCGCTGTCACCTCCCGTCCGTGGTGTCGTCGGCTCCGGCGGGTCGCTTGAGGCGCCGGGACGCGCGTACTCGGGAATTCGCTCATCCGGCTTACCAGCCTTTGCTCCGAATTGGTGAGTGCGTCTCACGTAGCCGGGCTGTCTTGGTGTGTACCGGGCCAGGAGATCGGGTGGAAGCGAAACGGTGCCTCCCCACCCGCACGGACGAACAGGTGGGGGCGTGTTCCCGGTCACGGCTGCGCACGTCGTGGTTCTCCGTCCGGGTCATGGGGCCTCGCCGGGGCAGGGCGCGAACCCGTGCACCCGCCCGTCGAGCAGCACCAGGTGCTGCGTTCCGATCTGCCTGCCGATGATCGCGCCCCGCTCGCGGACCGTTACTTCCACGCCCACCGCCCAGATCTCGCCGCGCGGGGGCCCGGTGCGGTCCGGGGCGAAGCCGGGATCGCGGCGCAGCGTGCTCAGCGCCGGGTCCAGCTCCACGGTGAGCCCGTCGAGTTCGCACGTGAGGTCCCGGTAGTCGGGGTGCTGGGTGCGGGCGAAGAAGTCCTGCTGCCGCGAGGCCCCCGCCCGCGCCGCGGCGTTGTTCGCGTCGAAGTGCGCGCGGACCTGCTGCGGCCACGTCGGCGCTTGCGGCGCGCTGGCACAACTCGCCAGCGCGCACGCCGCGAGGCACAGGAGTGCGCTGCGCATCCCCGCGTCAGCCGCCGCTGTGGTCGACCTCGGCGCCGGCGGGGACGCAGCGGTCTTCGGGGTCGTCGAGCCAGCCCTCCGGCAGCACGACCTTGCCCGCGGATCCCTGCCGCCCGCGAGGGCCTTCGGCTTCGGAGGGGAACGGCACGTCCGGGTCCAGGTCGGCCAGCAGGTCGTCGAGCTCCGCGAGGGTGGACACCATCCCGAACCGCTGCCGCAGGTCGGAGCCGACGGGGAAGCCGCGCAGGTACTGCGCCATGTGCTTGCGCAGGTCGCGAACGCCCTTCTGCTCGCCCATGTGCTCGCTCAGCAGTTCGCCGTGCCGGCGCAGCACCCGGCAGACCTCGCCGAGGTTCGGGCCCGGCGGGATCTCGCGACCCGCGAACGCGGCCTGCAGGTCGCGGAACAGCCACGGCCGTCCCAGGCAGCCGCGGCCGACGACGACGCCGTCGCATCCGGTCTCGGCACGCATCCGCAAGGCGTCGTCGGCGCTGAAGATGTCGCCGTTGCCCAGCACCGGGATGCTGCGGACGGTCTCCTTCAAGCGGGTGATCGTCGACCAGTCGGCGGTCCCCGAGTAGCGCTGCGCCGCGGTCCGCGCGTGCAGCGCCACCGCCGCCGCCCCCGAGGCCTCCGCGATCCGGCCCGCGTCCAGGTAGGTGAGGTGCTCGTCGTCGATGCCGATGCGGAACTTCACGGTCACCGGGATGCCCGCGGGCTCGGCGGCGCGCACGGCAGCGGTGACGATGTCCTCGAACAGCCGCCGCTTGTAGGGCAGCGCGGAGCCCCCGCCCTTCCGGGTGACCTTCGGCACCGGGCAGCCGAAGTTCATGTCCACGTGATCGGCCAGGTCCTCGTCCACGATCATCCGGACGGCCTGCCCCATCGTCACCGGATCGACCCCGTACAGCTGCATCGACCGGGGCCGCTCATCGGCGTCGAACGTGATCATCTGCATGGTCTGCGGATGCCGCTCCACCAGCGCCCGGCTGGTGATCATCTCGCAGACGTAGAGCCCGGCGCCGTACTCCCGGCACAACCGGCGGAACGCCACGTTCGTGATCCCGGCCATCGGCGCGAGCACCACCGGCGGATCCACCGCGTGCGGCCCGATCCGCAACGAGGTCTGCGGCGGGCGTCCAGCGGTCGGCACCATCGAATCGAGCACGGTCACTCCGTCATTGTCCCTGATGCCGCACCCCCGCTCGCCGTCCCCGTGCCCCCGCACCGGCCTGAGCCCGGCGTCGCACGAGATCACCGCGCCCTTGTACGCTGACTCGGCGGGGCGTTAGCTCAACTGGCAGAGCAACGGACTTTTAATCCGTGGGTTCTGGGTTCGATCCCCAGGCGCCCCACCAACACCGCAGGTCAGAGTGTCGTTCGGTTCTCGGATCAAGATCGCATCCACACAGAACCCACATGAAACTACTGTGACTCTTTAGCGAAGGCGGCTTCGAGCGCGGTCGCCGCGTCTCGGCTGACCGTCTTCCGAGCCATGTAGACGTCCTGGGTGAGCTACGGCCGCGAGTGGCCGAGCTGGTCGGCAACGAGCCGCGGAGTCAGCCCCGCTTCGTCCAGGATGGTCGCCGCGGTCTTCCGGAACACGTGTGAGGTCACCCACGCGAATCCTTCGCTTCCGCGGGCGTCGCGGAGATCGCGAAGAGTGTTCGACGGGTCGCGGAGTCCGCCGATGCTGTCCGGGAAGATCGGCCCGTCTTTGTCCTCGGCGAGGTAGTAGCGCCGCCGGAGCATGTCGACGGCCCAAGAGGGGCAGCGTCCGTTCCCCCGCGCTGGTTTTGGTGGGCTTGCGAATCAACCCCTTCCCCCTCCGCCGAGCCACGGTGAAGTTCACCGCGACCGTTCCGGCCGTCAGGTCGAGATCGGGCCAGCACGCGGCCAGCGCCTCACCGATGCGGACTCCGGTGGCGAGCATGAAGCGGGACAGGTCCGGCAGATCTTTCCGAGAAGCGACCTCATCGGCTTCGAGCTGGGCCAGCCAAAGCTGACGTTCCTCCAAGGTCAGCGCACGCGGAGTCTTTCGCCGACCACCCTCGATCCGTGTCGTTTCGCGGGTCGGGTTGGCACCCAAAGCGCCATGCCGGACGGCCAGGCCCAACACGTTGGAGACGATCGTTCGAGCGGTCTTCGCGGTAGCCGTGCCCGTGTTCTGGCGGAGTGTGATCAAGAAGGCGTCAACGCGGGGCACCGTGACCTCCCGAACGCGGAGTTCCGCGAGTGCGGGAAGCACGTGGCGGTCAAGGGCGGCCCCTGCGGGGCCGCCTGCCGCGGTATGCGAGCTCGGGCCAGGTCGGCCGCCGGCCGGGCGTGCGGCCTGGCGGCCGGTCCCGGCGCGTCGCCCGACGACCTGAGCGCGAAGCGGAAGGCAGGCGGCCAGGAACCAGCGGAGGGCCGCCGAGAAGTCGAAGGACGTGAATAGCAACCAGGCCCCGTCGGACATGTTCGCTCCTGGGCGAGCCTTGATAAACAGTGCTGGGCGCGTTGCCGAGCCGGTCACCTTCAGTGGTCCGGCTGGCGAGCCCCCATCGGCACCAAGGTGGTCGCCTGCTTGTGGCTGGGGCATAGCTACTCAGACTACCGAGTCGACAGCAGACGCTAAGTGATGACACTGTCGATTACCGTGCGACTATCAATGGATACTATTGGAGCATGTCGCCTTCACGGCCCGCGAAAGTAAAGTTGCCGCACCTCCCGCAACTCGTACGTAGCAAATTGGACAAAGTCAACTACACCAGAGGGGCAAGTAACCGCGAACTTTTCCAGAATCGAGTCAGCAGAAATAACCGGGTGCTAATCAACTGGGAATCATGGAGTCTCTGCAAGTTTCCGGACGATGAAACTGAAGAGTACGAAAAGGGGTTCTGTGTACTAGTTAGCCCATCGTGGTATTTCGAGAACCCCAATGCAGACGAAGAACTCGCGGCCGAGGGCATCGAAATCGGAACTAATGCCGTGATCTTTTTTCAACGTAGACAGGACTGGGAGGTTTATAGTCCCAAAGGAGGAGTACTTTCGAACGGAAAAGAGTTCACCCCGGCAAACTCGCGAGAGAATCCCGTGGGGGGAACCTATTGCGCCCGGATTCACGCTACAGTCTCGGATGGTGCTACTTCTATAGAAGAGGGCTTCAATAGTAACAAAACTCGCGGCGCAGGAATTCGGGTTTACGAGTATGCTTCGTCGCAGACAATGGCTGACGCAGAGTTACAGTTAGAGGCCATGCTCTGGCATTGTTACGATGCCGAAGAAGTAATGATTGACGAGAACATGTCACCAATCGATGTCAGCTTGCGGAAAGGGCATCAATTAGAAGAAGCCCGACAGCGGGGTCTTCTCAACATTGAACGACTACAGACCGTTCGAATGATAGACCGAGAGTCGAACACCGTCTGTCCACTGTGCCTGGAGAGGATCTCCGCAACCGATTTCTTCAAACGATCAAAGCAGGCAGATGGTCGCGAAACATACGACCTCACAACCACCGAAATCAGCCTATTTCACATTCAGGAACTCCGAGTTGGAAATTTGCTCCATAAATCGTACAATCTCGGCTGGGGGCATCATTTCTGCAATGTTGTTGCTAAAGACGCTGGTATTATTCCCACTCTCAAATGGATGAAGAGCGTGCTCGACAATCAACCGCAAGACGAAACTATGGATGAAGCGAAGCATTCAGTCGAACAAGCTGTCGAGGGCTAGTTCTCGTTTGCTCATGTGGTGTATGCGGCGCGGCTCTTGGTACTGATCGTCGATCTTGGCATTGGTGATCTCGTGAGCCGCCCGCTTCACCCAGTCCTCGTCGAGTTCCATACACACAGAGCGCCTTCCTAGACGCACAGCCGCAACACCGGTCGATCCCGAACCGGCGAAGCAATCAAGCACAATATCGCCGGGATAACTCGAAGATCGGATCATATGCATCAACATATCTTGAGGTTTCTCCGCAGGATGTTTTCCGGCGAACGGGCGGACGCTCATAAAATCCCAGACATCGGTGAACTCAACGTCTTTGTTTACTTGCATAGGACGAACTAAATCCTCATAGTCGAGCATCTTTCCGACTTTTCCCGTCGCTTCCAGTGCTGTTGCGAGTTTGGTGTACTGTTCTGGGCTAGGGATGTTCCGTCCAGCTTCCCAGTTTGCGACGGCGCCACCACGGTTTACTCGACCGTACTCGCCAATCAGTTCGGTCAGATGAATCATCGACATTCCCGCGTTTTTCCTGCACTCCAGAAGATACTCCCCGAGTGGCGAACGACGGTATGCTTCCCATGATCCGTACGCGCCGTGTTCGAGCATGATAATTCGTTCAGAATGTGGGTACCACGTGCGAAGCGCTTCCTTTTTCATCTTCCCTTTCCAGCCGTCGTATCCAGGCTCATTTGGTTTTGTCCAGGTAATTTGTGCAATGGGGCGGAAATATTTCGAAAGGAGAACTTCAAGACGTGCCGACATCTGGGACGAGCAGAATACGTATACCGTTCCGCTCATCTTAAGTACGCGCTTCCATTCGGAAGCGAACTTCTCTATCCACTCGAGGAAGTTTTCGTCTTCTTCAAACGAACGGTCGCCGCGGATGTTGGCCTTCTTGGTGGAGTGGTAAGGAGGATCCGTAAGGATGAGCGAAACCGAGGAATCGGGTAGGAATTTTAGCTGATCAAGACTGTCGCCCTGGGTGATGATTGCATTATTGTTTTCGTCCGCGATCGCGAAATCTAACGCCTGGCGAATCTTGGCTAGATCGGCGGCCCTGTTTGTCATCCACGTTCGCCTTCTGCTTCGAGGAACATTTGATTCAACTTGCTTCAAGCTTAGCACTCTGGATTAGGTGTCCTGTATCGGGCTTGCGGATAGATCTGATGTAGCTTTCCTTGAAGTGTGAAAGTCGGCTAGGTATATGCGTGGTGCACGAAAGCGAGTAATACACGAGTGCTGTGACGGCGAGGTCCCTCGACATCCGAATTTGAGGCGATCTCACCCGATCCGGTGAGTCGGCCAGCCACCGATGTCATGGGTGCGCATATGCCGGGGCCCGAGTCCCAAGGATGTGCGCGCTTCGGAGCTTCGCCTCCGGGGACTCGGCGGCTGCCCGAACTGACAGCTCTGTGTCGGGTGGAACCCGGGGCACTTAGGTCCACCAAACGACGTCAAACGACAGCGGACGAAGATTGACGCCGAGCGTTTGTATGAGCGAACGGCACGGTGCTATCGCCGTTGTCGGGCGACCGCAGGCGTCACATCGATTCCGTGGGTTGAGGGTTCGTGAACGTATCTCGGTGCAGACCCGAGATTGCCACTTATGGACCTCAACCGACGTCAGACGGTGACAACCGTTAAGGCCTATTTTTTTCCGATGTCCGTGCTGCAAGTGAGGGCAGGTAATAGCCGGACGACGGCAAGCGTTGATGATCTTACATACGGGATCAGCGGGTTCTCGGGTCGCCGAGGGCGTTCCTCCTGCCTGTGCCCGCAGTCCAGGGGTCCGGGGCACATGAGGCCCGCAGGCGACTCAAGACGACGACAACTGACCGATGCTTCGCGGCTGGCTACCGCGCTGGTGACCAACCGTGCCGCAGGTAGGCACCGCGACCGGAACGCTCTCCGGAGGCAGGGTTCAGCCGTGAGGGGCAAGATTCTGGTTCGCTAGGTGATCTTGAGGCCCACACCTTACCCGCACCAAACAATGAAAAAGGACGCGATAAGACGGCTTTGGTGTGCATGTGCGTTTGCAACCCCGCCTGGTAGTGGGGAACTTCGGCGGACAGCGTCAGGTGTCGGCAAACGCCGATTGGTAATCCGTGACCGCTGGGTTCGATCCCCAGGCGCCCCACCATTCCGCCTGGTCAGGCGGCCCGCGGATCTCCTCGTCTCGGGTGGTTGCCACTCGATTGCCAACCGGTCGTGAGCTACTCGCCGGAGTCCAAGAACATCAGCCCGTCCGCGCTCGTCCGAGACTGCTGGCCGCGGCCGAAGTGGACGTCCTGAGCCATCGAGACCAGCGAGTGCCCGAGCGGCTCGGCCGTGCGGCGCGCGGTGAGCCGCCGCATCGAGCAGCGTCGCCATCGTCCTGCGTGCCCCTGGCGTTCGGGAGGCGCTTCGCGCGGTCGACGTCACCCCGAGCTGGTCCGGCCGCCTGACGGCATCCGCGCGGTCGAGTCCGGCAACGCGATGTCCCGTGCGCCGCCGCTCTCATCGTGCTCGTGGCGGAGGTGCGCTGCGGACGTGCGCGGCCTCGAATCGAAGGTGTGCCGGGTACCGGCGAGAGGAACCGGACAACGGCCCCCGACCCCTTGAACGGGTGTCGCAGGTGGAGTCCTGCTGCGGGGCGGGACCGCCGATGAGAAGCCCGAGCGATCGGCCAGTTCAAGGCCGCCCCGCGGAGCCCGAGCGGCCAGCGTCACGTCGTCTGTCCGCTCTTCGGCGTGTTCCCTCCGTCGAGGCGGACCAAGCCTCGGGCTGATCCGCGACGAACCCGGTGGTCAGTCGAGATGACCATTCGGGTGGTGGCCGGGTGAGCGCGGTCGAATCCGCCGGAATGGGGGAAGGAACCACGTGTTCGGTCGGAACCAAGTCGTCAACATGATCAACCGGAGTGCGGAGAACCAGAGCGATCGGCGCCGCTTCCTGCGCAGTGCCGGGTTGGGGGGTCTCGGCGTGGTCGGGGCCGCCACCATGTCCTCAGGCGCGTTCGCTCCGGTAGCCGCCGCCGAGGAGGCGCCGAGCGATGGGGCGATCCTCAACTTCGCCCTCAACCTGGAGTACCTGGAGGCGCAGTTCTACTCCTATGCCGTGACCGGTGCGGGCCTCCCGGACAAGCTCACCGGCGGTGCGGGTGCGCGCGGTGGTGTCACGGGAGGCCGTTCCGTGCGCTTCGAGAGCAAGATGGTGCGTCAGTACGCGCAGGAGATCGCGTCGGACGAGCGGGCGCACGTGGAGTTCTTGCGCAGCGCGCTCGGGTCGGCCGCGGTGGCGCAGCCGGAGATCGACCTGCAGAACAGCTTCACCGCCGCGGCCCAGGCCGCCGGCCTCGTCCGGGACGGCGAAGCGTTCGACCCCTTCGCCAACGAGGACAACTTCCTGCTGGCTGCTTACCTGTTCGAAGATGTCGGGGTGAGCGCTTACAAGGGTGCCGCACCGCTGGTGTCGAACAAGACTTACTTGGAGGCTGCCGCTGGGATCCTCGCGGCCGAGGCCTACCACGCGGCGAACATCCGCAGCGCGCTGTACTCGAAGGACACCGGCCTGCTCGGGACGGGCCTGCTCGGCCGCGATCTCAAGGAGGCCTCGGTCAAGCTCTCGGACGCCCGCGACTCCTTGGACGGTGCCGACGACCTCGATCAGGGCGTCGTGGACGAGAACGGGCGGGCCAACATCGTGCCCACCGACCAGTTCGGCGTCACCTACAGCCGCAGCGCTGGCCAGGTGCTCAACATCGTGTACCTGACCAACAAGGAGGCGACCTCGGGAGGATTCTTCCCGCGCGGGGTCAACGGTGAGATCAACACCAGCGCCGCCAGCGGCTGACCAGTTGCCTGCAGGTCCGGTCCGGCGCAACTCGCCGGGCCGGACGTGCTGGCGAGCATCGTGGGACGGATGACCGCACGATCGCACGGCTCGGTGGGAAACTTTCGTGCGCTTGTCGTGCGCTCTTCAAGTTGGTGTTGTCGTCGGCGCTTGCTCGCGCACGTCCGCCGTGTCGCGCGGTGGGCCGCTCGCTTGGCCGCTCTCCGAGGCAGGGGCTCGCCCGCGCGGTGGCGGCTGGTGACGATCGATCATCGAGGTGGTCGGAGTGCTCGGACGGTCCGGGCCGGGTTTCCGGCGGCGAAGATCTGGGGCGGGACGTCGCGGGTGACGACGCTGCCCGCGCCGATCACGGTGTTCTCGCCGATGGTGATCCCCGGGCAGACGATCACGCCACCGCCGAGCCAGGTGTTGTCGCCGATCGTGATCGGGGCCGGGCGCTCCCAGCCCGCGCGGCGGAGTTCGTGATCGTCGAGCGGGTGCAGGGCGGTGAGCAGCTGCGCGCGGGGGCCGATCCGCACGTCCTCGCCGATCGTGATCGGGGCGTCGTCCATGAACAGCGCGTCGTGGTTGACGAAGCTGCGGGCGCCGATGCGGGTGAGGTGGCCGTAGCTGCACTGGAAGCGGGGCAGGACCGAGGCACCGGGGCCGAAGTCGCCGAGCAGGTCGCGGAGGATCTCCGCCCGCTCCGCGTCGTCGTCGGCGGCCGTCGCGTTGAACAGGTCGAGGGAGCGCTGGCAGCGGCGGCGATCCGCGGCCAAATCGGGTTCGTCGAGGTACCACTCGCCGCGCAGCATCCGTTCCTTCTGCTCACCCATGCGGAATGATCATGCCACGGTCGTGGGTGTTCCGGGTGGTGTGGAGCCAGTTCGCTCCGCCACCCGGGGGAACGTCCGCTCGTCGCGGCCGCTCCGCGCCGGTGCCGCTGGTTATCCTCCGCCGATGGAGCAGCGGATCAGCCTGATCACCCTCGGCGTCGCGGACCTCGGCCGGGCGAAGGAGTTCTACGAGAGCCTCGGCTGGCGCGGCCAAGAGCTCGAGCGGACGGTGTTCTTCCAGGCCGGTGGCAGCGCGTTCGTCCTCTGGGGCCGCGAGGAGCTCGCCGCGGACTGCGGCCTCCCGGCCGGGCGTGCCGATGCGTTCGGCGGTGTCTGCCTCGCGCACAACGTCCGCTCCCGCGCGGAGGTCGACGAGCTCATCGCGGCGGCGGCCCGGGCCGGGGCGACGATCACCAAACCCGCCGGGGAGACCTTCTACGGCGGCTACGCGGGCGTGTTCACCGACCCCGACGGCCATCCCTGGGAGATCGCCCACAACCCCGGTTTCACCCTCGCCGCGGACGGCACGCTCACCCTTCCCGACTTCACCGCCTGACGGAGCCCGGCCCCGCTGCCCGCGAACACCGCGGGCGAGGACGCCGGAGTTTAGGGATCGGGGCCGCGGCGACGGCACGACAGAGGTGGTTGCTTCCGCGACCGGGCGGCGTGCGCGCGTTGCCGCCGCTGCCCGGAGGGCGCGTTGCCCGAGCCGACCCCGATTCGACTCGGGCAACGCGCGGGTCACCGCGGCCCCCGGCGCGGTGACGATTCCGGGAATTCGCGCATCACCGCGGATGGGAACCCCTCACGCGGAAGTCCGGATCGCACCGCCCCGTTCGGTGCGAGTCGCGAACACCCGTCGTCGTGCGAGTCTCACTCTGCCGAGAAAAGCGGGAAGAGAAAACGCGCGCGTGCGGGTTCAGGAGGAATAATCTGCGATTTCTCGCAGCTTCGGCAGATCCCGCACCACGATCCGCCGGTACTGCCGCTGCACGACCCCCTGCTTGTCGAGTTCGCTGAGCGCCTTCTCGACGGTGCGCAGCCGCACCCCGGCCAGCGTCGCGAGCTCGTCGTGCTTGAGCGCCGGCCCGATCCGCCAGCAGCCGTCGGGATCCCGCTCGCCGTAGGTGTCGACGACCTCCAGCAGCACCCGGGGCACCCGCTGAGTCGCCGACAGGTTCGCGTTGTCGATCCGGCGCCGGTTCGCCCAGCGCAGCCGGGCGTTCACCATCAGGATCATCGCGATCGCCGCGTCCGAGCGCTCGCGCAGGAAGCGGTGGAAGTCCGCGGACTTGATCAGTCGTGCCCGGGTCAGCGTGCCCGCCGTGATCGTCGCGGACCTGGTCCGCCGCTCCAGGGCCGCCATCTCACCGACGAGGTCGCCGCCGAACCGGATGCCCAGCAGCGTCGCCGCTCCCGACTCCGACAGCGCCTGCACCTTCGCCGACCCGCTCAGGAGCAGCACGACGTGCGTGCTGTCATCCCCCTGGCGCAGGATCGGCTGCTCCACCTCGAAGATCACTTCGGAGCCCAGCTCGAGCAGCGCCTGCCGGGTCTCCCGGCGCAGCCGGGCGAGCAGGCTGAACTCCGGCCAGGGCGCCTGGAATGCTTCCGCGATGACCGCTCCTCCTCGATCGGCGCGAGGTTCGGTGACCGTGCGGTCGCTCTCGAATTCGGCCGGAGCGCGGTGCACTGGCGGTCGCCGGGCGACTCCCGTTCCGGGGCCGGAACCGCTCACCGCTGGCCGGGTGATCGGTGCGATCCGGCGGAAGTCCGTCACCCCCGCGGGTTTCGATTCGGCGCAGATCTTCACGAATCCGCGGAGTGCGATGGGGCATTCCGCTGAGAAGTCACTCTTTCGGACTAGGAAATGGAGAGGAATGGCGCATTCCTCTCCATTTCCCGCTGCGGGGCGGCGACCGCCGGACAGCGGCCGCCAACCGGCTCAGGCCAGGTGCGCGCGGACGAACTCCCGAAGCGAGCGCGGCGGACGTCCGGTGATCTCCTCGACCGCGCCGGTCACCAGGTCCTCCGCGCCGTCCGCGATGGCGCCGTAGATCTCCGCGAGCCGCCCCGCGAAGGCCGGCGGCAGCCCGGTCGCCCCGAACATCGCGGCCTGCTCCGCCACGCTCACCGGCCGGTGCCGCACCGGGCGCCCGGTCAGCCCGGTGATGAGCTCGGCGACCTCCCCGTAGGACAGCGCGCCCGGCCCGGTCAACAGGTGCTCGCCCGCTGGCGCGGGGCCGGTGAGCAGCCGTGCGGCCACGGCCGCGATGTCCTCCGCGTCGATCCAGCCGACCTTGCCGTCACCGGTGGCGCCGACCAGCTCGCCGCGCTCCCGCAGGCCCGCCGCCAGCGGGTGCTCGCCGAGCAGGTTCTGCATGAACCCGGAGGGGCGCAGCACCGCCGATTCCGGCATCTCGCGCACGGCCCGGAACAGCTCGTCCACCCCGGGCGCCGCGTCGAACGCGGAGAGGGCGCCGAGCAGCACCACCCGCCGCACCCCGGCGGCGGTGGCCTCCTCGAAGAACGGCGCGGCCAGCCGCATCGGCTCCAGGTCGGCCGGCGGCGGCACCAGGTACACCGCCCGCACGCCCGCCAAGGCGGGCCGGAAGGTCGCCGGGTCCGCCCAGTCGAACCGGACCCGCCCGGGACCGGGCTGGCGGGAGGCGACCCGGGCCTCGGGCAGCAGGCGGGACAACGGGCGGCCGGTGGTGCCGGTCCCCCCGAGCAGCAGCACGCTCACGAGTCCTCCCCCAGGTGCTCGACGAGGACGGCCAGCTCCCCGGCGGCCTTCGCCGCCAGCACCGGGCTCCAGTAGTCCCGGTAGTGCGCGATCAACCCGTCGCGCACGGTCAGCACCGCGATGTAGGGCATGACGTAGGGCTCGCCGGTGCGCACGGTCCGGCCTTCGGCGGTGAACTCGGCGATCACCGTCGCCGGATCGGCGGTCCGGTGCACGGCGTAGGCGGGGAAGCCGGTGATGTCGACGCGGTCGGGGTAGTCGGCGAGGTACTCGCGCATCCCCTCCCGCCCGTCCACGCGGGCGGGGGTGCCCGCGGCGAACGGGGCCTCGAACACGACGTCGGGGGCCAGCAGGTCGATCGCGCCGGCCATGTCCTTGGCCAGCAGCAGGGCGGTGAACCGGTCGATCACGTCGGCCGGTGCGGTCGGGGTGGACAACGGAGCTCTCCTTCGGTCGGGTGCTCGCTGCTCACTACGGTCGGCCGGACGGCGCGGCGCGGGCAGGTCCGGCTCATCCCCGGACCAGCGGTCCGTGGAGGGCGCGCCCGGGGCGTGCCAGGCTGGGCGGGTGACCAAGCGGGATCTCGGCGACTTCCTGCGCAGCAGGCGCGAGCTGCGCACCCCTGCGGCGGCGGGCCTGCCCAGCGGCCGCCACCGCCGCACCCCCGGGCTGCGGCGCGAGGAGGTCGCGGCGCTGGCCGGGGTGTCGGTGAACTACTACGAGCGGCTGGAGCAGGCCCGCGGCCCGCACCCGTCGCCGCAGGTGGTGGACGCGCTGGCGACCGCGCTCGGGTTGTCCGCGGCGGAGCGCGAACACCTGTCCCGGCTCGCCGAGCACGCCCCGAGCGGCCCCGCGCCCTCGGACGAGGTGCCGGAACCGGTGCGGCTGCTGCTGGAGCGGATCGGGCCGGTGCCCGCCTACGTGCTCAACGCCCGGCACGACGTGCTCGCCTGGAACCCGGCCGCCGCCGCGCTGCTGCTGGACTTCGCCGCGCTGCCCCCCTCCGAGCGCAACATCCTCCGGTTGTCGATGAGCGGCGGACCGCTGTGCTGCGAATCGACCGGGGACGGGTTCACCCGGCACGTCGCCTCGGAGCTGCGGCAGGCGGTGGGGCGCCATCCAGCGGACGAGCGGCTGCGCGAGCTGGTGCGGGACCTGGCCGCGCACAGCGCGGAGTTCGCGGCGCACTGGCGAGAGCAGGAGCTCGGCCCCGCGAGCGTGGTGCACAAGCGGCTCCGGCACCCGGAGCTGGGTCTGGTGGAGGTCGACCTCCAGGAGCTGCGGACGGCCGGGCACGATCACCGGGTGGTGCTGGTGACCGCCGAGCCCGGTTCCGCCTCGGCGGCGAAGCTCGCGGCGCTGCTGCCTGCGGACCCGCGTCCGGAGCCCGGGGCGCGGCCGCACCTGCGCGCCGTCCGGTGAGCGGTCGCCGCCGCCCCCTCCTCGGGTGATCATGGTGTTGCCGGGCCGGTCCGGCGGGGAGCCGAGGGGGAGTCGCAGTGGCCGACGTCGACACCAGGACGGGCGCGGAGCCCGGAACGCGGACCGCGGATCGGGTCGCCCGGGTCCTCACCGAGGTGTGCTCGCCCGCGGTGATCGTGCTGCTGCTGCCGATCGCGGTGGCCTGGAGCGCGACGCGCTCCCCGGGGAGCGCGCTGGGTTGGGGGGTGCTGGTGGCGCTGACCAGCAGCGTGCTGCCGATGGCCGGCATCGTGGCGGGAGCCCGGATGGGCTGGTGGGACGGCCACCACGTGCGCAATCGGGAGGGCCGGTTGATCCCGTTCGCGCTGCTGATCGTGCTCAGCGCGCTGGGCGTGGTGGTGCTGGCGAGGGCCGGAGCGCCCCGGCTCGTGCTGGCGCTGGACGTCGCGATGCTCTCCGCGCTGCTCGTGGTCGGCCTCATCACCGTGTGGTGGAAGGTCTCGGTGCACACCGCCGTCGCGGCGGGCGCGGTGGCGATCCTGGCGGTGGTGTACTCGGCGTGGCTGCTGCTGCTGTGGCTGCCGACGCTGGCCGTGGGGTGGTCCCGGGTGCGCCTCGGCGACCACACCCCGGCGCAGGCCCTGGTGGGGGCGTTCGTGGGCGTGATCGCGGGTGGGGCCGGCTACCTGCTGGTGGTGTGATCGTCAGGACCGCTGCGGGGCGAGGTGGGCCCGGTGCCAGACCAGCTCCAGCGGCCCCCGGTCGAAGCGGCGCAGCCACCACGTCGAGCCCAGCACCAGCGCACCCGACACGGCCGCCCACAGCCCGACCGGCCACCACGGCCGGTGCTCGTCGAGCAGCGCGGCCAGCCCGAACCCCCAGCCGTAGCAGAGCACCGCGCCGAGCAGGTTCTGCCCGACGTAGCAGGACAGCGCGGTGCGCCCGACGGCCGTGAGCCCGGCCTGCACCCGTCCGCCCGAGGGGCGGCGCACCACGATCGTGCAGATCAGCCCGAGCAGCCCGAGTCCGACGAACGGCGGCAGCGCGTAGCGGTCCACCAGGAACCACTGCGGCCCGGAGAGGGCGCTGAGCAGGTTCAGCGGCAGCGCGACGCCGAATCCGCCCGCCATCAGCCGGTTCCGCAGCCGCTGCCCGCGCGCGTCGGCGTCGAAGGCGCCCGCGCGGCGCAGCCGCGAGCCGACCAGGAACATCGCGATCGACATCGGGATGATGAACACGACCTCCAGCCGGTACTCCGCGAAGCCGTGCAGGCGCGCGCCGACCTGCTCCAGGTACCCGCCGTCGGTGAACAGCGCCGAGCCGGGGCCGGTCGGCGAGGCTCCCGAGCTCAGCAGCAGCGCGGTGCCCAGCCCCACGAGCAGCAGGTGCGCGGCGGCGCAGCCCGCGATCCACGCGCGCACCGCGCGATCGTCGCGCCCGACGAGGTGGGCGACGATCACGGCGGTCACCGCGTAGCTCATCAGGACGTCGAACTCGAAGATCAGCACGTAGTGCAGCAGCCCCTCGACCAGCAGCAGCGCGGAGCGCCACAGGTACCAACCCGGCCAGCGCCGCCCCCGGCGCAGCGCGGAGCGGTGCTGCAACTCCAGTCCCACGCCGAACACGAGGGTGAGCAGCGCCAGGAACTTCCCGTTCGCCAGGAACAGCAGCAGCGAGCCGACGGGACCGTCGCCCCCGAGCGCCCCGGTCGGGCCGGCGGGATCGCTGAAGATCCAGACGTTGGAGCCGAAGGTGCCGAGGACGGCGACCCCGCGCACCACGTCGAGGGTGTCGATCCGGTGGCCCGCCGGCGCGAGCGGTGTGGTCGCCATGCTGTTCCCCCAGGGCAGAGCTTTTACAATGCAGATGCACGATAAACAGTTGCCCGGGGCTGTTGCAATGCAGCTGCATGAAAAAGAGGGGTGAGGCGTGCCCAAGCAGGTCGACCACGAGCAGCGGCGCAGGCAGATCGCCGAGGCGCTGCTGCGGCTGGCGGGCAGCGGCGGCGTGGAGGCGGTCACCCTGCGCGACGTCGCCGCCGAGGCCGGGATCTCGATGGGCTCCGTGCAGCACTACTTCCGCGGCAAGGAGCAGATGCTGCACTTCGCGGTCCAGCACGTGAACGACCGCGCCGCCGCCCGCGTGCGCGCCCGCCTCGATGCCGACCCCGGCGGCGGATCCGCCCGCACCGCGGTGCGGGCGGTCCTGGTGGAGATGCTCGCGCTGTCCCCGGAGAGCCGGGAGGAGTACCTGGTCTCGGTCGCGTTCTTCCTGCGCGCGCTGGCCGAACCCGACCTCGCCGCGCTGTACCGCCGGTGGTGGCCGCAGCTGGAGGAGTGGATCGTCGAGCTGCTCGGCGCCGCCCAGCGGAGCGGGGAGATCGGGCCGGACCGGGACCTGGCGAAGGAGGCCCGGATCCTGCTCGCCGTGCCCGACGGCCTCTCCGTCGGGCTGCTGCTCGGACACCACTCGCCCGAGGGCTCGGTGGAGCTGCTCGACTACGCGCTGGACCGGCTGTTCGAGTCGTGAGTCAGAGCGGGACCTCGGCGTGCACCAGCTCCCCGCGCACGGGCTCCGCCGCGCCGCCGGTGGTCTCGGCCAGCCACCGCTCGAACGCGCCGACCTCGGCCTCCGGGATCCGCAGCACGAACCGGACCCGCTCCCCGTAGTCCACATCGGACACCGAGAAGCCCTGCGACCGCAGGTCGTTCTCCAGCCTGCCCGCCAGCGAGTGCTCCGCCGTGGTCGACACCAGGCGCATCGGCCGCAGCTCCGCGAGCCCCACGTGCTCCAGGGCCGCCGAGACCGCGCCGCCGTAGGCCCGGACCAGGCCACCCGCGCCGAGCAGCGTGCCGCCGAAGTAGCGGGAGACGACCGCGACCGCGCCGGTGATCTCGTGGTGCCGCAGCACCTCCAGCATCGGCGCCCCGGCGGTGCCCGCGGGCTCCCCGTCGTCGTTGGAGCGCTGGGTGCGGCCGTCGGCGTCGAGCACGTAGGCCGAGCAGTGGTGCCGCGCGTCGTGGTGCAGCCGCCGCCGCTGCGCGATGAACTCCCGGGCCCCCTCCTCCGAGTCGGCGCGGGACAGCGCGCACAGGAACCGGGACCGCTTGATCTCCAGCTCGAACTCCCCTGATCGCCGGATGGTGCGCACCCGCGGCTCCTTCCCGTTCGCAACGCTTCTACCTGCGACAACAGTGACGTCAATCACCTGGAACGGGCCCGTGGGCCGGTTCCGGTCCCGCCGCCGGATCCGATACCGCAGGTCACGGTCTTCACCGCCACGTCACTCGGACGCGGTTTTCCGTTCCGCTCCGGAGGCACGTAACGTCCACCCCCATGGAGCAGTCATCGAGTCCGCTGGAGCCTGGCACCCGGGTGCGTGCCTCGTTCGGCCGGTTCCGCGATCAGGTCGGCACGGTGGTGGAGACGGCGTCGGGTCTTCCCGAGGTCTTCGACGGCCCAGTGCTGTGGGTCCGGTTCGACGGCGACGAGGAGCCGGGGCTGGTCGCGGGCCGCTTCCTCGAAGCAGCCGCCTGATCATCGCGGGCGCGCCGCGCCCGCACGCATCGGGGGCGGTCAGCCCCACACCTGCTGCGCGGTCCGCACGACCAGCCGCAGCTTCGCCACCTGCTGCTCGTAGCTCAGCGCGTTCCCCTCCCGGGTGGAGGCGAAACCGCACTGCGGCGACAGGCACAGCTGGTCCAGGTCGACGTACCGCGCGGCCTCGTCGATTCGTCGCCGGAGGTCGTCGGAGGACTCCAGCTCGCCGCTCTTGGTGGTCACCAGCCCCAGCACGACGAGCTTGCCCTTCGGCACGAAGCGCAGCGGCTCGAAGCCGCCGGAGCGCTCGTCGTCGAACTCCAGGAAGAACCCGTCCACCTCGAGCCCGCCGAACACCGCCTCGGCGACGTGCTCGTAGCCGCCCTTGGCCATCCAGGACGAGCGGTAGTTGCCCCGGCACAGGTGCGTGGTCACCGCCATCGAGGCGGGCCGCTCCCGGATCGAGTCGTTGATCAGCTCGACGGTCCGCTCGTGCTCGTGCGCGGGGTCCCCGCCGGCCGCCGCGATCCGCTCGCGCTGCGCCGGGTCGTTCAGGTAGGCGAGGCCGGTGTCGTCGAGCTGCAGGTAGTGGCAGCCGAGCCCGGCCAGCCCGCGCACCTGGTCGCGGTAGGCGGCCGCGAGGTCGGCCCGGAACTCGGCGAGGTCCGGGTAGACCTCCCGGTCCACCTCCGCCCGGCCCCGCAGCATTCCCGGGGACGGGATGGTGATCTTCGGCGTCGCGGTGCTGACGCGGTCGGCCAGCGCGGTGAACGCCTCCTCGAAGATCGTGCGTTCCAGGCCGATCCGGCCGTCGACCCGCAGCTGCGGGGCGTGGAACTCGACGTCCCCGCCTTCGTTCCGGAAGCGCATGGTCAGCTCGCCGTCCTGGGCCGGGGTGACGCCCCGCAGCTCGCGCAGGAAGTCGAGGTGCCACGAATCGCGGCGGAACTCGCCGTCGGTGGCGCTGAAGAGGCCGACCTCCTCCTGCATGGCGACCACGTCGGTGATCGCCTCGTCCTCGATCCGGGTGAGTTCGGCGGTGTCGAGGCGGCCCGCGGCGTGCTCGTCGCGGGCGGCGAGCAGGTGGGGCGGGCGGAGCAGGCTGCCGACGTGATCGGCGCGGAAGGGCGGGGCTACGCGGGGGCTCATGCCCCCGCAACCTACTTCCTCCGTGGGAAGCGGGTGGCTACCCGCTGCCGCTCAGCGGATCAACCGCCGCCATTACTCCATTCGGGAGACGTTCATCACTGTATGTGAGGAGCGACAAGTCGGAATCGCCGGACGGTTGGCTAAAATCGCCGAGCCAGCCAGCTTCGCAGGACGGATGGATACGATGCGCGTTCTCGTCATCGGAGCCGGAGTCGGTGGCCTCGCGGTGGCCAAGGGCCTCATCGACGCCGGTCACGACGTCGCGGTCTTCGAGCACGCGGACGGCCTGCGCGACGGTGGCGCCGCGGTGACCATCTGGAGCAACGGCACCGCCGCGCTCGGCCACCTGGGGATCACCCTGGAGGACGTCGGGCGCGTCCTGCACAGCCTGAAGTCGATCACGGAGTCCGGTCGGCTGCTCTGGGAGGCCGACCTCGCCGACGTCACCGAACGCCTCGGCCACCCCACCATCGAGACCCCGCGTCGCCTGCTCACCGGCAAGATCGCCGCCGCACTGCCCGCGCACGTGCTGCACTTCGGCCGCCGCTGCATCGCCGTCACCGAGACCGCGGACTCGGTCGTCGTCGACTTCGCCGACGGCACCAGCGCCGAGGGCGACCTGGTGATCGGTGCCGACGGCCAGCGGTCAGTGGTGCGCCGGGAGGTGCTGGGCGGCGGCCCGGCGCGGCTCACCGGTTGGGCCAGCTGGCAGGGCCTCACGATCAGCGATCAGCCCATCGCGCACGGGCACCAGACGGTCAACATCGCCGGGCGGGACGCGCACTGCGGCTTCATCCCCGCCGGGAACGGCCTGCTGCACTGGTGGTTCGACATGCCGTGGCGCGAGGGCGACGCCCCGCTGTCGGTGCGGGACCTGCGGCGGATGTTCACCGGCTGGCCGGACCCGGTGCGGGGGCTGCTGGCGGAGATCGGACCGGACGACCTCGGCTTCTTCCCGCACATCCGGCACGTCGTCCCCCGGGTCTGGGGCGGCGGGCGCAGCACGCTGCTCGGCGACGCCGTGCACGCGATGCCGCCCGCGGTGGCCCAGGCCGCGAACCAGACCTTGGAGGACGCCTGGCTGCTGTCGCACCGGCTCGCCGAGGTGGAGGGCCCGCCGGAGCGGGCGCTGCGCGCCTACGAGCAGCAGCGGCGCTCCCGGGTGCTCAAGGTCTCGCGGACCGCGGCGTTCACCTCCGCTCAGCGCAGGACGCCGCTGCAACGGGTCGGGCGGCTGCCGAAGTGGATCGCCACCCGCAGCCAGGTCGCGTCCCTGCGCTCCGGCAGCACCGTGCTGCGGCCCGTTCCCGCCTGAACCGGCTCTGCGGTCCCACGACCCGCTGGCGGCTCCGCCTCGCGGGCTATCCGGGGGCTCCGGCTCCCGCTGCCCGGCGGCCGCTCCGCTGACGGGATCGCCCGCCCGACGCGCCGGAGGCCCGCCCGGGCGTACCGGGCGGGCCTCCGACGGACTCGGTCAGGAGCCCATGACGTCCGGGTCGGCACCGCCGCGCTGCCCGGTCTCCAGGCCCGCGATCACCGCCATGTCGTCCTCGGCGAGCTCGAAGTCGAACACCTCGACGTTCTGCCGGATCCGGGACGGCGTCGCCGACTTCGGGATCACCACGTTTCCCAGCTGCAGGTGCCAGCGGAGCACGATCTGCGCCGGGGTCTTGCCGTACTTCTCCGCCAGCGAGGACAGGGTGGGCTCGTCGAGCAGCCCCTTGCCCTGGCCGAGCGGGCCCCACGCCTCGGTGTGGATGCCGTGCTCCTGGTGGAACGCGCGCAGGTCGCCCTGCTGGAAGTGCGGGTGCAGCTCGATCTGGTTCAGCGCGGGAACCACGCCGGTCTCCTCGAAGAGCCTGCGCAGGTGCGGGATCTGGAAGTTCGACACCCCGATGGCCTTCGCGCGGCCCTCGGCGTGCAGCTTCTCGAACGCCTTCCAGGTCTCGACGTAGCGATCCTTCGCCGCGACCGGCCAGTGGATCAGGTACAGGTCCACGTAGTCGAGGCCGAGCTTGGTGAGGCTCTCGTCGAAGGCCTCGAAGGTGCTGTCGTAGCCCTGCCGGTCGTTCCACAGCTTGGTCGTGACGAACAGGTCCTCTCGCGGCACCCCCGACTCGGCGATCGCCTTGCCGACGCCCTCCTCGTTGCCGTAGACGGCGGCGGTGTCGATGCTGCGGTAACCGGCCTCGATCGCCGCGAGCACCGGCTCGACCACCTGGTCCGGTGGCACCTGGAAGACGCCGAACCCGAGCTGCGGCATCTGCGCACCGGTGTTGAGCGTGACGTTGGGAACCCGGGTCATCTGGTCTCGTTCCTCCCACAGGTCGGACGTTGCCGGGTCGTCTCCGCGACCCGGCGGATCACCACCCAGGTGCAACCCGCTGGCCCGGCTCGCGGATTCCCGGCCCAGGGCGTCTTCCATCACAGCACGCGCCCCCGGCCGAAGCTATCCGGCGACCAGCGCTTCCCACCTGGACTCGTGGCACTCGCCGTGCCCAGGCTTTCCCCGGTCGGGGGGAGCCAAACCCGGCCAGATGATCACGGTGGGTCACGCCCGGGCCACCCGGACGGCGCAACGAGAACGGGCCGACCACCGAGGTGATCGGCCCGTTCGGGTGTCGCGTCAGCGCGCGGCCGCGGGGGCCCCCGCGCGTTCCGCCTCGGCGCGGTGCGAGGCGACGAGCTCGCCGGAGCGCGGCGACCGGTCCAGCCAGCCCGAGAGCAGCGCGAAGCCGAGCCCGACCAGGGCCAGCAGCGCACCGACCCAGCTGGGCGCGGTCAGCCCGAACCCGCCGGCGATGACCAGGCCGCCCAGGTAGGCGCCGAGCGAGTTAGCGATGTTGAAGGTGGACTGGATGCTCGCCGAGCCCAGCGCCGGGGCCTCCTTCGCCTGGTCCAGGATCCGGGCCTGGATGCTCGGGATGGCGGCGAACCCGGCGAGGCCGACCGCGAACACGTTGATCGCGGTGAGCACCATGCTCTGCGCGGTGAACAGGAACATCGCCAACGTCACCGCGAGCAGCCCGAGGAAGACGTACAGCGTCCGCATCGGCGCCTTGTCCGCGAGCCGTCCGCCGAGCACGGTGCCCGCGGTCATGCCCAGGCCGAACAGCGCCAGCAGCGCGGTCGCGGCGGTGGGGCTGAAGCCGGTGACGTCGGTGAGCAGCGGCTTGATGTAGCTGTAGAACGAGAACGTGGCGGCGAAGCCGAACACCACCACGGCGAACGCGAGCCACACCTGCGGGCGGCGGAACGCGACGAGCTCGCCGCGCAGGCTCACGTCGGTGGGCTTGGGCTGCTGCGGGACCAGCGCCGCGACCGCGATCAGGGCGATCACGCCGATGACCGCGACGACGCCGAAGGTGAACCGCCACCCGAGCGACTGCCCGAGCAGGGTGCCCAGCGGCACGCCGACGATGTTGGCGACGGTGAGGCCGATGAACATCATCGAGATGGCCTGGGCGCGCTTGTCCCGGGCGACCAGCCCGGCGGCGACGACCGCGCCGACGCCGAAGAAGGTCCCGTGCGGCAGCCCGGCGATGAACCGGGCGGCCAGCAGCGTCCCGTGGGTGGGGGCGAGCGCGGAGGCCAGGTTCCCCACCACGAACAGGGCCATCATGCTGATCAGGACGGTCTTGCGGCGCAGCCGCATCCCACCGGCGGTGAGCAGCGGTGCGCCGATGACGACGCCGAGCGCGTACAGCGAGATGTAGCCGCTGGCGTCGGGCAGCGACACGTGCAGGTTCGAGGCCACTTCGGGCAGCAGCCCCATCATCACGAACTCGGTGGTTCCAATGCCGAAAGCTGCGATGGCGAGTGCCAACAGGGCAATGGGCAAGGACGTCTCCTGGGTGCGAAAGGTGCCGGCCGGGTCTGTGCCCCGCACCGCCGCCCGCCGGGGACGTGCGCCGTCCCCGCGTGCTTCGCGCGGTCGTCGGTGATCGGGGCTTTCGCAGGAAGTCCGGCTGTCGCTGGCGGCTCCCCGAGCGCGTTCAACACTAGGGCCCGCGGGCGGTGTTCCCGGCGGGACTATGAAGCGGACCACTGCCTCCCGGGCCGGTTTCCACTCGTTCGGTTCAGTGCGAACGCGCCGTGGTGTGCATCGGCCACAGTAGAGCTCGCGTTACCCGATCGACCCCGTTGTGAAACGATTTGTGCGAGGTCAGCAAATCGGTCCCGGTGGGTTGTGCGGACCGCCCAACCGCGGCTCGTCCGTCCTGTGTGGACTCAGGAGGGCGCGTGCGAGCCGTGCACGTGGGCCTCCGCCGCCAGCCGGGCGTGCATGTGCGGGTAGTGCAGCTCGAAGGCGGGCCGGAACGAGCGGATCCGCGGCAGCTCGGTGAAGTTGTGCCTCGGCGGCGGGCAGGAGGTCGCCCACTCCAGCGAGTTGCCGTGCCCCCACGGATCGTCCACGTCAACCGGAGTCCCGAACCGGTAGCTCATGGCCACGTTCCACAGGAACGGCAGCATCGAGGTGCCGAGGATGAAGGAGCCGACCGTCGAGGCCACGTTCATCCCGGTGAAGCCGTCCGAGGCCAGGTAGTCGGCGTAGCGCCGCGGCATCCCCGCCCCGCCCAGCCAGTGCTGCACCAGGAAGGTGGTGTGGAAGCCGATGAAGGTCAGCCAGAAGTGCACCTTCCCCAGCCGCTCGTCCATCATCCGGCCCGTGATCTTGGGGAACCAGAAGTACATCCCGGCGAACACCGCGAACACGATCGTCCCGAACAGCACGTAGTGGAAGTGCGCCACCACGAAGTACGTGTCGTGCACGTGGAAGTCCAGCGGAGGTGCCGCCAGCAGCACCCCGGTGAGCCCGCCGAGCAGGAAGGTCGCCAGGAAGCCGAGGGAGAACAGCATCGGGCTCTCGAAGGTCAGCTGCCCGCGCCACAGGGTGCCGAGCCAGTTGAAGAACTTCACCCCCGTCGGCACCGCGATGAGGAAGGTGGCGAACGAGAAGAACGGCAGCAGCACCGCGCCGGTGGCGAACATGTGGTGCGCCCACACGACCACCGAGAGCCCGCCGATCAGCAGCGTCGCGAACACCAGCCCGGTGTAGCCGAACACGGGCTTCCGGCTGAACACCGGGAAGATCTCGGTGACGATGCCGAAGAACGGCAGCGCCACGATGTAGACCTCCGGGTGCCCGAAGAACCAGAACAGGTGCTGGTAGGCGATGGCCCCGCCGGTGGCCGGGTCGAACACGTGCGAGCCGAAGTGCCGGTCGGCCAGCAGGCCGAACAGCGCGGCGGTCAGCAGCGGGAACGCGATCAGCACCAGCACGCTGGTGACCAGGACGTTCCAGGTGAAGATGGGCATCCGCCACAGCGTCATCCCCGGCGCTCGCAGGCACACCGTCGTCGTGATCATGTTGACCGCGCCGAGGATGGTGCCCAGCCCGCTCACCACCAGGCCGGTGATCCACACGTCGCCGCCGATGCCCGCGGTGTAGATCGAGCGCGACAGCGGTGCGTAGGCGGTCCAGCCGAAGTCCGCCGCCCCGGCGGGCAGCAGGAACCCGCTGACCACGAGCAGCCCGCCGAACAGGAACAGCCAGTAGCTGAACGCGTTCAGCCGGGGGAACGCCACGTCCGGTGCGCCGATCTGCAACGGCAGCACGATGTTGGAGAACCCGAACACGATCGGCGTCGCGAACAGCAGCAGCATGATCGTGCCGTGCATGGTGAACAGCTGGTTGTACTGCTCCTGGGAGAGGAACTGGAGGCCCGGCTGAGCCAGCTCACCCCGGATCAGCAGCGCCATCGCGCCGCCGGCCAGGAAGAACCCGAAGGCCGTGACCAGGTAGAGCTTCCCGATCACCTTCGGGTCGGTGGTGCGCACCAGGGCGGCGAGCGCCGATCCCTTCCCGGGGCGGGGCGCGGTGGTGCGCTCGCGGGTGGGGATCGCGGTCGGCCAGGGCTGCGTGGTGGCCATGCCTGCTCCTTCGGGTGCGGGATCGCGGCCGAGCGTGCTGAGCTGGGCGGATGCCGCCCAAGCGGAGTTTCCGGCCGTGCCGGGGCCGCTGCAATCCGGTGCGCCCGAACGGGCGGGTGATCTCCGGCCCGCGCGCCGGGAGAGGTTTCAGCCGAGCAGCGCCGCCATCGCCATCCGGTGCAGCAACCCGGTCATGGCGGTGGTGTCCAGGTGCTTGCTGTACGGCGTGGAGTTGATCAGCCCGAGCACCGCGTGCACCGAGGCCCGCGCGGTGGGCGCGTCGAGCTCGGGCCGGGCCCGCACCAGCACCTCCACCCACACCTCCACGTAGCCGCGCTGCGCCTCCCGCACCCGTTGCCGCTCCTCGGCCGCGAGGCTGTCCAGGTCCCGCAGGTGCACCGAGATCAGCGCCGGGTTGGTGAGGGCGAACTCGACGTGCCTGCGCACCAGCGCGTCCAGCGCGCGCAACGGCTCGGCGGTGGCGGCCGCCCGGCTCCGCCCGGCGTCGAGGAGCTGGTCGCTGATGCCGGTCAGCATCTCCGCCAGCATCGCGTCCTTCCCCCGGAAGTGCCGGTAGAGCGCGGGCCCGGAGATGCCGACGGCGCGGCCGATGTCGTCGATCCCGACGCCGTGGAAGCCGTAGCGCGCGAACAGCCGCGCCGCGGCGTCCAGGATCTGCTCGCGGCGGCTCGGTCGTGCGCTGGCCGGTTCGTTCATCGGAGGAGATGCTAGACGCCGGGGTTAGTCACCGTTAACGTTAACGATGACTAACGTCGTCCCGGGAGACGCCGGATCGGGAGGAAACTCGGTGGATGCACCCGTCCTGACCAGCACGCTCGACCCGGAGGCGGAGCGGCCCTCGCGGTTCGCCGCCGAGCACGCCGCCCTGGTCGACGACCTCAACGCCCGCCTCGCGCAGGCCCGCCTCGGCGGGCCGGAGAAGTCCCGCCGCCGCCACGTGGAGCGCGGCAAGCTGCTGCCCCGCGACCGGGTGGACGCCCTGCTGGACCGCGGCTCCCCCTTCCTGGAGCTCTCCCCGCTGGCCGCGCACGGTCTCTACGACGGGGACGCGCCCTCCGCCGGGATCATCACCGGCATCGGCCGCGTCTCCGGGCGCGAGTGCGTGATCGTCGCCAACGACGCCACCGTCAAGGGCGGCACCTACTACCCGCTGACGGTCAAGAAGCACCTGCGCGCCCAGGAGGTCGCGCTGCACAACAACCTCCCCTGCCTGTACCTGGTGGACTCGGGGGGTGCGTTCCTGCCCAGGCAGGACGACGTCTTCCCGGACCGCGAGCACTTCGGGCGGATCTTCTACAACCAGGCCACGCTGTCCGCGCGCGGCGTCCCGCAGCTCGCCGCCGTGCTCGGCTCCTGCACGGCGGGCGGCGCCTACGTCCCGGCGATGAGCGACGAAGCGGTGATCGTGCGCGAGCAGGGGACGATCTTCCTCGGTGGCCCGCCGCTGGTGAAGGCAGCCACCGGGGCCGAGGTCACCGCCGAGGAGCTCGGCGGCGGCGACCTGCACGCCCGCACCTCCGGGGTCACCGACCACCTCGCCGAGGACGACGCGGACGCGCTGCGGATCCTGCGCTCCATCGTCGCCACCCTCGGCCCCCGCGCGCCGCGGCCCTGGGACGTGCTGCCGGCCGAGGAACCGCTGGTGCCGCCCGAGGAGCTCTGCGCGGCCGTGCCGACCGACAGCCGCACCCCCTACGACGTGCACGAGGTGATCGCCCGGATCGTCGACGGCAGCCGCTTCCAGGAGTTCAAGCGCGACTACGGCACGACGCTGGTCACCGGCTTCGCCAGGCTGCACGGCCACCCGGTGGGGATCGTGGCCAACAACGGCATCCTGTTCGGCGAGTCCGCGCTCAAGGGCGCGCACTTCATCGAGCTCTGCGACAAGCGCTCGATCCCGCTGGTGTTCCTGCAGAACATCTCCGGCTTCATGGTCGGCCAGGAGTACGAGGCGGGCGGCATCGCCAAGCACGGCGCGAAGATGGTCACCGCCGTCGCCTGCGCCCGGGTGCCGAAGTTCACCGTGGTCATCGGCGGCTCCTTCGGCGCGGGCAACTACTCGATGTGCGGGCGGGCGTACTCGCCGCGGTTCCTGTGGATGTGGCCGAACGCGCGGATCTCCGTGATGGGCGGCGAGCAGGCCGCCTCCGTGCTGGCCACCGTCCGCCGCGATCAGTTCGACGCGCGCGGCGAGGAGTGGTCCGCCGAGGCCGAGGACGAGTTCAAGCAGCCGATCCGCGACCAGTACGAGCAGCAGGGGCACCCGTACTACTCGACGGCCCGGTTGTGGGACGACGGCGTCATCGACCCGAGGCAGACCCGCTCCGTGCTCGGCCTGGCGTTGTCGGCCGCCGCGAACGCGCCGCTGGAGCCGGTCGGCTACGGCGTCTTCCGGATGTGAGCGCGCGATGAGCGGCACCGGAACCGATCTCCCAGCAGAACCCAGAGCGGAACGAGGTGAGCAGGTGGCCGAGCAGGTCGCACCGCGCCGGATCGACGCGGTGCTGGTGGCCAACCGCGGTGAGATCGCGGTCCGGGTGATCCGCACGCTGCGCGCGATGGGCGTCCGCTCCATCGCCGTGCACAGCGACGCCGACCGCGACGCCCGGCACGTCGCCGAGGCCGACACCGCCATCCGCATCGGACCGAGCAGCGCCTCGCTCAGCTACCTGTCGGTCCCCCGGGTCGTGGCCGCCGCGGTGGAGGCTGGGGCGCAGGCCGTGCACCCCGGCTACGGCTTCCTCTCCGAGAACGCGGAGTTCGCGCGGGCCTGCGCCGAGGCGGGCCTGCTGTTCATCGGTCCGCCCGCCGCCGCCATCGAGGCGATGGGCGACAAGATCCGAGCCAAGGCCACCGTCACCGCCGCCGGGGTCCCGGTCGTGCCGGGCCGCAGCGAGCCGGGCATGACCGACGCGGACCTGGTCGCGGCCGCCGCCGAGGTCGGCTACCCGGTGCTGCTCAAGCCCTCGGCCGGGGGCGGTGGCAAGGGCATGAGACTCGTCGCGAATCCGGCGGAGCTGCCTCCGCAGATCGCCTCGGCCCGGCGCGAGGCGGCCGCCGCCTTCGGCGACGACACCCTGTTCCTGGAGCGCTTCGTCGCCCGCCCCCGGCACGTCGAGGTGCAGGTCCTCGCCGACGAGCACGGCGGGGTGGTGCACCTGGGGGAGCGCGAGTGCAGCCTCCAGCGGCGCCACCAGAAGATCATCGAGGAGGCGCCCTCGCCGCTGCTGGACGAGCCGACCCGGCAGCGCATCGGGGCCGCCGCCGTCGCCGTGGCGCGCTCCGTCGGCTACGTCGGAGCGGGAACCGTCGAGTTCATCGTCTCCGCCGACGAGCCCGGCGAGTTCTTCTTCATGGAGATGAACACCCGGCTCCAGGTGGAGCACCCGGTCACCGAGCTCGTCACCGCGATCGGCGACCGGCGCGGCGTCGACCTCGTCGAGCAGCAGGTCCGGATCGCCGCGGGCGAGCCGTTGCCGTTCGCCCAGCACGACCTGCTGATGGAGGGCCACGCCGTCGAGGCGCGCGTCTACGCCGAGGACCCCGCCCGCGGTTTCCTGCCCAGCGGCGGCCGGGTGCTCGCGGTGCACGAACCCACCGGGGTGCGGGTCGACTCCGGCATCGACGCGGGCAGCACCGTGGGCTCCGACTACGACCCGATGCTGGCCAAGGTGATCGCCTGGGGACCGGACCGCGCCGCCGCGCTGCGCAGGCTGGACGCCGCCCTCGCCGAGACGGCGGTGCTCGGGGTGACCACCAACGTCGCCTTCCTGCGCGCGCTGCTCGCTCACCCCGAGGTGCGCGCCGGGGAGCTCGACACCGGACTCATCGAGCGCGACCTCGCTCAGCTCACCGCCGACCCGATGCCGCCGGAGGTGACGGTCGCCGCCGCGCTCGCCGACCTCGCCGCAGCGGAGCCGGGACCGGGCGCGGACCCGTGGGACGTCCCCGGCGGCTGGCGGCTCGGCGAACCCGCGTGGAGCACCTGGCGCTTCGCCGACGGCGAAGTCCGGGTGCGCGGCCGCGCGGGGGAGGCGGAGGTGCTCGTCGACGGCGAGGCCCTCCCGGCACGCGCGGTGCTCGACGGTGAGCTGCTCACCGTCACCTACCGATCCCGCACCCGCCGCTACCGCTGCGCCCGCGAGGGCGACACGACCTGGCTGGCCGCCGAGGGCCGCACCTGGGCGATCGCCGAGCACCGGCTGCTCGCCGAGCGCGCCGACGCCGGGGCCGGTTCGGACGGTTCGGTCCGCAGCCCGATGCCGGGAACGGTGCTCGCCGTCGAGGTCGTCGAGGGTCGGCGGGTGCGCCGCGGGCAGACCCTGTTCGTCGTCGAGGCCATGAAGATGGAGCACACCGTCACGGCCCCCGTGGACGGCCTCGCGGCCGAGGTCCTCGCCCGGGCCGGGCAGTCCGTCGCCCTCGACCAGCCCCTCGCCACGATCGTTGACCGCTCCACCGAGGATGAGGACTCCTGACCATGATCGACCACCGGATCGGCGCCGACCTCGAAGCGCTCCAGGAATCCGTGCGCGCCTTCGCCACCAAGGAGGTCGCCCCCGTCATCGGCGACTACTACGAGCGCGAGGCCTTCCCCTACCCGCTCGTGCGCTCGATGGGCTCGATGGGCCTGTTCGGACTGCCCGTCGAGGAGGAGCACGGCGGCATGGGCGGCGACTACTTCGCGCTGTGCCTGGCGCTGGAGGAGCTCGCCCGGGTCGACTCCTCGGTGGCCATCACCCTCGAGGCGGGCGTCTCGCTCGGCACCATGCCGATCCGCCGCTTCGGCAACGCCGAGCAGCAGCGGGAGTGGCTGCCCCGGCTGTGCGCCGGAGAGGCCCTCGGCGCGTTCGGGCTCACCGAGCCCGGCGGCGGATCGGACGCCGGGGCCACCCGCACCACCGCCGTGCTGGACGGCGACGAGTGGGTGATCAACGGGTCGAAGTCGTTCATCACGAACTCGGGCACCGAGATCACCGCCTTCGTCACCGTCACCGCCGTGACCGGCACCAAGCCCGACGGCGGCAAGGAGATCTCCACGATCATCGTGCCCTCGGGCACGCCCGGGTTCACCGTCGCGCCGAAGTACTCCAAGGTCGGCTGGAACGCCTCCGACACCCACGAGCTGTCCTTCGACGACTGCCGGGTGCCCGCCGCGAACCTGCTCGGGCAGCGCGGCCGGGGCTACGCGCAGTTCCTGTCCATCCTCAGCGAGGGCCGCATCGCGATCGCCGCGCTGGGCACCGGGCTGGCGCAGGGCTGCGTGGACGAGTGCCTGCGCTACGCGGGCGAGCGCGAGGCCTTCGGCAGGCACATCGGCGAGTACCAGGCGATCCAGTTCAAGATCGCGGACATGGAGCTGCGCGCGCACAACTCGCGGCTGGCCTACTACGACGCGGCCTCCCGGATGCTGCGCGGAGAGCCGTTCCGCAAGCACGCGGCACTGGCCAAGCTCACCTCGTCCAACGCCGCGATGGACAACGCCCGGGACGCCACGCAGATCTTCGGCGGCTACGGGTTCATGAACGAGACGCCCGTCGGGCGCTTCTACCGGGACGCCAAGATCCTGGAGATCGGCGAGGGCACCAGCGAGGTGCAGCGGATGCTGATCGCTCGCGAACTGGGCCTGTGACGACGACGCCGGTGGAGGCGCGGGGCCTCCACCGGCGGGGTTCGGGGGTCGGTCGGGGGACTGCTCCGGTCCGCGCTCAGCGCAGACGGCGGGGGATCGTGATCTCGGCGTCGGTCTCGTCGCCGTAGGCGTAGGCGTACGGGTCGTACTCGGGCTGCTGCCCGTAGCCCGGGGCCTGCTGCTGGTAGCCGGGGCCCGGCGGAAATCCGGGGTCCTGCGGCGGGTATCCGGGGCGCTGCTCGTACCCGGGGTTCGGAGCGCGGTGGGGGTCGTACGCGCGGTTCGGGTCGTATCCGGCGTTCGGGTCGTACCCGCTGTTGGGGTCGTACCCCGGGTTCGGTTCGTACCCCGCGTTCGGGTCGTACCCCGCGTTCGGGTCGTACCCGGGGTCTTGGCCGGGCGCGACCTCCTGCTGCGGCCAGGCCGGAGCCTGGTCCGGCGCCGGGCCGCGCGGCGGTTCGGGGGCCGCCGAGGCCGGCTCGGCGAGCTCCGACAGGTGTTGCAGCACCCAGTCCCGAGCCAGCGCACCCGGGGAGGTGCCCTGCCGGGCCGCGAGTTCCTTCAGCTTCTCGTTCGCCATCAGCGGCAGCCGCAACTGGTAGACCTCCGCGCCGCCGAACCCGCGGCCCGTGCCGGTGGTTTCGAGGTCCTCACCCGGGGCCAGGGCCGCGAGGTACGAGTCGAGCTCGTGATCCGGCTCCGCTGACTGTTGCTGGTCCGCGGACTTGCTCCGCTGTTCCTGCTGCCGGCGTCCGGCCTTGATTCGTCCTAGAGCCACCCGCACACGATAACGGTTCTGTTGCGAAAGCTGGAGCGCCCGCGCCCGCGAACTTCGCGAACCTCTCAGGACTGGGCCGAACGGTGGCCGGAGGGACACCCGGGCAGCGGAGGACCCCCACGCCAGGGGGAGGAGCGCGGGGGTCCGGAGGGGATCTCCACAGTCGCTGACCGGGGGTGGGTCAGCTCCACGATTGTGGCACGGCACCCCCGGTTTGGGGAGGCCTGAGCGGCGGAAGGCGCTACCTTTCGTCACCTTTACCAGCACATTTCACCCTTTAGAGATAAGGAACTGGCGGATTGGTGACGCGGCGTCGTCAGGTGCAGACCGCGATCATGCGTACCCGCGCGAGCCACTCGGAGGAACCAATCCCGCTGGCCGCCCGCTCCACCGCGCCGCCCGTCGGCACGGCGGCGGACCCGTCGATCGCCGTTCTCCGCGCGCGGCCGACCGGCGTCCACCGGCCCCGGGAGCGGCGGCGGAGCCAGCAGCGCTCCACAGTGGAGAGCCGCTCGGTCGGGGGTGGACGGACCCCGGATCCGCAGTGGAGCGATCCCCGCACTTGATTACGCAAAGTCTTGAGCGAATCACTCTGCAGGGGGCTGCGACTGTGCAGAAGCTGTGGATAACCTGCGCCGGAAACCCGAGCCGGGGAGGCCTCATGTACGGGTCGCTGGACGTACGGAAGTTCCTGTCGCAACAGGAAGAAGTCGCTAGCCGAGGTGCCTCGGTGGTGCCCGCGCCGCGCAGCGGCGAGCCCGCCGGGATCACCACCGAGCAGGTCCACCGGGCGAGGGTCGCGGTGGCCCGGGGTTCGGAGGGCGCGGAGGACTGCCGGCTGCTGCTCGACATGCTCGGACTGGTGCCGGACGAGGACGGCGAGCCGCCCGTGGTCCGCTGAGCGGAGTCCCGCACGGGTCGCGGAGGGATGTCTTCCCACGAGGCGGGCACCCCCCGGTGGCTCGCCTCGCGGGAAGACGGTGGACCGCATCGGGTCCGGGAAAAACATACCGTGCGGTCTTTTCCGCGTTCCGCCCAGGTCACCACTGGATACCGGGAAGATCACCGGCGGGACACGGGAACGGCGGATGGTTGCGCGAGGGGTGGGCGCGGTAACTTCGCGTGGCGTAGTTGATCATCCGTTCGTGGGCCTTGTCACCGGATCAAGTTAACGAGCGTTCTCGCTCCGGTCGGGGTCGACGTTGCAGCCCCGGAGCCGTCCCATGCCCCAGCAGCGTCGGGCGCAAGTCACCCGCCGTGCCATCGTCATCGCTGCTGCCGAGGAATTCGACCGCGCCGGTTTCGACGCCACCCCGCTGAGCGCGATCTTGCGTCGCGGCGGTGTCACGAAGGGCGCCTTCTACTTCCACTTCCCCTCCAAGGAGGCCGTGGCGACGGCTCTGATCCGCTTCCAGGGCCAGGTCTGGTCGAAGATCTGGCAGCGCTGGAACGCCCGCGGCCTGGATCCGCTGCGGACCGCCGTCGAGCTCGTCGACGAGGTGGTCCGCATCCTGGAGCGGGACGTCGTGGTCCGCGCCGGGGCGCAGCTCGCGATGCGGGACGAGGAGACGGTCGCCCGCTGGGAACGCCTCCTGGCGAGCCTGTTGCACCGGTCCGCCGAGCTCGAGCTGCTGCGCCCCGAGATCGATCCCGTCGCCGCCACGCGCGTCCTCTGCGCCGCCCTGGTCGGTGGCCGGGTGCTGAGCCGCACCCGTCCGCGTCCCGCCGCCCAGCAGACGGGCGATCTCTGGCGCGTCGTCCTCGCCGGCATCGCCGCTCCCGACTGGCTCCGCGAGAACCCCTCGGCCCCCACGTCCGCCCCGCGCCCGAGCTGAGACCGCGATCACAGAAATCGGTCCGGGCCCGTTTTCGCCCCCCGGGGCCTGTCGCGGCCGGTGCTCCGGCCGCTGCCCGCTCGTTCGGGTGAGCGGAGCGTGGGATGAAATCGCCTGGTCAGGCCGCTACCCTGGTCGGCGGTGGCGCTCGCGCGGGTGGTCTCGGCGGGGCGCTGAACGACTTAGGCACCCCCCGGTGCGACCCCCCTTGAGGCGTGTCGTAAGCTTTCATCACTGCCAACGGGGCGCACCCGAAAGGGAAAAGCCGGTTGGAGGCAAGGCCGGGTCGGTTTCGAATCGGCCAAGCCCCCATCGTCTAGCGGCCTAGGACGCCGCCCTTTCAAGGCGGTAGCGCGGGTTCGAATCCCGTTGGGGGTACGCAACAACAGAACATGGCCCAGTGGCGCAGTTGGTTAGCGCGCCGCCCTGTCACGGCGGAGGTCGCGGGTTCAAGTCCCGTCTGGGTCGCCAGAGCGATCGGCTGAGCGCCGGGCGCCATGGCCAGGTAGCTCAGTTGGTACGAGCGTCCGCCTGAAAAGCGGAAGGTCGGCGGTTCGACCCCGCCCCTGGCCACGCTCATGAGCTGCGAGAACAAGCCCCACCGGTTTCCGGTGGGGCTTGCTTCGTTTGAGCAGGGGTCTCAGTCGTCGTTCCGGAGCAGCGCGGTGAGCTGCTGGGCCAGGTCCCGCCGGATCTCGTCGGTCCCCTGCTTCTTCGTCGGGGGAGTCGACCGGACCATCAGGCCCACCGCCGTTCGGTCCGGTACGCGGAGGATCGGCAGCGCGGTGGCGGCGGTGTGCCGCGCGCCGTGCCGCCGAGCTTCCCGCACGCCGGCTCCGATCAGCAGCTCCCTCCGCTAGTCGAGGTCGTGCCGGGGGTCGGCTCAAGCCGCGGACCAGCTCGTCCGAGCTGCCGGGAACGCCCTCCGCCGCCTGCCCGGCGGCGCGGTCGGCCGCGTCTCGCGGTTCGGCCCGGTCTGTCCGGGGAGGATTTTCCCGCGGGCACAGGTGAAGCGGGGCAATCGTTCAGCGTCCGCGTCCGCTTCATCTGCTCGCGCTTCATCCGGAGAAGGCGAACGCCAACCCGTTTCGGCTCGATCCGACGCACGAGGCGTCGGTCGGGTCAGCGCGCCGAATTCGGGATTCGTCGTCGGGATCCTTGCGCTGCCGGTGCGCCCATTCGCGCGGTGCTTCGGTGAGAACCCGGTAGTCGTCGGCGTGCGGTTCGGGAGTTCTTCGGTCCTCGTCCGCGGCCTCCGCGAGCGCTGCTGCGGGGTGCGGTGAGACGACCACCGGCCGCTGGTGGCAGCCCGGCTCGTCGGGTGTGACGCGGAACACGCGAGGTTCGCGCTTGAGTGTGCCGCTGCGGCTGGGTGTCTGCTCCTCCTCAGACGCGATCACACCCGGTCACACCGGCGCTCTGGAGGAACCCGTGAACAGATCGACGAAGGCGGCCTCGGCCGCAGCGGCACTCGCGCTGACGCTCACCGGCGCACTCGGTGACGTGGCGATCGCCCAACCGGCGACCGGTGCCGTGGCCACCGCCGAGGGCGGGGTCACGCACGAGGAGAACGACCGGGTCCCGGAGGGCGCGGTCTGGACCCAGCACTACTTCCCGTCCTCGGACGGCTCGGGCACCGAGCTGCACGCCGACGTGCTGCTGCCCGAGAACCTCCCCGAGGGGCAGCAGGCGCCCGTGATCCTCTCGGCGGGCCCGTACTTCGGCCACTCCGGGGAGACCGGTGTCGAGGGCCTGGAGCACACCGGGCCGTCGGGTCGCTTCACCGACTTCGTGGAGGGCACCGACCTGTTCGAGCGCGGTTACGCCTTCGTCATGGTGGACACGCGCGGCTTCGGCGGCTCCACGGGATGCCTCGACTTCGCCGGCCCGGGTGAGCAGGCGGACGTCCGGGCCGCGCTCGACTGGTCCGCGAGCCAGCCCTGGTCGACGGGATCGGTGGGGATGTACGGCAAGTCCTACGACGCGATCACCGGCCTGATCGGCAACAACCTGAACCACGACGCGCTCAAGGCGGTCGTCGCCCAGGAACCGATCTGGGACATGCGGCGCAACATCCACTCCAACGGCGTGCCGCGCACCACCGCCGTCACCGTCGGCTCCACCTACAACGCGATCGCCTCGTCGCCGCAGATGCCGGACGACGACCCCCGGTACACGGCGAACGCGAAGTACGAGGAAGCCCACCCGGAGTGCCTGATCGACAACCTCGCCGGGTACCAGACGGGCGACGAGCAGGCCGAGTACTGGAAGGACCGCGACCTCGCGTCGCAGGCGAAGGGCACCGACACACCGCTGTTCGTCACCCAGGGGTTCCTGGAGTGGAACACCGAGGCCGAGGCGTTCCAGGAGTTCCTCGACAACCACCAGGGCCCGGAGCGCGGCTGGCTCGGTCAGTGGGACCACAAGCGCGGTAACCAGCGCACCCCGGACGGCCGCCTGGAGATGGGCCGGGAGGGCTGGTTCGAGGAGACGATGTCGTTCTACGACCAGCACCTCAAGGGCATCGACCCGGCGGTGAGCTACCCGAACTTCTCGATCCAGGACAGCACCGGTGCGTGGCGCGCCCAGGACCAGTGGCCCGCCCCGGAGCACTCCACGACGCTCGAGCTCGGCGGCGGTTCCTACCTGGACGACGGTGCCGAGAGCGGCCGCACGCCGGAGAACACCTTCACCTCCTGGTCCGAGCCCGTCGAGCGGGACACCCGCATCACGGGCACGCCGCGGGTCTCGCTGAACGCCGAGGGGCGCGGGAACGTGATGGTGCAGCTCTACGACGTCGCCCCGGACGGCACGGCCGTCATGTTCGACGAGCAGGTGTCGGTGCTCAAGCAGCGGGAGCTGAGCTTCGACCTCAAGTCGACGGATTGGACCCTGCCCGCGGGCCACTCCCTCGCGGTCGGCTTCGGGACCATCCAGCCCAGCGGGATCACGGCGCCGTTCCGGGACTGGATCGACTCGCCGTCCCGGGACACCGTCGAGGTGAGCGACGCCCGGATCGAGCTGGACCTGGACGACCCGGCCCGCGACGTGGCCACCGAGGGGGCCCGGGCTCCGTACCTTGATACCTACCTGGAGCTGAACACGACGAAGCTGCCGGTCGGTGAGCCGGAGTTCACCGTCGCGCCCCAGTCCTGACCGGCACCACCGCATCGGCCCCGCGCTCCCCGAGAGCCGCGGGGCCGGTCGTCGTTCGCTGCGTCACTGCGCGGACTGACGCACCGCCGCGCCGAGCGTGTACTTGTAGATCCAGACCCCGTGCGGGCGCTGGTGGTCCTTCACGTAGGCCGCGGCCGGGTCCTCACCGTCGCGGGGGACCGGGAGCGGGGACAGCGGCCCGCCCGCCGCTCCGCTGGGCAGGGTGATCTCCCGACCGTCTTCCGGACCACCGAACAGTTCGATCCGAGTGTGCAGGTCCACGGATGATCCCTCCCCACGTTTCCGGAGTCGTGCGTGCGCGCCGTCTCCTACGACCGCCGGCAGCTCCGATCAGTTCCCTTGCCCACTCAAACGAGTGAAGGATCAGCCGGTTGCGCGGGAAAGCAGATTGCACCCGAACGTAGGACGCCCCCGCGCTCAACCGGCCTGGGGGTCACCGGGAGTGCGGGGGCGTTGGAGTCCACCCCTGGGGGTCAGGTGGACACTTCTGAGGTTACTTGGTGGTATGCGGATTGTCTCTAGGTGCAGAGATCTTTTTTGCCGAGACCGGACCCCGAGGTCCCGCCGGGAGGCGGCCGTTCGGCGAGCCGCACCAGCGCCATCGCCTGGTCGTCGTGCCGCTTCGACCGGGGCCAGCGGACCCCGTCCGGATCCGACTCCTCCGCGGCCCTGACCTCGTCCAGCACGGCCTGCGGACCGTCGCGCACGGCCGCCGCCAGCATCGCCGGGAAGTCCGGGTAGATCCCGTAGTCCCGCACCCCGCAGGACACGCCGTCGGTCATCACCAGCGCGGCGGTCACCTCCGCGCGCGGCACCCGGGCGCGGACGGCGTGCTCGGCGGCCTCCGGCACGGCTTCGGCGACCCAGAACCCGCCCTCGACGTTGCGCCACCGCGAGGTCCGGTCCATCGCCGAGTTCAGCGCCGCGCGGTGCCCCGCCCCGAAGCCGCCGCCGGAGCGCAACCGGTCCCGGTAGCCCCCCGCTCCGGCTCTCGGGGCCCCGGCGCGCAGCGCGTCCAGCTGCTCGTCGACGACCGCCACCGGCCCGCCCACCGCGTCCAGCACGATCGGGCTGTCCGCCAGCACCAGCGCTTCCACCTGCTCGTCGTCCCAGCGCAGCAGGGACGCCGTGCTGGACGGCGACGAACCGGGGTGCAGGTCGAACTCGGCGGCCACCGCCGCGATCGACTCCGCGAGCAGCGCCGCGAGGTCCGCCTCCGGCCGGGCCAGCCGGGGCTCCAGCGCTGCCGCGAGCCGCGCCGCGTACCAGCCGCCGGTGCGGGCGCCGGGCCGCAGCGAGGTCGCGCCGTCCAGCACGGCCACCGCGTTCGGCAGCACCAGCACCACGTCCTCGCTCCCCGTCGCGGACCCGCTCAGCCGGTCACCGGCCCGCTCGGCCACCGTCACGTCCGACATGGCGGCCATCATCGCCGACCGGGCACCGTCGTCCACGGCAGGAAGAACTGCGTGATCGCTCCGATCGACACCGCGTAGAGCACGGTGCCCAGGCCCGCGGAGCCGCCGAGGAACCAGCCGACGACGAGCACGCCCACCTCGATCCCGCTCCGCACCAGGCGCACCGACCAGCCGGTCCGCGCGTGCAGCCCGGTCATGAGCCCGTCCCGCGGGCCGGGGCCGAGCCGGGCACCCACGTAGATGGCGGTGGCCAGGCCGTTCAGCACGACCCCGGAGATGATCAAGGTGAGCTGCCAGGGGAGCGCGTGCGCGGGTGGCAGCACGCCGAGCACCAGATCGACCGACAGCGCGATCACCACCACGTTCGCCACCGTCCCGATACCCGGCCGCTGCCGCAGCGGTACCCACAGGGCCAGGACGAGCACGCTGGTCAGCGCGGTGATCGCGCCGAAGCTCCAGTCCAGCCGCTGGGTCATGCCGTCGTGCAGCACGTCCCACGGGGACAGCCCGATCTCGGCGCGCACCATCAGCGCCATGCTCGTCCCGTACAGCGCGAGACCGGCGAACAGCTGCGCCAGCCGGGCGGCCGGACGCACGGTCACCGGGACCGGGGAGAGATCCACCTTGGTGGCTGTCGAAGTCATGTACTCGTTGGTACTGGCTCATTGGCTCCTGTTTCGAGAGCCAATCTGGAACTATTGGACTCATGCCCCGCGTAGTTGGACGAATCGGTGCCCGCGGTATCGCGGAACTGCTCGGCGCCTGGCACCCCGGCCGGGCCACCTCCACGGCGCTGCACCGAGCGGTGCGGCGGCTCGTGCTCGACGGGCGACTCGCGCCCGGCACCCGGCTGCCCGCCGAGCGCGAGTTCGCCGAGGCGCTGGGGGTCAGCCGCACCCTGGTGGTGCGGGCGCTGGAACGGCTTCGGGAGGACGGCTTCGCGGAGAGCAGGCAGGGCTCGGGTTCCTGGGTGCGGCTCCCGGGTGACCGGGCGGTCGCCGACACCGGTGGCTGGCCGCCCGCCACCCCGGATCTGATCAACCTGGCGCAGGCCACCCTGCCCGCGCCGCCGGAACTCACCACCGCGCTGGACCGCGCCCGGCTGCGGTTCCCCGCGCACCTGGCCGGGCACGGCTACCAGGCGCTCGGCCTGCCGGAGCTGCGGGAGCGGATCGCCGAGACCCACACCCGGCGCGGGTTGCCCACCTCGCCGGGGCAGATCCTGGTCACCAACGGTGCCCAGCACGGGTTCGCCCTAGTCCTGCGGGCGCTGATCTCCCCCGGTGAACGGGTGCTGGTGGAGCACCCCACCTATCCGAACCCGCTGCAGGCGATCCGCGGGGTGGGGGCGGAGGCGGTCGCGGTACCGATGCTCGCGGACGGCTGGGACCTGGAGCTGATGGCGGCGACCCTGCAGCAGGCGACCCCGAAGCTCGCCTACCTCATCCCCGACTTCCAGAACCCCACCGGACTGCGGATGAGCGCGGCGGACCGGGAGCGGCTGGTCGCGGTGCTGCGCCGGACCAGGACCACGGCCGTCGTCGACGAGACGCTGGTCGACCTGGACCTGACCGGCGAAACCCCGCCTCCTCCCGCGGCCGCGTTCGACGAGGAACGGGTGATCACGCTGGGCTCGGCGGGGAAGTCGTTCTGGGGCGGTCTGCGGTTGGGCTGGGTGCGCGCGCCGGAGGACCTGGTGCGGCGCCTGCTGCTGGACCGGGCGGCCGTGGACCTCGGGAGCCCGATCCTGGAGCAGCTGCTGTTCACCGAGCTGCTCGCGGACGCGGGACCGATGCTGGAGCGCCGCCGCGCGCACATCGCCGACCTGCGTTCCGCGCTGATCGCGGAGCTCGCCGAGCAGCTGCCCGGCTGGACGTTCCGGGTCCCGGACGGCGGCCTCGCGCTGTGGTGCGATCTGGGCGCTCCGGTGAGCAGCAGGCTCGCGGTCGAGGCCGAGCAGCACGGGCTGCGGCTGGTGCCCGGTTCCCGCTTCGCGGTGCGCGGGACGCTGGAGCGCTACCTGCGGCTGCCCTACACGCTGCCTCCCGGTCAGCAGGGGGAGGTGGTGCGGCGGCTGGCCCGGGCGGCGGCCCGGTTCGAGGGTGCGCCCGACCCCGGCCCGCTGGACGTGCCGATCAGTTGACGAGCCGCCTTCCGGCACGGCCCCTCGTCGTGCCGGAAGGCGATCTCGGAGTGGTCCCGGTGCCGCAGGGGCAGTGCGGCACCGGGACCGGGGCGCTCGGGCGGTGATCAGGACAGGTCAGGGTTCCTGGGCACGTGCCGAGAATCGCCCCCGACACCGGTCCCGCCGGGCGCAGTCGGCCGGACCGGAGATCTCGGTGGCGTCGTCGCACCGCGGCGGTGCGATCGGGGCGGATCAGTCGGGCGCGGCGGACGGCTCGATCAGCGCGACGCCGCGCGAGGTCGCCGCGTCGGCGTGGCCGCCAGCGGCGCGCTCGGCGGCGGGCAGCCGCGGTTCCGGCGGCAGCACGGCGTGCGACCAGCGCAGGCCGTGGCCGGGACTCGTGTTCGCGGACAGGACCGTCGCGGTGGGAGCCGGCGGCGGCATCGTCGGCACCGGGTGCGAATCCGGTGCCGGCTCCTCCTCCGCGAGATCCGGAGGGACCTCGCGGTGGGTCGGCGCGGGGTGCCGCGCGGGCGGGTCCGGCGTGCGGTCCGCGGCCTGCTCGCTCACCGCCGGCGGTGGCGGCGGGAGCTCCGCGCGCGGGGCCGGTGCCGGCTCGGGAGCGCGCGGTGCGTCGGTGGGCTCCGCGCCGTCGGGCTCCGGCTCCGGCTGCTCCGTCTCGCGGGCCGGGGCGGGCTCGACGAGCTCGGCCGCGGTGGTGCCGTCCAGCCGTTCCCGCACGTCCGAGCTGATGTCGGTGGCGAGGTCGGCGATCTCGAGCTGCTCGGCGGGATCCGCGCCGGTGGCCGGGTCCTCGTCCGCGGCGGCCGCGAGCAGCTCCGGGTCGATCGACGGCACGACCTCCACGGCGAACTGCTCGCCGCCGACCGCGCGCCCGGGTTCCGGGGAGGCGGCCGCGATGCCCGCGCCGAGCAGCCACGCGCTCCCGACGATCCCGGCCGTGGCGAGCGCGCGGCGGGTCCAGGCGCGCAGACGGGGCCAGTGCGTGCGCTGCGCGCAGCTACCGGTCACCCTCACCACCGCCCGTCGGTCGGGTTCGCGCGGAACATCGGAATCGTCCCGCACGCTCTAGGATGGGTGGCAGCCCTTCTCGGTATCAACCACCCGGACAGGCGGTGTCTTGCCACCGATTGCGGCGAACTTCCGCGCGATGACACCACCGGGTCGCCACCGGTTTTCACCCGGCAGAATGCCCCAAGTGGACGATCGCGGTGACCGATCGCACAGTGTCCGTTGTGGATTCCCCAGCTGGCGAGAGCCTGACGGTAGCGGAACTCGGTGCGCACTGGGCCCGGTACGGGCACGACCTGCTGGTGCACGACCCCGGTGGTCCGGGGGAGTGCCTGGTCCGGAGGGGTGAGCTCCTCGTCTCCCGCGAGTCGCTGGACCCGGCGCTGTCCCGGCTGCGCCGCTGGGTGGACGACGTCGAGCACGACGAGGACCTGGCGTTCGCCCGGCTCCGGCTGCGCGGCGCCGAGCGGGACCGCTGCGTGGACATCGCGGGCGAGGATCCCGGCGTCAGCGCTAACCACGTTCACCTCGGATCGGCGACGATGTTCGGCACTCCCGTCCTGTTCGGCACCGGTGCGGATCCCGGGCCGGCCGAGGCCGTGGCCGAGCCCGCCCAGCAGCGCTGGGGCGTCGCGGTCGCGGTCCTCGACACCGGGTGCGATCCGCACCCGTGGTTCGCCGGGCGGGACTGGTTCGAGGCGGTGCCGGAGGTGCTGGACGCGGACGACGACTCCGAGCAGGACCGGCAGGCGGGACACGGCACCTTCGTCGCGGGCGTGCTGCTCCAGCACGCGCCTGGGGTGCGGATCAGCGCGCACCGGGTGCTGTCCTCGCTCGGCTTCACCGACGACCTCACCGTCGTCGCCGGGTTGCGCGCGCTGCGCCGGAAGTCCGCGGCGCGGGGCGAGCCGGTGGACGTGGTGCTGCTGACGGCCGGGTGCCACACCGCCGGGGACCGCTGCCCGCCCGCGCTGCGGGCCGAGCTGGCGCGGTTCGGGGACGCGGTCGTGGTGGCCGCCGCGGGCAACCACGCCTCCACCCGCCCGTTCTGGCCGGCGGCCCTGCCCGAGGTGCTGGGGGTGGCGGCGTCCGGCCGGGGCGGAGGGCTGGCGGAGTTCTCCAACTCCGGCGGCTGGGTCGATGCGTGCGCGCCCGGCGAGGACGTGGTCAGCAGCCACGTCCGGCTGCTGCCCGGCAGCGGTGGTGCGCGCCGGTACGGCTTCGCCCGCTGGAGCGGGACGTCCTTCGCGGCGCCGCAGGTCGCGGCGGCCGTGGCGATCGCCTTGCGGGACGGTGGCGACCGGGCGGAAGCGGCCCGGGCGGCGGTGCGCCGTCATCCCTCGTTCGGGGGGTAATCGGCTCGGCGTGAATCTGCGCGGGGTGCTCGCTCCTCTTACTCGTGAACGTCGAGGAGCGAGGGAGAAGCGAGATGCATGCCGTGCAGGAGATCGCCGGGCCGAACGGTGCGCCGGATGTGCTGGAGCGCGCCGCGGCCGGGGAGGCGGCGGCCTGGCGGGAGCTGGTGGACCGCAACACTCCGGTGGTGTGGGCGGCGGCCCGGGCCTACTCGCCGTCGCGAGCCGATGCCGAGGACGTCTGCCAGGTGACCTGGTTGTTGCTGGCGGAGAACCTCGGGAACCTGCGAGATCCGCGGGCGCTGCCGGGATGGCTGGCGACGACGGCACGCCGCGAGGCGATCCGCTCGGCCAAGGCGCGCCACCGGGAATCGCCGGTGGGCTGGAACACCGGGGTGCTGGACGTACCTGATCAGGGCGATGGGCCGGAGGGGCACGCGCTGCGCTCGGTCGCGGTCACGCGGATGTGGCAGGCCTTCGCGCAGCTCTCGTGGCGCTGCCAGCAACTGCTGCGGGTCGTGGCGGTGGCTCCGGACACCAGCTACGCGCAGGTCAGCCAGGCCCTCGGGATGCCGAGGGGGAGCATCGGGCCGAAGAAGGGCCGCTGCCTCGCCACGCTGCGGGAGCGGCTGGCGCACGGCGGTTCCACCGAGGAGGCCGCCGGATGAGCCCTCGGATTCCCGCCGAGCTGCGCGTGCTGCGCGACCTGTTCCACCTCAGCGATCCGGCGCCCGGGCACGTGCGGGACGCCGGCTACGCCGCGGCCGGGCTGGCGCGCGGCCGCTCCGGCGCGGCGACCCTGGAGCTGGTCGGGGATTCGGCCGAGGAACCCGCCCCGGTGCGCGCGGGGAACGCGACGGCGATCGCCGAACCCCGGGTGCTCACCTTCCTGATGCCGGGCCGGATCGTCGAGCTCGACCTGGTGCCGCAGGTCGAGGGCCTGTTCCGCGCCTCCGGCATGGTGGTCAGCCGGTCCGGCCAGGGGAGGCCGCAAGGCGAGGTTGTGCTGCGGCATCCGGCGGGCCGGTGCGTCGCGGAGCTGGACTCCTTCGGCGCGTTCCACGTCTCCGACGTGCCGGCCGGGCCGCTGGGCCTGGTGCTCCGGGCCGCGGGCTCCGCGCCCGCCGTCGCGGATTGGCTGCTCTGTTGAGCGCCGGGACGGTCCTCGCGCCCGCCGATCCGATCGCGGAGGCGTTGTGGTGGCGGGACGAGGCGGGAGCGGACCCGGACGGAGCGGCGCGGGCGGCGGACGAGTGGCTGGCCCGCTCCGCCGATCCGGAGCTGCGGGTGCTCGCCCGGCACGTCCGGGCGCTCGTGGCGGTGGAGCGGGGGCGGTTCTCCGAGGCGCGTCAGCACGCGCGGCTCGCGCTGGTCTCCGCGCGGCGGGCGCGGCTCGGGGAGCGGGCGGCGCAGGTGCTGCTGACCTCGGCGTGGATCGAGCTGGAGCGGGCCGATCCGGACACCGCGTGGCGGCAGCTGGAGGCCGCGGCCGAGCAGCTCACCGGAAAGGAGGCCGTGCGCGCCGACTGCCTGCGCGGAGTGCTGCTGTTCCACCAGGACCGCCGCGAGGAGGCGGCTGCGGTCCTCTCGACCGCGCTGCCCCGACTGACCGACCGGCGGGATCACCAGTGGGCCGCGAACGCCCACGTCGCGCGCGGCCTGGCGCACCTGTACCGGAATCGCCTCGCGGAAGCGGAGGCCGATCTCGCCGCCGCGGAGCGGCGATTCGCCTCGGCGGGGCGTGCCGGCCGGGCCGCGCTGTGCAGGCACAACCGGGGCTGCGTGGCCCTGCGGGCCGGGGATCTGCCCCGGGCGTTGCGGATGTTCGACGAGGCGCGCGCGGCGGGGGCGGATCCCGCCCGGCACCCGGAGATCCGCATCGACCGCGCCGAGGCTCTCACCGAGGCCGGGCTGCACGAGCAGGCGAAGGGGGAACTGCACAGCGCCGCCGAGCGGCTGCGACGCCTCGGGCGGGACGCGCGGCTGGCGGACACCTGGCTGGCGCTGGCTCGCTGCGCGCTGCGCGCCGGTGACCCGGCATCGGCCCTCGATCCGGCGCGGGGCGCGGCGAGGCTGTTCCGCGCGCAGCGGCGGCAGGCGTGGGCGGCGCTGGCCGTGGCGACCGAGTGGCAGGCCCGGCTGCGGATGGGCCCGGTGTCGCGGTTCTCGTTGCCAGCGGTGAAGCGCGCGGGCCGCGCCTGCGCGGCGCACGGCTGGACGACCGCGGCGGCCGAGCTCTGGCTCGAAGCGGGGCGCGAGGCGGCCCGGCGCGGCAGGCGGGGCACCGCGCGCGCCCTGCTCGGGCTGGCGACCGCCGTGCGGGACGAGCAACCGGGGTCCACCCGGCAGCGGACCGCGGGCTGGCTGGGGGAGGCGCTGCTGGCGGAGGACGAGGGGGACCAGCGCAGGTTGTTCGAGGCCTGTCGGCGGGGGCTGCGAGAGGTCGAGGGCTACGCGAGGGGGATCGCCGCCTGGGAGCCCCGGGTCGAGGCCTTCGGCCTCGCCGAGGAACTGGGCTCGGTGGCCGTCGGTGCCGCCCTGCGCGCCGGCGATCCGAGGCTGGCGCTGCGCTGGTCGGAGCGGCACCGCCTCGGCGCCGCGCACCGCCGCCCGGTGCGTCCGCCCGAGGATCCGCGGCTCGGCTCGGCGCTGGTGCGGCTCCGCTCGGCCGTCTCCGGTGCGGCGGCGGCCGACGGCACCCGGTTGCGCACCGCGCTGTCGGAGATCGGCGCCCGGGAGCGCGCGGTGCGCGATCGGGCGCTGCTGGTCACCGAGGACGGCCCGGCCTCGCCGCTCGGTGCGGCGCGGGCGGACGTGGACGAGGTGCTGGCCGCGCTCGGCGAGGACGTGCTGCTGAGCCTGTTCGCGCACGAGGGCCGGCTGCACGCGGTGTCCGTCGTGGACGGGCGGGTCCGACTGCACGAGCTCGGTCGGGAAGCGGCCGCGGTGCACGAGACCCAGCGGCTGCGCTACCTGCTGGCCCGGCAGGCCGAATCCGGTGACCAGCGGGTCGGCGCGGTGTACGCGAGCGGTGCCGCCGAGGCGGCCGAGGCGGTGCAGCGCCAGCTGCTCGCTCCGGTCGAGTCGGCGTTGCCCGCGGGCAGGCGGCTGGTCGTGGTGCCGACCGGTTCGCTGCACGCGGTGCCCTGGGCGGCGCTGCCCGCTTGCCGCGGCCGTCCAGTGACCGCGTCCCCGTCGCTGCGGACCTGGCTGCGCGGCCGGGCGGACGCCGCGGAGTGCTCCGGGGGCGCCTCGGTCTGGGTCTCCGGGCCAGGTCTGGAGCACGCCGAGCGGGAAGTCGGGGCGCTGCACGCCGCTGGCGGCGGGCGGCTGCTGCGAGGTGCCGAGTCCGGTGCCGAGCAGGTGCTCGAAGCGCTGGACGGGGCGAGGATCGCGCACATCGCCGCGCACGGCCGGTTCCGGGACGATCAGCCGCTGCTGTCCTGCCTGGATCTGGCCGACGGGCCGCTCTACGGCTACGACCTGGACCGGTTGCGGCGCGGGCCCCGGACCGTGGTGCTCTCGGCCTGCGAGGCGGGGCGCTCGGTCGTCGGGCGCGCCGGGCAGCTCACCGGGCTCGCCGCGACCCTGCTCGGGCGGGGAACGGCGACCGTGATCGCCAGCGTGGTCCCGGTGCCCGACGAGCGGACCGCGCACCTGATGATCGCGCTGCACTCGTTGCTCCGGCACGGCGTCGCCCCGGCGGAAGCCCTCGCCGCGGCCCAGGCCGCGCACGGCGAATCGGGCTTCCTCTGCCTGGGGTTCGGAGGGTGATCGTGATCGGACCGAATCGGCCGAGCTCAGGACCCGGCGAGACCGCCCAGCCGCCGGATCGCCTCGTCCAGGACCTCGTCCCGCTTGCAGAAGGCGAAGCGGACCAGGTGGCGGACCGGATCCGGGTCGTCGCAGAACACCTGCACCGGGATCGCGGCGACGCCGACCCGCTCCGGCAGCTCCCGGCACAGCTGCGCGCCGTCGGTGAAGCCGAGCGGACGCACGTCGGCGCAGATGAAGTAGGTGCCCTCGGAGGCGAGCACGTCCAGCCCGGCTTCGGTGAGCCCCTCGGCGAGCCGATCGCGCTTGCGCTGCAGGCCGTCCCGCAGCTCGCGCACCCACGCCAGCTCGTGACGCAGGGCGTGCGCGACGGCGGGTTGGAACGGGGCGCCGCCGACGAAGGTGAGGAACTGCTTCGCCGCGCGCACCGCGCCGATCAGCTCGGCGGGCCCGCAGGCCCAGCCGATCTTCCAGCCCGTCGCGCTGAAGCTCTTGCCGACGCTGGAGATCGCGATCGTGCGCTCGGCCATGCCCGGCAGCGAGGCCAGCGAGGTGTGCGTCCGGCCGTCGTAGAGCAGGTGCTCGTAGACCTCGTCGGTGATCGCGATCAGGTCGTGCTCGCGGCACACCTCGGCGATCGCCGCGAGTTCCGGGCCGGTGAGCACCGTGCCCGTCGGGTTGTGCGGCGAGTTGAGCACCAGCGCGCGGGTGCGCGGGCCGACGGCGGCGCGCAGCGCGTCGAGGTCCAGCTCGAAGCGGTGGTCCGGTCCCTGCCGCAGGCCCACCGCGCGGCGGACCCCGCCGGCGAGGGCCACCGCGACCGGGTACGAGTCGTAGTACGGCTCGATCAGCACCACCTCGTCGCCCGGCTCGACCAACGCGAGCATCGCCGCCGTGATCGCCTCGGTGGCTCCCACGGTGACGAGCACCTCACCGTCCGGGTCGTACCCGACGCCGCAGTGCGCCTCGCGGTGTTCGGAGATCGCGGCGCGCAGTTCGGGATCGCCGGGGCCCGGCGGGTACTGGTTCACCCCGTCGGCGATCGCCTGCTGCGCGACCCGCAGCATCCCCGCGGGGCCGTCGGTGTCCGGGAAGCCCTGGCCGAGGTTGACGGCTCCGGTCCTGCGGGCAAGCTCGGTGATCTCGGCGAAGATCGTCGAGGTGAACGGGCGCAACCGGGAGATGAGGGCGGGAGTACGCACGGTTCCGAACCCTACTGCCCGCCGCGACCCCCGTGCCCCGGCGCGGGCGGATGCGGGCATCGGATGAGTTCTCGGGCACGAGTCGCCCGGACCACCCCTCCGCTGCTGCGACAATCGAGTCGTGGCAGAGACAGCGGCAGCCGATTCGGACCAGCTCAAGCGCCGGGCGTTGCGCCGGATGAAGGGCGTGGCGGGCGGCCTGCTGCTCGCCGCCACCGTGATCTACGTGATCGCCCGGTGGCAGGAGAACGCGGGCGCCGCGGCCTGGGTCGGCTACGTGCGGGCCGCGGCGGAGGCGGGCATGGTGGGCGCGCTGGCGGACTGGTTCGCGGTGACCGCGCTGTTCCGGCGCCCGCTCGGGCTGCCGATCCCGCACACCGCGATCATCCCCACCCGCAAGGACGCGCTCGGTCACAACCTCGGGCACTTCGTCGGCGAGAACTTCCTGTCCGAGCCGGTGGTGCGGGACAAGCTGGGACGCGCCCGGATCGGAGCGCGGGTCGGCTCCTGGCTGGACGACGAGGCCCACGCCGAGCGGGTGACCTCCGAGCTCGCCACCGCGGTGCGGGGTGCCGTGCAGGTGTTGCGGGACGAGGACGTGCAGGCGGTGCTGGAGCACTCCGTGCTGCGCAAGGTCGTCGAACAGCAGTGGGGCCCGCCGCTGGGCCGGATCCTGTCCCAGGTCTTCGCCGACGGCACCCACCACCGGCTGGTGGACCTGATCTGCGACCGCGCCTACGACTGGGCGCGGGACAACCACGCCACCGTGCTGCGCGTGGTATCCCAGCGCGCGCCCTCCTGGTCGCCCCGGTTCTTCGACGGCATGGTCGCGGACAAGATCTACGCCGAGGTGCTGTCCTTCGCCTGGGCGGTCAAGACCGATCCGGACCATCCGATGCGCAAGGCCGTGGACCGGTTCCTGGTGGACTTCGCGCAGGACCTCCAGCACGACCCGAGGACGATGGAGCGGGCCGAGCAGATCAAGCAGCAGATCATCGAGCACCCGGAGGTGCAGCACCTGGTCGCCTCCGCGTGGAGCACCGCGAAGCGGATGCTGCTCGACGCCGCCGAAGACCCGTCGAGCGAGCTGCGGGTCCGGGTGCGCGACGGCCTGCGCGGACTCGGGAAGCGGCTGGTCGCCGAGCCCGAGCTGCGCGCGAAGGTCGACGGCTGGCTGGAGGGCGCGGCCGTCTACGTGGTCTCGCACTACCGCGCCGAGATCACCGCGCTCATCACCGACACGGTCGAGCGCTGGGACGCCGAGGAGACCTCGCGCAAGATCGAGCTCCAGGTCGGCCGCGACCTGCAGTTCATCCGGATCAACGGCACGGTCGTGGGCGCGCTGGCCGGGTTGGCGATCTACGCGCTCTCCCAGTTGCTGCTGTGATCCGCTAGCCCGCCGCGGTGTGCCGCTCCCGCCAGGAGCGGGCCTTCTCGCGGTTGCCGCACACCCGCATCGAGCACCACGTCCGGGACTTGTTGCGCGAGCGGTCGTAGAACGCCCACAGGCAGTCCTCGGCCGGGCAGATCTTGATCCGGTCCCAGTGGCCGGTGTGCACCAGGTGCACCGAGGCCGCGAGCACCCGGCTCAGCGCGTCGTGCCCGCCGAGCACCGGAACGCCCTCGCGCAGGACGACCGGAACCGGCAGGCTGATCTGCTCGGGTTCCGCGGCGCTGGCGCAGGAGACGGCGTCGCGCATGGCCCGGCGGACGCGCCGGGCCCGGCCCTGGTCACCCGCCTCGCCCAGCCCGCGCGCGGCGGACCACTCCCGCCACCGGTCGGCGGACTCCAGGGCGTCGGTGTCGGCTTCGACATCGCAGGTGTTGAGGAAGGCCAGCACCAGCTCGACGTCGCGTTCGGCGTCCAGGTCCGCGGAGAGGTTCGCAGGAACTCGGTCAGCGACGGCTCTGCTGTTCACGAACACCATCGTAGGCGATTAGCCGGTTGCAGCCCGCGTTGATAACCCGCACAATCCGAACACCAGTTATCCGATGATCGCGAATCCCGCGGTGCCGCGCGCCCGCGGGTCGGCCGGGAGGTTCCGCCATGTCCACGACTCCGCTGTCGCTCACGGCCTTCGCCATCGACACCCCCGATCCGCGCGGGCTCGCCGAGTTCTACGGGCGTCTGCTCGGCTGGGAGATCGACGAGGCCGAGACCGGCCACGACTGGGTGGAGCTCGCCGACCCGGCGGGCGGTGCGCCGCTGGCCTTCCAGCTCGATCCGGGGTACGTGCCGCCGACCTGGCCGGAATCGGCCCGGCCGCAGCGGATGCACCTCGACATCCGGGTGGAGACCGTGGCGGAGGGGCGGGAGCGGGCGCTCGGCGCCGGGGCGCGAGAGCTGCCGCAGCCCGCCGACCAGCAGGACGCGCTGTTCCGGGTCTACGCGGATCCGGAGGGTCGCCCGTTCTGCATGTGCGCCCGGCGGCCCTGATCGCGGTGGTGCGGCTCTCGCCCGAAGGGTGCAAGCTGAGCGCTTGCAAGAGTTAGCACTCGTGGCTACCGTGGAGGTCGAGCCGGAGGGAGCGGGGATCAGTGGAGCGGGTGGACAAGACCGTCAACAAGGCCGTGAACCAGGCGGTCAGCGACCTCGGCGGTTACATCCGCGCCCAGCGCGGCAACGCCCAGATCTCCCTGCGCGAACTCGCCAGGAGCGCGGGGGTCTCGAACCCCTACCTGAGCCAGATCGAACGCGGCCTGCGCAAGCCCAGCGCGGAGATCCTCCAGCAGATCGCCAAGGCGCTGCGGATCTCCGCCGAGGCGCTCTACGTGCAGGCCGGGATCCTGGAACAGCGCGAGGGCGGCCTGGTGGTGGACGCGATCCTCGCCGACCCCGACCTCGGGGAACGGCAGAAGCAGGTCCTGCTCGACATCTACGCCTCGTTCCGCCGCGAGCACGACGGAGAGGCCGCCGCGCCGGAGCGGCACCGCAACGAGTCTTCCGATCCCGCTGAGGAGTGAGCACCATGCCGACGTCCGAGAACAGCACCGAGAACCAGTCCGGACCCGCCCTGAACGAGGCCGCCGAACAGGCCCGCACCCCGCTGCTGGCCGCGCTCGGCGCGGGGGACCTCGCCGCGCAGACCATCGCCGACACGCTCGCCAAGCTGCGCACCCGCCTGAACGACAGCGCCAGCGGCGTCAGCGAGCTGCCGCACGACCTCAAGGAGCGCTTCGACCCCGCCGAGCTGCGCAAGCGGGTCGACGCCTACACCCAGTCCGCGGTGCAGCTCTACGGATACCTCGCCGAGCGCGGCGAGACCACCTTCGAGCGCCTCCAGTCGCAGCCCCAGGTTCAGCAGGCCTGGAGCCAGCTCGACTCCGCCGTCGGCGATGCCCGGGGGCTGGCCGACGACGTGCTGGGGAAGGTCACCCGCACCACCCGCTCCTGGGGCGAGAAGGCCGCCGAGACCACCCAGCACGCCAGCACCGCGGCCGCAGGCAAGGTCCGCGAGACCGCGGCCGACGTCGCCGACACCGTCGAGCAGGCCGGGGGCGAGGCGGCCACCGCCACCCGCAGCACCTCCCGCAAGGCCGCGAACCGCACGGCCGCCGCGAAGAGCACCGCCGCCAAGCCCAAGACCGGCGGCACCGCCGCCAAGGGCGCGGCCAAGCCGAAGAGCACCGGCGGCGCGGAGAGCTGACCTTCCCGCGGACCGGGCGCGCGACCCGGTCCGCGGCGCCGACAGGGGACCCCGGGACTGCTGTTCCGGGGTCCCGCTCGCACGTAGGGTGGAGTGGTGGAGTTGTCATTCAACGGTCCGCCGGAGTTGCTGCTGCAGTTCTGGATTCTGAAGGTGATCTGGCTGGCCGGATTGCCGCTCGGCCTGTACGCCTTCGGGCACGCCCTGATGCAGCGCGCGGACGCGTTCACCGCGGTCGGCAAGCTGTCCAAGCCCGCGTGGCTGGGCATCACCGGCGCGGGCATGGTGATGCTCGCGGTGTTCACCAGCGGGCCGATCACGATCATCTGGCTGGCCGGGCTCGTCGCCGTGCTGGTCTACCTGCTCGACGTGCGCCCGAAGGTCACCGAGGTGCAGCGGGGCAGCTCCTGGTAGCCGACACCGCGCGCCCCGCCGGGGTCCTGCCGTCCGGCGCGCGCTGGAACCGCCACGGCCGCGGCGATCCGGTGACGCTGGTGGCGCACGGCCTCGGCGCGACCGAGGGCGAGGCGCGCATTCCCGCTTCCGGCCTGCCGGGCACCCGCGTCGTGCTGACCTTCGCGGGGCACGGGCAGGCCGCCGATCCCGCTCCCGGGTACTGGGACTACGGCGTGCTCGCCGAGGACGTGCTGGCCGCCGCCGACGCCACCGGTGCCTCGCAGGCCGTGGGCGTCTCGCTCGGCAGCGGGGCGCTGGTCCGCGCCGCCGCTACCCGGCCGGAGCGGTTCGCCCGGCTCGCGCTGCTGCTGCCCGCCGCGCTGGACGCCGGTCGGAGCGTTCCCGCCGCCTGGGCGCTGGAGCGGCTCGCCGAGGCGGTGGACGCGGCCGGGACCGACGGCGGCGCGGCGCTGCGGGAGCGGGTCGCGGACGAGTTCCCCGCCGGGGCCGAGCTCGGCGAACACCTGGAGCGGCGGGTGGCCGCGCTGCGCAGGCTCGGCCCGGCGTTGCGGTCGCTGGCGGAGCGCTCGGTGCTGGACGACGCCGCCGCGCTGCGCGCCGTGCGGGCGGACGCGCTCGTCGTGACGGGCACCGACGATCCGCTGCACCCGCTCGCCGCCGGGCGGGCCACCGCCGCCGCGCTGCCCGGCGCCCGGCTGGAGGTGCTGCCCTCGATGGCTCCGATGTTCACCCACCGCCGCGAGCTGCGGGCGCTGCTGACGGGTTTCCTGGGCCGCTGATCCCGGCCGGCGCCGCGCTCGTATCGTCGGCGGATGGCTGTTGACTGGTCGCCCGCCGCCGGAACCCTCGCCGTCGTGCCCGCGCTGGAGCGACCCGAGCTGCTGGCCGGCCCGGTGCGCGCGGCCGTGGCGGAGCTGCCCGCGGCCGAGGCCGCGCGGGTCGGGGTCGCCGAGATCGACCCGGAGCTCGCCGACACCGCCGCCTTCTGCGCCGAGCACGCCTCCCCGCTGGAGCTGTCCGCGAACTGCGTGGTCGTGGCGGGCAAGCGCGGAGGCGAGCAGCGCCACGCGGCCTGCTTGGTGCTCGCCACCACGCGCGCCGACGTCAACGGCGTGGTCAAGCGGCGCCTCGACGTGCGGAAGGCCTCGTTCGCGCCGATGGAGGACGCCGTGGCGCTGACCGCGATGGAGTACGGCGGGATCACCCCGTTCGGGTTGCCCGGGGGCTGGCCGCTGCTGGTGGACACCGCGGTGGCGGAGGCCCCGGCGGTGGTGATCGGCAGCGGGCTGCGGCGCGGCAAGCTGATCGCTCCCGGCGCGGTGCTGGCCCGGCTGCCCGGCGCCGAGGTCCTCGACGGCCTGGCCCGCACGGGCGCCTCCGGCTAGCGCACCACCCCGGTCAGAACACCACCGTCCGCCGGGCGTGCACCAGGACCCTGTCCTCCAGGTGCGCGCGCAGCCCGCGGGCCAGCACCACCTTCTCGATGTCCCGCCCCTTGCGGACCATGTCGGCGGCCGAGTCGGTGTGATCGACCCGGATCACGTCCTGCTCGACGATCGGCCCCGCGTCCAGCTCCGGCGTGACGTAGTGGCACGTCGCCCCCACCAGCTTCACCCCGCGCTCGTGGGCCTGGTGGTACGGGCGCGCCCCCGCGAACGAGGGCAGGAAGCTGTGGTGGATGTTCAGCGCCCGGCCCGCCCACTCCTCGCACGCGGCGGGCGGCACGATCTGCATGAACCGCGCCAGCACGATCGCGTGCGGGTCGTGGCGGTCGACCAGCGCCCGCACCTCGTGGAACGCGCTCTCCTTGGCAGCCGGATCGCCCCCGGCGGGAAACGGCACGTGGTGGAACGGGACCCCGTGCGCCTCGGTGATCGCGCGCAGCCGCGGGTGGTTGCCGATGACGGCGCGCAGGTCCACGTCCAGCTCCCCGGAGGAGACCCGCCCGAGCAGGTCGTGCAGGCAGTGCCCTTCGCGCGAGACCAGCAGCACGACCCGGCGCCGCTCGGCCGTGTCGGTCACCCGCCAGTTCGTCGTGCCCAGCTCCGCCGCGATGCGGCCGAAGCGCTCGCGCAGCTCGTCCGGGGCGAAGGGCAGCGAGTCCGCCCGCACCTCCTGGCGGGTGAAGAACCACCCCGTCTCGGCATCGGTGTGATATCCGGCCTCCACGATCCAACCGCCGTGGTCGGCGAGGAACGAGGCGATGCGCGCCACGATGCCCGTGCGGTCCGGGCAGCCGAGGGTGAGGACGTAACGACGAGTGGACACGGTCGGGAAGTATCGCACCGCATCCGCCGGCGCGTCCGGCGACTCGCCCCAGCTCAGCCGCCATCCGGCAACGGGGCGACCGCCGCCCAGTCCACGGTCAGCTCGCCGAGCCGCCAGCGCTTCGGCCGGTCCCGCACCGGCCAGCCGAGGCCGGCGAGCGACCGGACCGACTCCGCCCAGCGCGCCCGCGGCCCGAACGGGGTCGCCGCGCGCGCCCAGCAGGCGTCCAGGTCGGTGAACAGCGCGTGCACCCGCTCGCCGGGGACGTTGCGGTGGATGAGCGTCTTCGGCAGCCGCTCCGCGAGGTCGGAGGGGCGCTCCAGGTTCGAGGGCAGGCAGGACAGCGTCAGCGTTCGCGGCCCGGAGCGGTCCAGCGCGACCCAGCAGCAGCGCCGCCCGATCTCGTCGCAGGTCCCCTCGACGAGCAGTCCCTCCGGGGCGAGCCTGCCGCGCAGCTCCTCCCAGGCCTTCCACGCCTCCTGCTCGGTGTACTGGCGCAGCACGTTGAGCGCGCGCACCAGCGCCGGCCCGTCCGCGCCGCCGATGCCCGCCGCCAGCCCGGCGAGCTCGAAGCCGCCGCGGCGGAACTCCAGCGCGGGCGGGTCGGCGACGGCTCTGCCCGCGGCCACCCGATCGGCGTCGATCTCCAGCCCGAACACGCGCGCGTCGGCGCGCACCGGGCGCAGCCGGGCCGCCAGCTCGACGGTGGTGATCGGGGTCGCGCCGTAGCCGAGGTCGATGACCAGCGGATCCGCCGCTCCCGTCAGCGCCCGCGCGACCCAGGGGGTGCCCGCGATCCAGCGGTCCACCCGGCGCAGCCGGTTCGGGTTCGTGGTCCCCCTGGTGGGCACGCCCAGCGCGCGCGCCCGGCCTGCCGCGAGCCGGGGCGCCCGCTTGCGCGGCGCGTTCACCCGCGCGGCCCGGACGTGCCAGTCGTCCCGGTGGTGCGGCGCATCGGGTTCAGGACCGCTCGCGGGCGAGCCACTCGGTCGTGAAGCGCTCCTCGGCCGCCAGCAGCTTCTGGACCTGATCGGCGACGAGGTCCTCCAGCTTCCCGCCGACGAAGGGGACGTTCACCCGCACCTGGCCCTCGACGACCAGCTCGCTCGCACCGGCCACGCCGTCGAGGTCGCGCAGCCACATCGAGCCCGCGATGGTGCAGGGAGCCCCGGCCACCTCGGCCGCGATCTCCCCGGAGTAGACCCCGTCCTGCTCGCACCGCCACGACTCGCTTCGATCGATCACGAGGTCGCCGGCCCCGGCCACGGTCCGCGCCACCGGCGGCAGCGAGCTCCTGCGCACGCCCTGGCGGACCTGGAACCGCACCGCCGAACCGTCCACGGCGTGCTCGACGAGCTCGTGGCGGCTCCCGCCGAGCTCGGCCAGCCGTTCCCGCAGATAGGCGATGTCGATGAGCGCCGCATGCACCTGCGATGCGGGCCACTCGGAGGTGCTGCGGTGCTCGATGCGGCGTCCCATGGGCGGAAGGTTACCTTTGGCAATCGTGAACCCCTCGATGTCCGGCACCGAAGGAACCCGCGACGGCGCGTCGGCGCCGCGACCCCTGTCCGGCCACACCACGCTGCGGCTGGGCGGGCCCGCGACCGAGTTCGTCTCGGCCGAACACCCCGATCAGCTCGCGGAGCTGGTCCGGGAGTCCGACGCGACCGGGCAGCGGGTCCTCGTCCTCGGCGGCGGGTCCAACCTCGTCGTCGCCGACGAGGGCTTCGACGGCCGGGTGGTGCGGATCGCCACCCGAGGCCGGCGCTACGACATCGTCGACGGGTTCGTGCAGCTGACCGTCGAAGCCGGTGAGGACTGGGACGTCGTCGTCGCCGACACCGTCCACCAGGGACTCGGGAACCTGGAGTGCCTCTCCGGCATCCCCGGGCTCACCGGGGCCACCCCGGTGCAGAACGTCGGCGCCTACGGCGTGGAGATCTCCGAGATGCTGGTCTCGGTGGACCTGCTGGACCGGCACTCCGGGCGGATCCGCACCGTGCTGGCGGACGATCTCGGGCTGGTCTACCGGGGCAGCGTCCTCAAGCACACCGCGGACGCGGTGGTGCTGCGCGCCCGCTACCTGCTGCGCGACGGCGGGCAGTCCGCGCCGATCCGGTACGCGGAACTCGCGCGGGAGCTCGGCGTGCAGCCGGGGGCGCGGGTGGACGTGGCCGAGGTCCGCGAGGCCGTGCTGCGCTTACGGCGCGCGAAGGGCATGGTGCTCGACCCCGAGGACCACGACACCTGGAGCGCGGGTTCCTTCTTCACCAACCCCGTCGTCGACGCCGACGAGCTCCCCGGGGTGCTGGAGCTGATCGCGGCGCACGCGGGGCCGGACGTGAAGGTTCCGCAGTACCCGGCCGCCGGTGGGCGCACCAAGCTGTCCGCTGCCTGGTTGATCGACCGCGCGGGCTTCGGAAAGGGGCACTCCGGCCCGGGCGGGCGCACCGCGCTGTCCGGCAAGCACACCCTGGCGCTGACGAACCGGGGAGCGGCGAGCACGGAAGACCTGCTGGCGCTGGCGCGCGAAGTGCGCGATGGTGTGAGTTCGACGTTCGGCGTGTCGCTGGCGCCGGAGCCGGTCCTGGTGGACTGTTCGCTCTGAGCCCCGCTCCTCGGCTCGCGCTACTCGAATCCGGCTCGTCCGGCGATGTCCGCGCCGGGACCACCCGCGGCCGTCCGGCCGGAAGGGTGACTCTTCGTGACTATTACTTAACCCTGAGTGTTAAATGGTAGCTGGAGGGGGCCGCCATGCTCAGCATCAGGGAACTTCGGGACAGAGCGGTCATCAGGCCGATCAAGCGCGCCGTGGAGGACCAGCTGCTGGACCTCCCGGGAGTCACGGCTGTCGACATCGGAGGCAAGCGCACCAACGGGCGCTTCACCGGTGAGCAGGCAATCGTCGTCTCGGTCGCGCGCAAACGTCCCCCGGACCGGGTCTGGCCCGGCACCCACATCCCAACGGACGTGCTCGGCATTCCGACCGACGTGGTGGAGGAGAAGCCCCTGCTGCAGCACGTGCACACCGGCGCCGAGGAGTCGGTGGCGTTGCGCGGCCGCGGTTTCGAGCACGTCGGCGCGGTGGCAGGCGGCGACGGGCTCTCGCCCTGCCGGTCGGTCCAGCTCGCGCCGCCGGACGCCCGGTACCCGGGCCGCTACCGGCGGACCGGAACGCTCGGCGCGCTCGTCGTCGGGCATCCGCCGACGGTCGCGACGATGGGGCTGACGACGTTCGACGTGGCCTGCCTGGACGACGGCTGGGCGGTCGGCGACCGGATGGTCGACCCGGACACCGGGCACGTCTACGCGGATCTGGCCCGGGGCGCGCTCTCCGGCCGGGTGGACGCGGCGGCCGTGACGCTGGGGCGCGGCGTCGCGCACTCCCCGGTGATCCCGGGCATCGGACCGGTGACGGGGCAGTGCGCCGCCTACCCGGGTGAACAGGTCCGCAAGCGCGGCTACGGCAGCGGCGTGACGAGCGGGGTGGTGACCTCGGTGGACGCCACGCTGCGGATCGATCACGGGGCCGCGCTCGGCATCCGGGTGCTGCGCGAGCAGATCCGCATCGACAGCCCCGCCGCCGATGGCGCCTTCCTGCGGTTCGGGGACGCCGGTGGCGCGGTGGTCAACCACGACGGGCGGATCGTGGGGCTGCTGTTCGCGGGCACCCGCAGCGGGATGACCGGCTTCGCCAGCCCCATCGCGGACGTGCTCGCCGAGCTCGACGTGGAGCTGTGCGTGGTGCACCGCCAACTCCAGGTGTGATCGCGGAGGTGCGGTGAGTTGCCCCACGGTCGCGGGACGCGCTGCGGGCGATCCGCGCGCGGTCCGGCGGCGGGCGGCGGCCGCTCCTCGCTCGATCCGGCGCTTCGCGCTGGTCACGGCCGCGTGCACCGATCTCGACCCGCTCGATCGTGCTCTCCCGGCAGGCCGGGGGCACCTGCGGCGAAGATGCTGTGACACGACACACTGTCGAGCGGCGACATCTTTTCGGGGTGCCGCACGTCTTCGGGTAGCGAGAACACGTCGGAACGGGATCGAGGTCAAGGAGTGCTGAGCAGGGTGAGTCGGTCGCGGGTACGGCTGCTGTGGACTGCGTTGGCGGCAGCGCTGGCGGCCGTGCTGCTGGTGTCGGGGTGCGGATCGCAGCCCTCGGGTGGTGGCGGGGCCGGTGCCCAGGCGCAGGCCCCGAAGGCCAAGGTGCACCTGGAACCCGGCGGCGGCTCCGACGTGAACCCCGCGGCTCCGATCAAGGCCACCGTGGAGGGCGGTGAGCTCGAGGAGGTCGCGCTCACCAACGGCGACGGCAAGGAGGTCGAGGGCGAGCTGGCCCCCGACGGCCGCAGCTGGACGGCCGGGGAGCAGCTCGGCTACGGCAAGACCTACACCTGGTCCGGGGAGGCCACCGGCACCGACGGCAAGAGCGTCCCGGTGCAGGGCAGCTTCACCACCGTTTCCCCGGAGCGGACCGTTCGCGCCACGATCAACCCGACCGACCACAGCGAGGTCGGCATCGCGATGCCGGTCAGCGTCAAGTTCGACTCCGCGGTCACCGACAGGGCCGCCGCCGAGCGCGCCCTGGAGGTGCGCACCTCCGTGCCGGTCGAGGGCGCCTGGGCGTGGCTCTCGGACACCCAGGTGGACTGGCGGCCCAAGGAGTACTGGCCCGCGAACACGCAGGTCGAGGTGGACGCGAACCTGTACGGCGTGGACTACGGCGAGGGCGAGTACGGCCGTTCCGACCTGACCACGAAGTTCTCCATCGGCCGCGCGCAGATCGTCAAGGCGGACGCCTCCACGCACCAGATGGTCGTCGAGCGGAAGGGTCAGCAGGTCGCCAGCTACGCGGCGAGCTACGGCAAGGACCACGACCCGGAGCTGAACACGCCGAACGGCACGTACATGGTGATGGAGATGAACCCCGTCGAGATCATGGACAACCCGCGCTACGGCTACACGGACGTGGAGAAGAAGTGGGCCGTGCGGATGTCCAACCACGGCGAGTTCATCCACGAGAACGAGGAGAACCGCGCCAACCTCGGCAAGGTCAACACCTCGCACGGCTGCATCAACCTGAGCGAGGCCGATGCGAAGGCCTACTTCGACAGCGCGATGATCGGTGACCCGATCGAGGTCACCGGTGCGGTGACCACGATGGAACCCCGCTACGACGTCTACGACTGGATGCTCGACTGGCAGCAGTGGACGCAGAAGTCCGCTCTGTGACCCGCCTCCGGTGCACCCGTCCCGCTCGAAGGGGCTGGTGATCCGGCGCTGATCCGGGATTCGAGGGCCCGCGCGGTGCGACCGCGCGGGCCCTCGTGCTCGTGTGAAGACCATCACCCGCGCTTCGTCATCGGTGCTGTTCAGCGCGTTGCTCGGGTAGCGTCTCGTCGCCGCGCGCCGGTGCCCAGGAATGTTCTCCCCCGTCCGGGCGTCGGATCCACAGCGTCCGAAACGGATCGGGGTCGCCCCCGACAAGGCTTGCGATAGGGCTAGTCGATGACTTCTGGCACCGCCCGGATGCGGCCCCGCCGCGCCGCAGTGTTCTCGTTGCACACCTCGCCGCTGGAGCAGCCCGGGACCGGTGACGCGGGCGGCATGAACGTCTACATCGCGCAGACCTCGACCCGGCTGGCCGAGCGCGGGGTCGAGGTGGAGATCTTCACCCGCGCCACCTCCTCCGAGGTCCCCCCGGTCGCGGAGCTGGCCCCGGGCGTCACCGTGCGGCACGTGGTGGCCGGCCCGTTCGAGGGGTTGGACAAGAACGAGCTCCCGGCGCAGCTGTGCGCGTTCGCCGCGGGCGCGCTGCGCGCGGAAGCGCGGCACGAGCCCGGCTTCTACGACCTGGTCCACTCGCACTACTGGCTGTCCGGCCAGGTCGGCTGGCTCGCCCGGGAGCGCTGGGGCGTGCCGCTGGTGCACACCGCGCACACGCTGGCGAAGGTGAAGAACGCCTCGCTGGCCGCCGGGGACGCCCCGGAGCCCCGGGTGCGGGTCCTGGGCGAGGAGCAGGTGGTCGCCGAGGCGGATCGGCTCGTGGCGAACACCGAGGTCGAGGCGCAGGACCTGATCCGGCTCTACGACGCGGACCCCGGGGAGATCGCGACCATCCCGCCGGGAGTGGACCTGCGCCGGTTCGCGCCGGGCGACGCCGCGGCGGCCCGCGCGCGCTTCGGGGTGGCCGACGACGCGCTGGTGCTCGCCTTCGTCGGCCGCATCCAGCCGTTGAAGGCGCCGGACGTGCTGCTGCGCGCGACCGCCGAGCTGCTGGTGCGCCGGCCGGGACTGCGCTCCCGGCTGGAGGTGCTGGTGGTGGGCGGACCTTCGGGGACCGGGCTGGAACGCCCCGAGGCGCTGCGGGAGCTGGCCCGGGAGCTCGGCATCGGCGACGTGGTGCGCTTCCTGCCACCGCAGGGCGGTGCGGCGCTGGCCGACGTCTACCGCGCGGCGGACGTGGTGGCGGTGCCCAGCTACAACGAGTCCTTCGGCCTGGTGGCGCTGGAGGCGCAGGCCTGCGGTACTCCCGTGGTCGCGGCGGCGGTCGGCGGGCTCCCGGTCGCGGTGGCCGACGGGCGCTCCGGGCTGCTCGTCGACGGGCACCGCACCGGGCAGTGGGCGGCGGCGCTGGAGGCGGTGGCCGAGACCGGGCTGCGGGAGCGGCTGCGGGCCGGAACCACGGCGCACGCCGAGGCGTTCTCCTGGGAGCGCACCACCGACGCGCTGCTGGAGACCTACGCGCGGGCGCGGCGAGCGTTCCACTCGCAGTTCAACACGGAGGAGACGGCGTGAGCGCAGCGGAGACGATCAGGGCCGCGCTGGACGCGGCCGAGCTGGACTACCGGCGGGAGTCCGACGGCCGGTTCTTCGTGACGTTGCCGGGGACGAAGAAGTTGCAGACCAACTGCTGGTTGATCGTCGCAGAGCACGCGCTGGTCGTGGAGGCCTTCGTGTGCAGGCAGCCGGACGAGGCGCACGAGGAGGTCTACCGGTACCTGCTGCGCCGCAACTCCCGGCTCTACGGCGTGCACTACACGATCGATTCCAGCGGCGACGTCTACCTGGTGGGCCGGGTCGGCCTGCACGCGGTGACCGCCGAGGAGGTGGACCGGCTGCTGGGGCAGGTGCTGGAGGCGGCGGACGGGGACTTCAACACCCTGCTCGAACTGGGCTTCAGCACCGCGATCCGGCGGGAGTGGGGCTGGCGCGAGTCGCGCGGCGAGTCCCTGGCCAACCTGCGCCCCTTCGAGCAGCTGGTGAGCCGGGAGGGCGCGCTGCCTCCGGCGGACGCCTGACGTCGGTCGTTCGCCGGTGCGGTCGGGCACCCCGATCTGCGGCGCTCTCCGCGTCCTCGCGAGGAAGTCCACCCGCCGCCGGTCGTTCGGAGCTGGCCCCCGGTCGCGCGGATCCGCGGGCGGCGCCCGGGAGCGGTTCCCGGCGGGGCCGGGGGAGACGCGGGGGGCGGTTCGGGAGAGAGGGGGAGTCGCGAGCTCGAACCGCCCCACGCGCGTGAGGTTCCCGCCAGCGGGCCCAGTGGGCGGGGGGCACCCGGGGCCCGGCGGGGCGTGGTTCGACGGGGGAGACGAACCACGCTCTTCATCTCGCTCCCGCATGGATCGGGGAGTGCGTGGGAGCCGATCCGCGAGAGCAGTGTCAACTTCGCAGAGTCACGCACTGGCCACAAGTCCGAACCTTTACTCCATACGAGTGATCTTACTCACCGGCGGTAACGTGGTGGATTATTCCCGTCGGTATAGCGCCCCCAAATGTGAGCGACGACACTTTAGTGTCACAACGCCACGGTGAATACATAACCGTCGGGTGACGACCACAACCGATTCGCGGGGCCGCTGCCAGCAACGAGGCTCACCCGAAGATCATCACCCGAAACGGTGGCGTGCTGCTCTGAGTGATCTACGTGCGGGGTCCAGCGGCGCCGCGCAGCCGGACGGCCCTCGCTCGAGCCGAGCCGAGGCCCCGGTGCGGGGCGGTCCGGATGCGTCCGTTCGGCGCAGCACTGGTCCGGTCGTGCCGGACGCCTCCGGCGGCCCGGCGGAACGGCCCGGACCGCCGCCGCGGCCCGGGCGGTGGGCCGCGTCGCCCGGAGCGGCTCGCATAGCCTGAGCCCATGACTGTCGGGACTCTGGTATTGCTGCGACACGGCGAGAGCACCTGGAACGCCGAGAACCTGTTCACCGGCTGGGTCGACGTGCCCCTCTCGGACAAGGGCGCGGACGAGGCGCGGCGCGGTGGCGACCTGCTGCGCGAGTCCGGGGTGCTGCCCGACGTGCTGCACACCTCCCTGCTGCGCCGGGCCATCACCACCGCCAACCTCGCGCTGGACGGGGCCGACCGGCACTGGATCCCGGTCCGCCGGGACTGGCGGCTCAACGAGCGGCACTACGGCGCGCTGCAGGGCAAGAACAAGAAGCAGACCCTGGAGGCCTACGGCAAGGAGCAGTTCATGCTCTGGCGCCGCTCCTACGACACCCCGCCGCCGGAGATCGACCCGGCGGACGAGTACAGCCAGGAGGGCGACCCGCGCTACGCGGACCTGGGCGCCGAGATGCCGCGCACCGAGTGCCTCAAGGACGTGGTGGCCCGGCTGCTGCCGTACTGGGAGAGCGCGATCGTGCCGGACCTGCGGGCGGGGCGGACGGTGCTGGTCGCCGCGCACGGCAACTCGCTGCGCGCGCTGGTGAAGCACCTCGACGGGATCTCCGACGCCGACATCGCGGGCCTGAACATCCCGACCGGCATCCCGCTGCGCTACGACCTCGACGAGCAGCTCTCCCCGGTGAACCCGGGCGGCACCTACCTGGACCCGGACGCCGCCGCGGCGGCCGCGGCCGCGGTGGCCAACCAGGGCCGCTGATCGGCCCGGCCGCGCTCGCCCCGCTCCCGGCCGCCCGGGGGCGGGGCGTCGTCGTCCGGGGGTCACCTGGAAGTAGGCCCCGGCTCGTTCGGAGTCGCCGCCGCCGGCACGTCCGTGGGCTCCGGCGGTTCCGCAGCTGAACCAGGCCACACTTCCGGGTGAATCGAGGGTGAAGAACCGCCCGATTCATGTCGCGGGTGTCACGGATCGCGCTCGCGGACTGGTCCTCCCCCGCGTCTCCCTGCTTACGATGCAGACGTGACCGCATTGGGCTATAGCGCCCTGATCATCGGGTTGCTGGCGATCGGTGGAGCGGCCGGGTACCTGGCCGCCCGGACGGCGCGGCACCGCGAGCTGAAGCGACCCGCCGGGCCGACCGTCGCGGAACTGCTGCAACGCCTCGTGCACAGCACCAACAACGGCATCGTCGTGCTCAACCGCTTCGGCGACGTGGTGCTGCACAACCCGCGCGCCGACGAACTCGGCTTCGTCCGGGACAGCCGGGCCGACCACCGCGCCCGCGCCGCCGCCGAGCGGGCCCTGGACACCGGCGAGCCGACTCCCGTGGACCTCTCGCCGCCGGCGCGCACCGCGCTGCGCGGGCGCGGCCCGTCGGCCGTGCTGGGCGAGGTGCGCCCGCTCGGGGACGGCTTCGCCGTCGTCGACGCGGGCGACGAGTCGGACGCGGTCCGGCTGGAGGCGACCCGGCGGGACTTCGTCGCCAACGTCTCGCACGAGCTCAAGACCCCGGTGGGGGCCCTGGCGCTGCTGGCCGAGGCGGTGATCGACGCCTCCGACGACGCCGAGGAGGTGCGCCGCTTCTCCGGCAAGATCCTGCACGAGTCCACCCGGCTGGGGACGCTGGTCTCCGAGCTCATCGCGCTGTCCCGGCTCCAGGGCGCCGAGCGCCTGCCGGAGCTGAACACCGTCGAGGTCGACGCGGTCGTGGAGGAGGCGCTCGGGCGCTCCGGCATCGCGGCCGAGTCCGCGGGCATCGAGATCGCGCTCGACGAGCCCAGCGGGCTGCTGCTCGACGGGGACCGCACGCTGCTCGTGACGGCCCTGAGCAACCTCATCGACAACGCGGTGTCCTACTCCCCGCCCGGCTCCCCGGTCTCGGTGAGCCGCCGGATGGTCGGCGACTTCGTGGAGATCGCGGTGACGGACCGGGGCATCGGCATCGACCCGCAGCACCAGCAGCGGGTGTTCGAGCGGTTCTTCCGCGTCGACCCGGCCCGCTCCAGGGCCACCGGCGGGACCGGGCTCGGGCTGGCCATCGTCAAGCACGTCGCCGCCAACCACGGCGGTGAGGTGAAGCTGTGGAGCAGGCTCGGCACCGGCTCCACGTTCACCCTCCGGGTACCGCGGCACGGCTCCGATTCCGAGGGCGCTGACGCGGGATCCGGTGCCGAGGGCACCGCGCGGGGCGAGCCGGAGCGCACCGCTTCCGGCCGGGCCGGGGGCGACGCGGGGGCTGAGCGGGGCCGGGACCAGACCCGGCCCGGGATCGACAGGGCGGACGGGGTCGCAACCGTCGAAACGGGAGGAGTCCGGTGACCAGGGTGCTGATCGTGGAGGACGAGGAGTCCTTCGCAGACCCGTTGGCGTTCCTGCTGCGCAAGGAGGGGTTCACCGCCGCGGTCGCGACGACCGGTCAGGACGCGCTGGACGAGTTCGACCGCAACGGCGCGGACATCGTGCTGCTGGACCTGATGCTTCCCGGGATGAGCGGCACCGACGTGTGCAAGCAGCTGCGGCAGCGCTCCGCCGTTCCCGTGATCATGGTGACGGCGCGCGACAGCGAGATCGACAAGGTGGTCGGGCTCGAGCTCGGCGCCGACGACTACGTCACCAAGCCCTACTCGGCGCGGGAGCTGATCGCGCGGGTGCGCGCGGTGCTGCGCCGGGGCGGAGAGGCCGAGGACGCGCAGCCGCAGGTGCTGGAGGCGGGCCCGGTGCGGATGGACGTGGAGCGGCACGTGGTGACCGTCTCCGGCGCCGAGATCAGCCTGCCGCTGAAGGAGTTCGACCTGCTGGAGTACCTGCTGCGCAACGTGGGCCGGGTGCTCACCCGCGGCCAGCTGATCGACCGGGTGTGGGGCGCCGACTACGTCGGCGACACCAAGACCCTCGACGTCCACGTGAAGCGGCTGCGCTCCAAGTTGGAGCCGGACCCCGCGGAGCCGCAGTACCTCGTGACCGTCCGGGGTCTCGGTTACAAGTTCGAGGTCTGACCACCTGCCCCGGCCCCGCCCCGCGCGGGGCCGGGTGGCGGAACCCGCGCCGCCCGTCCGCGAGCGCGGATCACGGCGCCCGACCCGGCCGCGCGGCCGGGCGCGAGCACGGGCGACGGGGGACCGCCCGACCGCGGGCCGCTTCCCGGCACCCACCCACCCCGGGGGTCCGGTCGCGGCCGGTAACGTTGTCGGCCATGCGCCTAGGGGTGCTCGACGTCGGATCCAACACCGTCCACCTGCTCGTGGTGGACGCGCATCGTGGTGCCCATCCGACCCCGATGACATCGGAGAAGTCCGTGCTGCGGCTGGCCGAGCGGATCGGTGCCGACGGCCTGCTCGCCGACCGCGACGCCGACGCGCTCGTCGGCACGGTCGCCGGGGTGGCGCAGGCCGCCGAGCAGTCCGGTTGCGAGGAGCTGCTGGCCTTCGCGACCTCCGCGATTCGCGAGGCCGACAACGCGGCCGAGGTGCTCGCGCGCGTGCGCGAGGAGACGGGCGTGGAGCTGCGGGTGCTCTCCGGCGAGCAGGAAGCGCGGTTGACCTTCCTGGCCGCCCGCCGCTGGTACGGGTGGTCCGCGGGCAGGTTGCTGCTGCTCGACATCGGCGGCGGCTCGCTGGAGCTGGCGCTGGGCATCGACGAGCAGCCCGACCTCGCGGCCTCGCTCCCGCTGGGCGCCGGGCGCGTCGCCCGCACCAGGCTGCCCCAGGACCCGCCGAGCAAGCGGCAGGTGGCCGAGCTGAGGGAGTGGCTGGACGAGCAGCTCGCGCCGACGGCGAAGCGGTTCCGCAAGAGCGGCGGACCGGATCGCGCCGTGGCCACCTCCAAGACCTTCCGCTCGCTGGCGCGGCTGACCGGTGCTTCACCCGCCTCGGCCGGCCCCCGGGTGCGGCGCACCCTCACCGAAACGGGGTTGCGGCAGCTGCTGTCGTTCATCACCCGGATGTCCGCGGCCGACCTGGCCGGGCTGGACGGGGTGAGCAGCGCGCGCTCGCACCAGCTGATCAGCGGGGCGCTCGTCGCGGAGGCGGTGATGCGGGCGCTGGGGGTCGCTGAACTGGACATCTGCCCGTGGGCGCTGCGGGAAGGAGTCATCCTCCGGCGGCTGGACCACGCCAACGGAGAGGACCACACTGCCATGCGGACCCGCACCGAACCCGGGTCGTCCGACGCGGAGCCGCCGTCCGCGAACGGGTTGGACGCGGACCGGGGAACTGGACTGCAAGCCCACGACGGGGCACGGTGGAATCGATGAGTCGGGACAGCGGGTCCGAGCACCCGAGCCAGCGCACCGTCGCGGAGCTGCTCGCCGAGTACGGCGGTGGCTCCCAGCGCAGCGCGCACAGGCGACGCAGGCGAGCCGAGGACCCGAGCGAAACCGCTCCGCAGGCGATCATCGACCGGGTGCTCTCGGACAGCGGCACCATGCGCGCGATCAAGCCGGAGGAGGCCGAGGACACCGCCGGGCAGGCCCCGCAGGGCACCGGCCCGCAGCCCGCGGCCTCGCCGCCGCCCGCCGCGCAGCCTCCGGCCGCCCAAACGCCGGCCGCCCAGACGCCGGCCGCGCAGCCTCCTGCCGGGCAGCCTCCTGCCGCCCAGTCGCCCGCGGGTCCGCCGCCGGCCGCGCAGCCGCCGGCCGCGTACGGCGGTCCGCCGACCGCGGGTCCGCAGCGGCCGGCGCCGCACGCGCCGCCCGCGGCGGGGCCGCCGCCCGGCGCTCCGCAGCCGGTCGAACCGGAGGACGAGCAGCCCGCCGAGCCGGAGCGCGGCCAGGGGGCGGGCTTCTGGGCCCGCCGCTTCGCCGCGGCCGGCGCCCCGCCGCGCGCCACCGCGCCGCCCGAGCCCGCCGACGCGGGCCCCTCGGACGCGGAGATGACCGTCCAGCAGCCCGCCCTGCCCGCCAGGGCCCCCGCACCGCCCCCGGACCCGGCGACCCGCTCGATCCCGCTGGAGGGCGCGACCGAGCAGTTGCCCCGGGTAGAGGCCGAGGCCAAGAGCGCGGCCGCCGAGAGCACCGCGATGATGGCCTACCCGGGCGCGCCGGAGGCCCCGCAGCGCTCGGGCGACCCGTACGACTTCGACGACTACGACGACTACGGCCAGCAGGACGGCGGCTACCCGGCGGCCGAGGACTACGACGACTACCCCGAGGACGCCGGGGCCGGGCAGTACCGCGAGGGCTACGACGCGGATGACGTCTACGACGCCGACGACGTCTACGACGAGTACGACGAGGCGCTGCCCGCCGGGTTGGACGCCGACGACTACCGGGCCGGGGACGCCGACGAGGACGAGGACGAGTCCCGGCCGACCACCGGCAAGGAGTGGTTGGTGCTGGCGCTGCAGGGCGGCGCCGGGCTGGTGTGCGGTGGCGCCGTGTGGTTCGCGTTCCGCTGGCTGTGGATGGCGATCCCGATCGCCGCGCTGGTCGCCGCGTTGGCGATCACCGGTGCCCTCGTGTTCATCGCGCGGAAGTTCTTGCGCACGGACGATCTGCAGACGATCCTGCTCGCGGTGCTGGTCGGGCTGATCTGCACCGTGTCACCCGTCGCGCTGCTGCTGATCGGGCAGTGAGGCCGGGCCCGCCGGGGTGACATCAGGTGGTGAGCGCGCGAGACGCTGGGGCAGCACATGACACCGCAACCGCAGACGAGGTCGACCGAGCCGTCCGGAGTTGAGATCCCGGTCGGCCTCTCCAGCGCGTCGGTGTGGCCCCAGCCCGCCCGCGCGGCGTTCGAGATGGCCGCCGACCTGGGCTTCGACGGGGTCGAGGTGATGGTCTGGGCGGACGCGGTCAGCCAGGACGTCCCCGCGCTGCACCGGCTCTCCCGCGAGCACGGGGTGCCGATCCTGGCGGTGCACGCGCCCTGCCTGCTCATCACGCAGCGGGTGTGGTCCCCGGAGCCCGAGGAGCGGTTGCGCCGGGCCGTGGTGGCGGCCAGCGACCTGGGCGCCTCGACCGTGGTGGTGCACCCGCCGTTCCGCTGGCAGCGCCGCTACGCCGACGGTTTCGGCGAGCTGGTGGGTGAGCTGGAGGAGACCAGCGGCATCCGGGTCGCGGTGGAGAACATGTTCCCGATCCGGCCGCCGAACAGGTTGAACCGGTTGCGGGGAGGGCGGGCGAGCGGGCTCTCGGCGTTCCGGCCCTCGCCGGACCCGACCGAGGTCGGTTACCCCAGCTACACCCTGGACCTCTCGCACGCCGCCGCCGCGCACGAGGACGCGGTGGAGCTCTACAAGCGGATGCAGGACCGGCTGGCGCACGTGCACCTGGCCGACGGGACCGGGGTGCCCCGTGATGAACATCTCGTGCCGGGGCACGGGACCCAGCCGTGCGCGGAGATCTGCGAGCTGCTGGCCGCCGACGGCTTCGGCGGTTCGGTGGTGCTGGAGGTGAACAGCCGCAAGGCTCGCAACCAGCAGGAACGCGCCGCGCTGCTCGCGGAGTCGCTCGTGTTCGCCCGCCTGCACCTGCGCGGGCCCGGGAGCTCCGACGAGCCGGAGCCGCGCCCCGGGTCGTGATCAACTTCGGGCGCGTTACGTAAGATCGAAGTATGAGTACGATTCGCGCTTCGCTCGCTCAGGAGCGACGCCGGCACTGCGCGGGTCGCGCGTGAACGACACCCCCTTCCTCGACACCCTCACCGTCCGCCCGCTCGGCGACGGCACCTACGTCGCCGACCTGCACCCGGACTGGGCCGTGGGCGACCGCCCGCACGGCGGTCACCTGCTGGCGCTGCTCAGCCGGGCGGCCGTGGGCGAGACCTCGCTGGAGCCGCTGTCGGTCAGCGCGCAGTTCCTGCGCCCGCCGAAGGTGGGCCCGGTGCTGCTGCGCACCGAGCGGCTCAAGGTGGGCCGGACCGTCACCGCGGTCCGGGCCGTGCTGGAGCAGGCGGGCCAGCCCTGCGTGGACGCCACGCTCACGCTCGGCACCGTGCCGGACGAGCAACCGGCCTGGTCCGACCTGCCCGACATGCCGGTGAACCCGCCGCCGGACGCGGTGGACCTCGCCAGCGCCGACTCCGGTCAGCCCGGTGGCCTCGCCAAGGCCTGCGACATGCGGCTCGATCCGCGCGGCGCCGGATTCCTGCACGGCAGCACCGAGGGGCCGCTGCGGCTCCGGATGTGGGCGCGGCCGCACCAGGGCCAGCCGGACCTGCTGTTCGCGCTGGTCGCCGGGGACCTGACGATGCCCGTCACGTTCAACCTGGGCCGGTTCGGCTGGTCGCCGACCGTGCAGCTCACGGCCCTGCTGCGGGCGAGGCCCGCGAACGGCTGGCTGCGGCTGGTCGTCGAGTCCAAGGCCGTGCACGGCCAGTGGTTCGACGAGGACACCCTCGTCATCGACTCCACCGGCAGGCTCGTCTGCCAGGCCCGCCAACTGGCGCTGAGCACTCCCTGAGCGTCCGCACCCGGGACCCCGGCGGTGCCGCGCGGGTGCGGACGGTTCCCCACGAGGCCCTCGTGGGGAGCCGCTGGGCCTCGCGGCGGTGCCGCCCGGACCCGCCCCGCGCGTCCCGGACCGGCACCGGGCCGAGCCGTCGTCGCCTGCCCGGTCCGGGCGGCGCGCGGGGTTAGGGTGGCGGCTCCGGAACGGACCGCCGAACCCCAGGGAGACCGCCGTGCCGACCGTGCGCATCCACCCCGTGCAGCTCGACTACCAGCACTCCGGCGGCACCCAGGCGTGCTCGCTGTGCGGGGCGCAGGAGAAGTGGGACTCGGCGGCGCAGCCGACGGTGCAGGGCGCGGCCTACGACCGCTCGCTGCACCTGGCGCACCTGGTCCGCGAGCACCTCACCGAGGTCCAGGACACCTTCTCCACCGCCGAGCGGACCAAGGAGAAGACGATCGACGACGCCGCCGAGGTCCCGGAAGCCGAGTGAGGCCCGGGGGGGGGGGGGGGGGGGGGGGGGGGGGGGGGGGGGGGGGGGGGGGGGGGG
>NZ_JBJZOI010000014.1:0-160359 GCF_047200635.1 Saccharopolyspora antibiotica | reverse complement strand
CATTCCAGCGAAACGCCCGGGAAGATCCGATGGATCCTCCCGGGCGTTTCCGCATGTCCACACCCCTTTTTCCCCTCCTCTTGGGCCAACCGGGCCACCGGGCCCCGTTGACCACACATCCCCCGGGGGCCTGGATCAGACCTCATGCGCCTGCCGACGCACCGGGCTCGACCGCGGAACCAAACCCGGTCCCCGGGTGAAGCGGGTCCCGGCCCGGCCCGGTGAGCACACCGGGCCGGACGGAGCCCCACCACCAACCTCACCCACCACGACGGCCCGACTCACCCCTGCACACCCACCCCGCCCTAGCGCGCGGAGTGAGCGGACCGTTCGCCCAACAGGTTCGGACGACCGGTCCGCTCACCCGAAACCATCACCCCCTGAACCGAGCTCCCACCCAGCCCGAGGGTTCGGAGTGAGCGGACCGTTCGCCCAACAGCTCTGGACGAACGGTCCGCTCACCTGTTCCGAACAACGGCGGTCGGCGGGTGCGGAGATGAGTGAACGGACCGTTCGTCCAGTCTCGTTGGACGAACGGTCCGTTCACTCGGTAGCCGTACCCGTGGGGCGCTGGGGGCTCCGGGGTCAGGCGGTGGGGAGGGTGAGGATCGGGGCGCTGGTGGGGGCGGGCGAGCCGCCGGGGGGTTCGACGGTGACTCCGAGCTGGGCGGTGCCGGCCGGCATCGTGGCGATCAGCGGAGCACTGCGTTCGCCCGCGTCCTCCGTTCGCAGCAGGCCCGCCGAGGTGGCGCCACCGCCGGGTTCGATGAACCAGAGCTGGTAGACGCGGTCCGGCGGCGGCGGGGTCATGCCCGTGGCCATGAACATCGCCTTGCCCTGCTGCCGGGACAGCACCGTCGTCGCCCGCATCCCGCCCGGACCGGGCGTGCTGATGACTCGGGCGTCGGGAGCTTGGAGCACCGCGGACATCTCGGCGCCGCGCTGCCCGGCGGCGGCGAAGCGCTCCTGGGTGGCCTCGAGCTCCTGCTGCGCGCGCACCGCCACGACGCCGAAGGTCGCGGCCAGCGCCACGCCCGCGGCGGCCGCCGCGACGGACAGGCGCGTGCCCCACGAGCGCGTCGCCCACGAGCGACGGCGGGGCCCGGCGACGTGCTCCGCGAGCGGGGCGGGTGGTGGCGGGTCCTGCCTGGTGCGGGAGACCTGGGCGAGCACCCGCTGCTTGAGCTCGGCAGAGGGCGCGGCGCTCTCGGCTCCGCCCAACCGGGCCGCGACCGCGCGGAGTTCCCGCACCTCCTGGGCGCAGTCCTCGCAGGACTCCAGGTGCGCCTCGAACGCGATCCGTTCGTCCTCGGAGAGCGCGTCAACGGCGTACGCGCCGGTCAACGTCGCGAGGTCGGTGCTCATCGGCCCACCCCCAGGCAGTCGCGGAGTCGGATCAGCCCGTCGCGCAGTCGCGTCTTCACCGTGGACGCGGGTGAGTCGAGCAGGCCGGCGGCTTCCCGGTAGGTGTAGCCGCGGTAGTAGGTGAGCAGCACGGATTCGCGCTGCAACTCGGTGAGGGTGCTCAGGCAACGGCGCACTTGGCGCTGCTCGAACCGGTCCGAGACGGATTCGCTGACCTCGTCGAACGGCCGGGTGTGCTGCTGGGCGCCGACGCGGGCCTCCCGGTCCCGCCCGGCCTGGGAGGACCGGACGCGGTCCACGGCCCGCCGGTGCGCGAGGGTGAAGACCCAGGTGTTGACGCTGCCGAGCTCGGGGCGGTAGTGCGTGGCGCGCCGCCACACCTCCACGAGCACTTCCTGGGTGACCTCCTCGGATTGCGCCGCGTCTCGCACGATCCGCTGGATCATGGCGAACACGCGCCCGGCGAGCAGGTCGTAGAGCTGTTCGAAGGCGCGTTCGTCACCGCGGGCGACGTCGGCGACGAGGGCACCGGCATCCGGTCCCTCCCCGTCGGCGCCCTCATCGGGCGGCGACCAGCGTCGCGGCCCGGTGTGTGGTCGTTGCTGCATGTCGTGGTCCCTTTCGCGGGGCGCGCCCCAAGTCTGACCTGCACGGTGCGGAACAGCTGACCGGGTCAGCTCGGCTTGCGGAAACCGAGCTGCCAGACGTCCAGGTAGCCGGCCCGGAACCCGGCTTCGCTGTAGGCGAGGTAGAACTCCCACATCCGCCGGAACCGCTCGCTGAACCCGTGCGCGGCGATGTCGTTCCAGCGCAGCAGGAAGGTTTCCCGCCAGATCCGCAGCGTCCGGGCGTAGTCGGGCCCGAACGAGCACCGCCCGGTGCCGAGGAGCCCGGTGTGCTCCCGGGCGGTGTCCTCGACGGCGCGCAGCGAGGGGATCTCCCCGCCGGGGAAGACGTACTTGTGGATCCAGGTGTGGGAGCGACGGCTCGCCAGCATCCGGTCGTGCGGCATCGTGATGACCTGGAGCCCGAGTCGCCCGCCGGGGGCGAGCAGCCGGTCCAGCGCGGCGAAGTAGCCGGGCCAGTACTCGGATCCGACGGCTTCGATCATCTCGACGCTGACGACGGCGTCGTAGCTGCCCTCGGCGTGCCGGTAGTCGCGCAGCTGCACGTCCACCCGGTCACCGAGGCCCGCTTCGCAGATGCGCTTCTCGGCGAGTTCCTTCTGCTCGGCGGACAAGGTGAGCGTGGTGACCTGGGCGCCGCGTTCGGCGGCGCGGATCGCGAGCGAGCCCCAGCCGGTGCCGACCTCCAGCAGCCGGGTGCCTTCGGTGGCGCCGACCTGGTCCAGGATCCGGTCGAGCTTGTGCCGCTGCCCCTCGGCGAGCTCCGCGTCGGTCCGCGGGAACAGCGCCGAGGAGTACGTCATGGTCTCGTCGAGGAACGCGGCGAACACGTCGTTGGACAGGTCGTAGTGCCGGGCGATGTTGCGCCGTGACCCGCTGGTCGTGTTGCGCTCGGCCCCCGGCCGGGGGGCGTCGACCCAGCGCCGCAGCCCTTGCAGCGACCTCGGGACCAGGCTGGGCAGCCGCTCGGCGAACGGGGTGAGCAGGTCCGCCGGGTGCGGGCTGTCCCACTCCCCGGCCATGTAGGACTCGCCGAAGCCGATCTTCGAGTCGGCGCCGAGGCGGTGGAAGAACGCCTCGGGGTCCAGGATCCGCATCAGCGGCGCGTCCGGCCCGCCCGCGCCGAGCCGTTCGCCGCCGGCGAGCGCGATCCGCACCGGCAGGCCGCGCACGGCGTGCCGGAACACGCGCTCGGCGGCACGGGCTCGCAGCGGGGAGCGCGGGGGCGGGCCGAGCCGGTCCCACGGCGCGACTGGGCCGGGAGCGAGGTCGGGGGACGTGGTGCTCATCGGATGCCTTCCTGGTGGACGTGGGGTCGACGGGGGACGATTCGGGCGCCGCGCAGCCAGAGCGAGATGCCGTGCCGGCGGATCAGGGCGGACACCCGCTGCGGGACGAGCGGTCTGCGCAGCGCGGCGCGGGCCACGGCGCGGGGAGTGGCCGGCTCGCGGCGGCCGGTGAGCACCGCGGTCAGCAGCGGTCGCTCCTCGTCGCGCAGCCGGATCCGCAGGTCCAGCCGGTCACCGGGCGGTGCGCACCGCATCTCGTAGCGACCCTGCTCCGGCAGGAACGGCGAGACGTAGAACGCCTTGTCCACCTCGGCGAGGCCGGCGTCGTCTGGTTCGAGCAGGTAGGCGTGCCGCTCGCCGTACGTGTTGTGCACCTCGGCCACGACGCAGCGCAGCGCGCCGTCGGGGCCGTGGCACCAGTAGGCGGTGACGGGGTTGAACACGTGCCCGAGCACGCGCGGGTGCGCCAGCATCAGGACCCGCCCGCCGTCGAGCCGCACGCCCCGCAGCGCGAGCCACCGCTCCAGGTTCTCCCGGATGCCGCGCCGCGGATCGCCGAGGTGATCGCGGGACTCGAAGCGGGCGAACGGTCGCAGCCAGCGCGGCAGCCGCGGCAGCGCGTCGAGATCGACCAGCCAGATGTGCATCGGGTGCCGGAAGCGCAGCGGCGGCTCGCCGTGCCGGGTGTGGGCGACGGTGCCGTGGTAGAGAGCGGGGAGGTCGTCCGGGCCGGTCACGCCCTCACCACCCCGACCCGAACGCCGCGGCCGCCCGCACCCCGCTGGCGCAACCGTCCTCGTGGAAGCCCCACCCGTGGTAGGCGCCGGCGAACCGGGTGCGCTCGTCGCCGAGATCGGGCAGGAGTTGCTGAGCCGCGACGGATTCCGGGGTGTAGATCGGGTGGCGGTAGTGCATCCGGGCCAGCACCCGGTCCGCGCGCACGCGCCCGGCCGGGTTGAGGGTGACCAGGTAGTCCTCGGGTTCGGCGAGCCGCATCAGCCGGTTCATGTCGTAGCTGACCAGGACGCGGCCCGGGTCGGCGGCGCAGTCCGGTTTGTGGTGGTTCCACGAGGCGCGGGCGCCCGGTGCGCCCGGCAGCACGCCGGTGTCGGTGTGCAACCAGGTCTCGTTCTCGGAGTAGCCGAACGCGCCCAGCGCCTCCTTCTCCGCGGGGGTGGGGTCGGCCAGCAGCGTCAGCGCCTGGTCGGCGTGGCAGGCGAGCACGACCTTGTCCGCGCGGTGAACGCGGTCGGCCTCGTCCCGGATCTCCACTCCGCCGCCGGTGCGGGAGACCGACCGGACCGGGGTGCCGAGGTGCACCGCGGACAGCCGCGCGGCGGCGCGGTGCACGTACTCCCGGGAACCACCGACGACGGTCCGCCAGGTCGGTGAGCCGGACACCGAGAGCATCCCGTGGTGGCGCAGGAACTCGAACAGGTAGCGCGCCGGGTAGCGCCTGCTGACCTCGAAGTCCGCCGACCACACCGCTGAGACCAGCGGCAGCGCGAAGTGGTCCACGAAGTAGCGGGTGAACCCGCGCCCGTCCAGGAACTCCCCGAGCGTGACCGCGTCCGCGCGCTCGCCCGGTTCGTCCAGCAGCCGGTTCGCGGCCCGGTGGAACCGCACCACCTGAGCCAGCAGCGCCAGGTAGTGCGGGCGCAGCGCGTTGCGAGGCTGGGCGAACAACCCGCCGAGCCGCTTGGCACCCGCGTACTCGAGTCCGCAGCCGTCGCAGGACACGCTCATCGACATCTCGGTCTCGCGGGTGCGCACCCCGAGCTCGGCGAACAACCGCAGCAGGTTCGGGTAGGTGCGCTGGTTGTGCACGATGAACCCGCTGTCCACCGGGAGTCCGCGGCCGTCGCCGGTGGTGAGCTGGTGGGTGTGCGCATGTCCGCCGAGCCGGTCGTCGGCCTCGAACAGCAGCACCTCGTGGTGGCGCTGCAGCAGGTGGGCGGCGGTGAGCCCGGAGACCCCGGCCCCGATCACGGCCACGGTGGAGGTCATCGCTGCTCCTCGTCTTCGGCTAGGGCGCGGACGAAGCGCCTGGTCAACGCATCCCATTCGCTGCGGCGGCGGAGCATCGCGTGCCCGGCGCCGGGCACCCGCACGTAGGTCAGGGAGGGCGGGTTCGGCAGCTGCAGGGCGCGTCGCGCGTAGTCGGCGGACAGCGAGCACGAGGTCACGCGGTCCGCGTCGCCGTGAGCGATGAGCACGTCGCGGCCGGCGAGCTGCTCGATCGGCTCACCCGGCTCGACCCACGGCGCCAGCGCACACACCCCCCGCACCGCGGGGTCCGCGGCCAGCCGCAGCGCGACCCGGCCGCCCAGCGAGTGCCCGAGCAGCACGATCCGCGCCGCCGGGTGCTCAGCCTTGATCCGGTCCACCGCCCAGCGGCCGTCGGCGAGCGCGTCCAGGTCCGGTTCGTTCCAGCCCCGGACCCGGTTGCGCAGCAGCCGCACCTGCGTCGGGCTGTCGGAAGTGGACCGGCGCAGCGAGCGCGCCATCGCGTGCATCCGCTGGTAGGCGAGGTGGTGGCCGCGCACCGGCTCGTGGCTGGTGGCGCGGCCGCCGTGCAGGACGAGCACCACGGTGCGCGGCTCGTCGGCGCGGGAGCGCAGCACGCGCACGGTGGGCAGCGGTGCCCCTCGCGGGGCCGCTTCGCCGGGAGGTCGCTGGGTCTGCATGCCCGTCCTTCGGAGCGCGAAGACCACCGGATTGGTGGTAGTGAGGCCCGTCACATCGACCGATCGATCGGCCGTCCGTCTCCGAAGCCGGGATGTCGGCGACCGTGGAAGGGGTTCGTGTGTCGGAATCGCGACAGCGCCGGGGAGCGGCTGATCGGATCGAACGAGCGGTGCGGGATCTCATCGGGCTCGCGCTGCCGGTGGGGATCACCGCCTGGGACGGCAGCTCAGCCGGACCCGAGGGCTCACCGAGAGTGGTGCTGCGGCACCGCAGAGCGCTGCGGCACCTGCTGTACAGCCCCGGGGAGCTCGGGTTGGCGCGGGCCTACGTCAGCGGGGACCTCGACGTGGAGGGCGACCTGGCGGACGGACTGCGCCGCTGCTGGGCCGCGCTGCGGGAGCAACGCCCCGGGAAGGTGCGCTTCGGCCCGCGGCAGTGGCGGCGGATGCTGGGCGAAGCGCTCGCGCTCGGTGCCATCGGCCCGCGGCCCGCACCGCCCGCCGGGGAGGCGAAGCCCCGCGGCAGGCTGCACAGCAGGCCGCGCGACCGGGAGGTGATCGCCCACCACTACGACACCGGCAACGACTTCTACCAACTGCTGCTGGACCCGAGCATGGCCTACTCCTGCGCGTACTGGACGCGGGACGAGGACGGTCACGGGCTCGCGGAAGCGCAGCGGGAGAAGCTGGAGCTGATCTGCCGCAAGCTCGAACTCGCCGAGGGCGACCGGCTGCTCGACGTGGGCTGCGGCTGGGGATCGCTGATCCTGCACGCCGCCCAGCACCACGGGGTGCGGGCCACCGGGGTGACGCTCTCCGCGCAGCAGGCCGCGCACGTGCGCCAGCGCGTCGCGGAGCTGGGCCTGCAGGACCGGGTCGAGGTGCGGTTGCAGGACTACCGGGAGATCGACGACCAGCCGTTCGACGCCGTGGCCTCCGTGGAGATGGGTGAGCACGTCGGCGAGGGCAACTACCCGGTGTACGCGGCGGCGCTGCACCGCTTGCTGCGTCCCGGCGGCAGCCTGCTGATCCAGCAGATGTCCCGGGCGGGCACCGCTCCGGGCGGAGGTGCGTTCATCGAGGCCTACATCGCACCGGACATGAGCATGGTCCCCGTCGGGCACACCCTCGGGCACCTGGAGCGGGCCGGGCTGGAGATCCGGGACGTGCAGGCGATGCGCGAGCACTACGCGCGGACCGTCGAGGAATGGGCTCGCACCCTGGAGCACGACTGGGACCGGGCGGTGCGGCTCGTCGGCGTCGAGCAGGCCCGGATCTGGCGGTTGTACCTGGCTGGTGGCGGGCTCGCGTTCGAGGAGAACCGGATGGGCGTCAACCAGGTCCTCGCCGTGCGGCCCACCGCCCGGCAGGCCGTCGCCGCGGCCAGGAGCGCGCGATGAGCGGGGCGGTGTTCGTCGCCGCCCCGATCGCGGCGCTCGCCATCGTGGTCGTCTCGTTCGGCATCGCCCGGTGGCGCGGGCGCTACGACACCATCGACTCGGTGTGGGGCGCCGGATTCGCCGTGATCGCCGTGGTGTCGGCGCTGGTCGGACCGAGTTCCGCGCTCGGCTGGACCACCACCGCGCTCACCGTCGTGTGGGGCGTGCGGCTGTCGGTGCACCTGCACCGGCGGAACTCCGGCAAACCCGAGGACCGCCGGTACGTGGAGATGGCGCGCCGCTACGGCGATCGGGTCGGGTTGCTGATGTTCCTGCGCGTGTACCTCGTGCAGGGCTTGGTGATGTGGTTCGTCTCGCTGCCGGTGCAGGCGGCGATCGGTGCGCCCTGGAGTCCGCTGGCGTGGGCCGGGATCGCGGTGTGGATCGTGGGCTTCGTGTTCGAGACCGTCGGTGACGCGCAGCTGAGCCGGTTCCGCGCCGACCCGGCCAACGAGGGCGAGGTCCTCGACACCGGGTTGTGGCGCTACACCCGGCATCCGAACTACTTCGGGGACGCTTGCGTGTGGTGGGGCCTCTACCTGCTGGCGTGCGCGAGCTGGGTGGGGGTGGCGACGGTGCTCTCCCCGGTGCTGATGACCTGGCTGCTGGCCAGGGGGAGCGGGAAACCGATGCTGGAGCGCAGCCTCCGCGAACGGCGCCCCGCCTACGCCGACTACGTCGACCGCACCAGCGGCTTCGTCCCCCTCCCCCCGCGCAAGCGTTGACCACCCCCCCGCCACCCCGGGTTCCGCCCCCGGTGCCGGCTCGGGTTCCGGTTGATGAGTGAACGGACCGTTCGTCCAACGTGATTGGGCGAACGGTCCGTTCACTCCATCGCCGCCCGCCGAACACGACGGTTCGGCAGCAAGTGAACGGGCCGTTCGTCCCGACCTCCTGGACGAACGGTCCGTTCGCCGATCACGCCATTCCGGCTGCGGAGGGGTGCTGGGGGGAGTGAGCGGACCGTTCGTCCAACCGGTCGGGACGAACGGTCCGCTCACTCGTTTTTCCGCTCCTCGGGTGGGCACGGGACGGATCTCGACGGCGGTTCCGGTGATCGGGCTGGGAACTCGTGGCGGGCGAATCGGACATCAGGGCAAGATCGGACTCGGGGGCAGGGGCTCGTATGATGATCTTGAAACGACTGGGAGGTCGCGTTGGTGTTCAAGAAGATGCTGCGTGCGTTCGGGATCGGCGGCCCCACCGTCGACACCGTGCTCACCGAACCGCACGTGTTTCCGGGAGCCACCCTCGCAGGCGAAGTCCGGATCACCGGGGGTGACGGTGAGGTCGACATCGAGCGCGTGACGCTCCGCTTCGAGGCGAAGGCCGAGCTGGAGCGCGGGGACGAACAGCACGACGCCACCGTCGAGTTCCTGCACGTCGTCGTCGCGGAGAGCTTCCGCTTCGAGGCCGAGGAGCACAAGGTGATCCCCTTCGCCGTCCCGATCCCCTGGGAGACGCCGATCAACGTCGTCGACGGACAGCAGCTCCCCGGCGTCCTGCTCGGGGTGCGCACCGAACTCGCCGTCGCCCGCGGCGTGGACAAGGGCGACCTGGACGGCCTGTTCGTGGCGCCGCTTCCCTCGCAGTCCCGGGTCCTCGACGCGTTCGGAGCGCTCGGGTTCCAGTTCAAGTCGACCGACCTCGAGATCGCGCAGCTCTACGGCGTGGACCAGCAGCTGCCCATGTTCCAGGAGATCGAGTTCTTCCCGCCGCCGCAGTACCAGGAGCGCATCAACGAGGTCGAGCTCACCTTCGTCGCTGACCCCGAGGGGGTGCACGTCGTGCTCGAAGCCGACAAGCGCGGTGGGCTCTTCCGCTCCGGCCAGGACGAGTTCGGCCGCTTCCGTCGCACCCACGCCGAGGCGGAGCAGGCGGACTGGACCTCCGACCTGACCCGCTGGCTCGACGAGGTCGCGCAGCGCGGTGGCCTCTTCGGCGGCGGACATCCCGAGCATGGGCACCACGAGGAGCACCACGGCGGCGGGCCGGGCTGGGGCGGTGTCGCCGCCGGTGCGGCGCTCGGCGTCGGGGCGGGACTCGTCGGCGGCGTGGTCGCGGGCGAAGTGATCGACGAGGTGGGTGACTTCTTCGAGGGCGAGGAGGACTGACGCCCGGGGCAGCGGTGCGTGAGTGAACGGACCGTTCGTCCAAGGGAGTTGGGCGAACGGTCCGTTCACCACAACTCGCGCCCAGCCCCGGACGGCTTGCGGGAAGTGGGTGAACGGACCGTTCGCCCAGCAGGATGGGACGAACGGTCCGTTCACTCCGACGGCGTCACCGCTGGCGTTGGGTGAGCAGGTGGGTGAGGGCGGTGAGCTCCGCCGCCGGTTCCGCCGCCAGCACCGCCGCGTCGAGGTGGTGCAGGGCCTCGGCTTGCAGGGTGTCGATGTGCGCGCGGCTCCAATCCCGCGCCCCGGAGTCCGACACCAGTCGAGCACCCCGCGCGGCGTCCTCGTCGGTGAGTTCCCGAGGCAGCGCGTACAGCTCCGCGAGCTCGCGCCCCGCGGCGGTGCCGGAGTTCAGCGCCGCCACCACGGGAAGCGACTTCTTCCGGTTCCGCAGGTCCGAGTGCACGGGCTTCCCGGTCACCGCCGGGTCGCCCCAGATCCCCAGCACATCGTCGACGAGCTGGAACGCGAGGCCGAGCCGGTGCCCGAACCGCCGCATCCGCTCGACCCGCTCCGCGTCGGCGCCCCCGAAGAACGCGCCGAGCGCACCGCTGCACCCCAGCAACGCCCCCGTCTTCGATCCGACCATGGTCAGGCACTCGGGCAGCGCCACGTCGGTGCGCCGCTCGAACGACATGTCCGAGCTCTGCCCGTCGACGAGATCGAGCACGGTGGCGTTGAGCTCCTTCAGCCCGGCCATCGCGGCCGGGTGCCCGCTGCTGGTGAGCACGTCCGCCGCGAGCGTGAGCAGGGCGTCCCCGGCGAGGATCGCGGGTCCCGAACCGAACACCCGCCACGCCGTCGGCCGGTGCCGGCGGGTGAGGTCACCGTCCATGACGTCGTCGTGCAGCAGCGAGAAGTTGTGCACGAGCTCCACCGCGACGGCCGCGGGCAGCACCTGCTCGGGTTCCGCTCCGACACCGCGCCCGGCGAGCAGCACCAGCGTCGGCCGGATCGCCTTGCCCTGGTCCTCGTCCACCGGGGCGCCGTGCTCGTCGCGCCAGCCGAAGTGGTGGCCCGCGATGAGCTGCATCGACTCGGGCAGGGACCCGACGGCGGCGCGCAGGGCGGGATCGAGCAGCGCCCGCCCCGCGCGCAGCGCGTCGCTCACGGTCCGCTCGGCTTCGTCCACGTGTGCGGTCATCGGCCGGTCTCCTTCACCGAGTGGTTTCGACGTGTTCGAGCACCCCGAGCGCGTCGGGCACCAGCACCGCGGCCGAGTAGTAGGTGCTGATCAGGTAGGACACCACCGCGTGCTCGTCCATGCCCATGAACCGCACGTTCAGCCCCGGCTCGTGCTCGTCGGGGATGCCGGTCTGGCGCAGCCCGACGACGCCGTTGTCCTCGGCGCCGGTGCGCATCGCGAGGATGGAGCTGGTCCCGGTCTCGGTCACCGGGATCTTGTCGCTGGGCAGGATCGGCACACCGCGCCAGCCGGTGACCCTGGTGCCGTCGACCTCCACGGTCTCGGGCAGCACCCCGCGCTTGCTGCACTCCCGCCCGAACGCGGCGATCGCGCGTGGGTGGGCGAGGAAGAACCGGGTCTTGCGCCGCCGGGAGAGCAGCTCGTCGAGGTCGTCCGGGGCCGGTGGCCCGGTGCGGGTGTGGATGCGCTGGGAGAGGTCGGCGTTGTGCAGCAGGCCGAAGTCGGCGTTGTTGATCAGGTCGTGCTCCTGGCGTTCGCGGAGCGCTTCGATGGTGAGCCGCAGCTGCTGCTCGGTCTGGTCCATCGGCGTGCTGTAGAGGTCGGACACGCGGCTGTGCACGCGCAGCACGGTCTGCGCGACGGCGAGTTCGTATTCGCGGGGCGCGGTCTCGTAGTCGACGAAGGTGGCAGCCAGCCGGGCCTCGCCGTCGTGCCCGGAGGAGATGTCGATCTCGGCCTCGCCGTGCTTGTTCTGCGATCGCCGCGGCTGGGACCGCACCGCCTCGAGGTGCGCCCGCAGGCCCTCGGATCGGGCCGAGGTCTGCTCGATCACCTCCTCGCGCAGTTCCAGCACGGTGCACGGGGTGAGCGTCTTGACCGTGCACGGCCACTGCTGCCCGGGGCCCAGCAGCAGTCCCGCGCCCACGTGCTCGCCGTCGGCGACCACTCCGAGCACCGCGTCCCCGCCGTACTCGCCGGAGGTGAGCCGCTGCGCCTTCCCGTGCGCCAGCAGCAGGATCCGGTCCACCGGAGCACCGGCCTCGGCCAGCACCGCTCCGCTGTCGTACTCGCGCTGCACGAACCGGTCCGCCAGCGCGGCGAGCACGTCGGCGTCGTCGAAGTCCCGCAGCGCCGGGAGCTCCCGCAGCTCCTGCGGGACCACCCGCACGTGCTTCCCGGTGCTGACGAAGGTGAGACGGCCGTCGCCGAGGGTGTAGGTCAGCCGCCGGTTCACCCGGTAGGTGCCGGAACTCGCTTCCACCCAGGGGAGGGATCGCTGCAGCCAGCGGGACGTGATGCCCTGCATCTGGGGCGGGGTCTTCGTCGTGGTCGACAGGTTCCGCGCCGCCGCGGTGCCCAGGCTCAGCGCGGGGCGGGCGTCCGAACCGGTCGCGTCCTCGGTGGTGGTCTCGCGGGTCATGCAGTCACCATTCCCGTTGTCGTTGCTGGAATATCCGGGCCGGGTGGCGGCCCGGAGGTCTAGCTGGGCGCCCGGCGCAGCGAGCGCTCGTGCGAGCGACCGAGCGAGCGCCGGATCCGGCGCGGCCGGTCTTCGGCTGCGGCGTAGCGACCGGTGGTGGCGAGCCATCGCAACTCGCCGGCCGCCCACTCCTGCAGCGCGCGCACGTAGCGCTCCAGGCAGGCCCGGTCGCCGGGACCCAGACCGAAGTCCGCGGCCGCCCCCGGGCGGGCCAGGGACTCGAAGCGGCGCAGGCGCGCGGTGCACAGGTCGGCGGTCAGCGACACCGCCTGCTGCGGGTCGCAGCCGAGGAAGTCCGCCACCGCGCTCACCACCTCCGGCACGGCTTCCCCGGCGCGGAACCGGAACAGGTCGTGGTGCAGCGCGCTGATCTCGGCGAACGTCTCCGCCAGAGCGCGCAACGGCGCGGTGCGGAACAGCTCAGCCGGGAGCCCCCCGGCGTGTCGATGACGCAGTCGCGCTGCGGTGAACTCGGCACCGCAACTGCGCCGCCGCGACGCCAGCAGCTCCAGCGGATCGTGCGGAGGTGAGCCGCGCAGTTCCGCGACCCGCCGCTCCACCAGCTCCGCCAGCCGGACTCGCAGTTCCCGCTGCTGGCGCGCGGTGAGCTCGGCCGTGCTGCGCCGCCAGAGGTCGGCCAGCGCGCGCTCGCCGGACGTCCCGGCGGACGCCGGTTCCGCGCGCAGCAGCCCGTGCAGCGCGCGGGGGAGGCCGGGTTCGCGCCGCCGCGCGACCGCCGCGACCAGGTCGTCGTCGGCGCGCCACAGCCACGCCTGCCACTCGGCGGTGAGTGCCAGTTCGTCCTCGTCGACCTCAGGCCCGGTGAGCGCGGCCAGCAGGGGGAAGTCGGCCGCCTCGAAGGAGTGCCCGGAGCGGGAGCCGAGCAGCCCCTGCTCCCGCGCCCAGGAGCGGACGCGGGACCGGGCCGTCTCCAGCCGCGGGTGGCGCCGGGTGTCGAAGGGCATGAACAGTTCCGGCAGCCGGACCCGCTTCGCGGTGCGCCCCGGTCCAGGCGAGGTGGCGGGGACCACCGCGGCCTCCGGCCGGACGGCCAGGAGCCCGGCGACCCAGTCCTGCAGGCCGTGCGAGTAGCGCAGCAGCTGGTCGCGCTGCGCGGGATCCCGGCACTCCGCGAGCACCGCGGGCAGCTCCGGTCCGGTGAGCTCGGCGAACCGGTGCGCTCGACGGGCGAGCAGCTCGTCGAGCGCGCTCCGCGCCCCTTCCCGCGAGTGCCCGGAGTGCCGCTGCAGCACCACGACGTCGTCCGGAAGCTCGGGCCGAGCCTCCTCGCGCCCGAGCAGCAGCACCACGTCGCAGAAGGCGTTCCGCAGCGCCCGGAATCCCGGGCTCTCGGCCACCTCCGCGGACAGACCGACCCGCAGCCCGAACGCCACCAGTTCCGCGGCCCAGGGGCCCGGACCGGTGTCGCGACCCGTGGCCAGGTGGTCGATGGGGTTGGGCACCCGGGGCACCGCCGGACCGGATCGCGACCGGAGCCGATCCATCAGCGCGGTGTCGAGCCGTCGCCGCCAGACCGGCGCGACCCGGGTGCGCAGGTCGTGCAGCCCGCACCGGACCGGATCCTCCGGGGCCCGGGGCTCGCGTCCGCCCAGCGGGCGCGCCAGCTCCGCCCGCAGGTCCGCCAGGTACTTCTCGCCCTCCGCCGAGCCGAGCCGCCCGACGTGGCGGCGCGCCGCCTCCACCCACGTCTGGAAGCAGGTGATCAGCGCCAGTTCTGAGGCGGGCACGTCCGGATGGGTCCAGGCCGCGAGCAGGACTTGCTCGCGGACGGCGGACTCCGCCGGACCCGTCGCTGATCCCGGGAGCGCCGACCCGGGGCGGAGGGGGCTGCCCGGCCCGATCGACGCTGCGGGCCCGATCGGGCCGGGCGGTTCCGCCCGATGCGGATCGAGGGGATCCGCATCGGGCAGGACGAGGCCCTGGGCGCGGACCCACCGGGCCGCGCGGGCGTGCGCGCGGTCCACGTGGGGGTTGAGCCGGGCGCCGGACGCCCCACCCGAACCGGGCATCTCCCAAGGCCGCATGCGGGTCAGCCCTCGCGGCCGATCTCGACGTGCTCCAGCACGCCGAGCGCGTCGGGCACCAGCACCGCGGCCGAGTAGTAGGTGCTGACCAGGTACGAGATGACCGCGCTCTCGTTGATGCCCATGAACCGCACCGACAGTCCCGGCTGGTACTCGTCGGGGATCCCCGTCTGGTGCAGGCCGACGACTCCGCGGTTCTGCTCCCCGGCGCGCAGCAGCATGATCGAGGTCGTGCGGGTCTCCGACACGCCGATCTTGTTGCACGGCAGCAGCGGGATTCCGCGCCACGCCGGGATCTGGTGGCCGTGGTGGTCCACGCTTTGCGGGTAGAGGCCGCGCTTGCTGCACTCCCGGCCGAACGCGGCGATCGCGCGCGGGTGGGCGAGGAAGAAGCTCGGTTCCTTCCACACCGTCGACAGCAGCTCGTCGAGGTCGTCGGGCGTGGGCGGTCCGGTGCGGGTGTGGATGCGCTGGGAGAGGTCGGCGTTGTGCAGCAGGCCGAAGTCGCGGTTGTTGATGAGCTCGTGCTCCTGGCGTTCGCGGAGCGCTTCGATGGTGAGCCGCAACTGCTGCTCGGTCTGGTTCATCGGCTGGTTGTAGAGGTCCGCGACGCGGCTGTGCACCCGCAGCACGGTCTGGGCCACGCTCAGCTCGTACTCGCGGGGGGCGAGCTGGTAGTCCACGTAGGTGCCGGCGAGTTCCGGCTCTCCGCTGTGCCCGGAGGAGATGCCGATCTCGGCCTCGCCGTGCTCGTTCTGCGCCTTGCTCGGGGAGGACTCGACCTGAGCGAGGTGCGCGCGCAGCGGCTCGGCCGCGTTCATCTCCTGGAGGCTCTGGTGCCGCAGCGACAGCAGCGTGCCGGAGGTGACGGCCTTGACGGTGTGGTCCCAGGTGCCGTCGGTGTGCAGCAGCGCGCTCTCACCGAAGTAGGAACCGTCGGCGAGCACCCCGAGCACCGCGTCGTCGCCGTACTCGCCGCGGCCCAGCTTGTTCACCTTGCCGTGCGCCAGGAGGAAGACCTGGTCCACGGGGCTGCCCGCCTCGACGATGACGTCACCGGGCTCGAAGTTCTGCTGCACGAAGCGGTCCGCGAGCGCGCCGAGCACCGATTCGTCGTCGAATCCGCGCAGCAGCGGGAGTTCGCGCAGCTCCTGCGGGATGACGCGGACGTCCGCTCCGGTGTTGGTGAAGGTCACGCGACCGTCGCCCAGCGTGTAGGTGAGTCGGCGGTTCACCCGGTAGGTCCCGCCCGTCGCCTGAACCCACGGCAGCATTCGCAGCAGCCACCGCGAGGTGATGCCCTGCATCTGCGGTGGGGTCTTGGTCGTGGTCGCGAGGTTGCGCGCGGCCGCGGTACCCAAGCTCAGCTGCGGCCGCTCGTTCTCATCGACACCCGAATCCGCCACGGTCACGACGTACACCGCCCAATCTTTCGCACGAGGTCAGGGGAAACGGCGCGGATGCGCCGGTGGAGCAGGACGCGCCAGGCCGTCGTCGCGGCCTGGTGAGCACGTCCATCTCCCGCCCGGCAACCGGAGTGGATCGCGGTGCCCGGCGGGTCGGCGAGGCTCCGGATCGAGTGGATCCGGCCTCGGTCGAACTGGTTTTGAGTGAATGGGGAGTCGCCGACGCGGAAAGCGGGGCATCGGCGAATTGCGTGCTCATTTCCTGGCGGAGCAGACGCTAGCACCGCCGGATGGACCCGTACAGTCACCCGAAGGTGCTACAAGGGAGTGCTCTTGGTGGCGGTGTGCGACTGAATGCGGCTACGGCGATCGGGAGGCGCTCGGTAGTTGTGGGGGAAATCAATTTCCGGTTTCGTGGGGCGCGTGCCGCGGATTCCGGGGGCCGGGTGCGGAATGAATTGTCACCGTGCTCGGAGTTCGCTCCTGTTGGACGGTGGTCGAAGCGATCGGAGGGCTTCGTAACGAGACGCTCGTGGGCGGTGTCCGATCCGGCGAGTCGAATTCCGATTTCTCGAATCGGCTTCGGGGAGGCCGCCCCTTCCGGAGCCGTCGGCGGGTCGGTGGCGTGGCGAGCGAGGAGGGGGGTCGGGGCGGCGGTCTCGCGTCCGCTGCCCGCGGCGCCGACCGGTGCGCGGGGGTGACCGGATGCCGTGGAGCCTGCGGCCGTTCGGGAGGAGGAGAAGGTGGCTGACCTGCGATCCGGATTCGTGGCACGGGACCTGGTCAGCTGGTGGGGTCGACGTGCGCCGTGGTCCGGACCGCCCGGTGGCGGCGAGTTCGACGCGCTCTGCGCGGCCCCGGGGCGCGGGGTGGATGAGCTGCTGATTTCGCGGCCGGAGCGGGTCCACCGGGGTTTCGGGGACCTTCGGGAATCGGGACCGACCGGGCTTGGATCGGGGCGTGCGCGCGGGATACCTTTTCCCGTTCGGAACGGGAAGGGGATCGCGGTCCCGCCGTTCGTGATGATGATCACTTCGGGTGTGGTCGGTTTCCGCTGGATTCGCCGATTCGGGGCCGTCGGGTCGAGTTGTGCGTTGATCGGTTCTCCGGGCGAGTTCGCCCCGGTGGGAAAATCATCGAATTGCGGGCGTGTTTTTTCGGGCCCCGGGAGGGGTGTTCGTTGGTGGATTCGATTGTCGGATTATCGGGCGGCGGAACTCGGTCATTCCCGGTGCTCGTCGTCCGATGGGAGCGAAATGGGTGGCTGGGGTTCACCGGGCCCGCGAGGAGGCCGGTTCGGCCGTCCGGGGCGTCGCGGGGGCCCGCCGGAGCGTGGTCCACAGAGGACACCAGCGGGTTTTCGGCCCGTCGGCGCTGCTCGTGGGCACGCAGCGTCAGTTCGTGATCCGCCCCCCACTCGTTCGGGTTGATCGACTGGAGCATTCGGGCCTCCTTGAGCTCGGAGCGTTCCGCGGCCCAGCGCCCACCGGCTATCAGTGTGCGCATGCCGCGATCATCGAAGCCGAGGTTCGGAGGGGCGCGCGCGACGCGCGCACTGCTCTCGCTGTGCCTGGCGCTCTCCGCGCTGCTGTTCCCCGCCGCGCCCGTGCAAGCCGCACCGCTCGCGCCGTGCACCGGAGTGCACGCCGGCGACGAGCGCTGGGGACCCGAGATCCTGCCCCGACCCTGGGAGGAGCCCATCGGCCCCCTGCTGTTCGGCTACTCCCGCAGCGGTGCTCTCGCGCCGGACGACTTCCTGGAGGTCTACTGGGATCCCGGCGCCAACAGCTGGCGCTACCCGCCGCAGGACGGTTTCGTCCTGCGCCCCGACGGCGCCCCCGAGAAGCGGCCCGAGGAGCTGGAGGTCGGTGACCGGCTGGACCGCTTCGGATCCGAGTACGGCTCGTTCCTCGCCCCGGCCGGGGCGCACTACGCCGCCCGCTCGCTGCCGCCGCAGAGCCTCACGACCCGCGAGGCCGGGTTCCCCTGCGGCTACCACCAGTACGAGGTGATCCGGCCGTTCACCGTCTGGCAGGGGCCCATCGCACCGTGGTTCGCGCAGCCCGGCGGCGGGACCCAGGTCCTGCTCGACCCCGCGTTCCTCCAGCCGGGCGAGGGGCAGCGGCTGAACGTTCGCTGGCTCGTGTCCAACGGCTACCTCGCGCAGGCGGACGATCTACCGTAGGCGGAATGGATCGCCGCGAACTGTTCACCCTCCTGCTGGGGTCCGGTGTGGCCGAGAGCGAGTTGTGGATCGAGGGCGTGCACGAACCCCGGACGCCACCGACCGAGTTCCTGTTCCTGCGCCGTGGCGACAGCGGCTGGGACACCGGGGTCGCCGAGCGCGGGGAGTGGCACGTGATCGCGACCTCCCCCGACGAGGACACGGCTTGCGCCCGCCTCCTCCGCCTGGCCCAGCCCTGACCCCCCGCGATCTCCGCAGGGCCGAGGAACGAGCCAAACCCCCGCCGCACCTCCACTTCGGTGTATCGAGTGAACGCCCCGTTCGCCCAATCCCCCCGTACAACCGCCCCGCTCACCCCTCCCACCCGAGGTGGGCCTGGTGGGTGAACGGCCCGTTCGCCCCGACGATGTGGACGAACGGGCCGCTCACTCCGCCCCGGCCCTGTCGAGGATCGGAGTGGTGAACGTCCTGTTCGTCCAGCGGGGTGGGACGAACGGGCCGTTCACTCTGAAGCGGGCACGGCTGAGCCCCCGAAATCCGGGTGATCAACGGTGGGGGACGGGATTCCCCCGGAACCCAGGGGCGGTGGCACGCAGGTGGGTACTTCCGGGCGCGCTGGAACCGGGCCGCGCGATCGAGCGGCCCGAGGGGGTAGGAGGAGTGGGCTCAGCGGCGTTGCGGAGTGCGGGGGACCGCGGTCACGGGTGGTCGTGGCCGTTCCTTCGCGACCTGGTACGAGCGCCGCAGCTCGTCGAGCACCGCTGCCCGGTCGGAACGAAGCCGTTTCGGCAGGGTGTGGACGACGATCACCCCAGCCGCCGTCATGAGCGTGTGCCGGTACACGGTGTTCTCGTACTCGGTGGGCCGCAGGTGGTACTCGCGGGAGTCGATCTGCCAGGCGAGACCCACCTCGTCGATCCATCCGTCGGGAACTCCCAGCAGCTTCCCGTCCGGATCGAGCAACCGCACGTTCCACTGCATCTCGGGCAACCCCGAGTCCTCCGTCAAGCGGTAGGCCCAGCTCTCGGCGGGTGAGTGCACGTTGGCGCCCATCTCCTCCAGCACCACGCGACATCGCGCCACGCCTCGCCGGGAGCCGGCCTTCGCTTCGGCGACCAGCGCTTCGGCGGTCACGAGGTTGCGCTGCACCGCCTCCGCCAGCAGCGCGCGCACCTGGTCCAGGGTCGGCAGCCTGCGGGCGGCATCGAGCAGCGCCCGCACCAGCGGCGCCACCCGGAAACCCCGGAGCACGGCAGGAGAGGGCAGTCGCGTCGTGCGTTCGACCTCGACGAATCCTTTGCTCGCGCGCTTGCGCGCTTCCGGGATCAGTACGTGCACTTCGTCGGTGCCGGGCAGCCGCGTCATGCCGTGCAGGCGGCAGGCGGCCAGGCCGGTGATCATCGCGCCGGTGCCCGCGTAGCGGAGTGCGGCATCGTCGCGCTGCTCGACGGTCGGGGTTCCCGAGGACAGCATGATGACGCCGGGCAGGAGACGTTTCCACGGGCCGCCGAGGGAGGCGCGGTAGTAGACGGTCTGCCTGGGCACGCCGAGTTCGTCCAGGGCGCGCGCGGTCAGCACGCCGTGGATCGCCGCGGTGGCCACCCCGTCCCAGTCCACGATTCGCCTCCTCGACATGACTCCACTGTGACCAGTGGGACTCAACCGCCGCCAGACCGAGTTCCATGATCTGTGGATGGATCGCGACCCTGTGGACAACTCCACTTCTCCTCGCGGAGTGAACGGACCGCTCGTCCCATCTGCTTGGACGAGCGGTCCGTTCACTCCGCCAGAGCCTCGGCACCGACGCGTGCCCCGGAGCCGATCGTGCTGCCGCGGGATAAGGCGTGGGCGGCCCGTTCGCCCACCCCCGTGAGACGGACGGTCCGTTCACCGGGAGGGGAAGGGAAGGGGGTACCGGGTGTGGGGGTGGTGCTCGCGCGGGTGATCCACGGGATCACTCTGCGTCGAGAAAACCCCTGGCATAGCGCACAAATCGGTTCTTCCCGCGACCGGCTGACCATACGCGGGGCAGCGGGTTGATACTGCGGAGGTGACGAGTTCGGTACGCGTGGGGGTGGACATCCGTCCGTTCCGCGCCTGGGTTCTCGCGCCCGAACGCCTCCGCGGACTCGCGGATCGGCACGCGACGCCGTGGGATCGGGTCGACGTCGGCAACTCCGTGCGGTTGTTGGACGAGTGGAAGCGGCTGGCCGTGCTCGCTCGGGAGGAACGGCCCGCGATGTACGTCTACGAGCAGACCGGACCGCTCGGCGTGCAGCGCGGCGTGATCTCCGCCGTGCACCTGGACAGCCGCCTGCTGCCCCACGAGGACGTCCTGTCCGCGCACACCGACGGCATGGTGGAGCTGATGCGTGCCGGGCAGATGAGCATGCCGCCCATCCTGCTGGGCTACTCGGGCACCGAGCGCACGGCGGCTCATCTGGACGCGGCCACCGGGCAGCGGCCGCTGACCGAGCTGCGCACGCCGGACGGTCAGGAGCATCGCGTGTGGCGCCTGGCGGAGCGGGCCCTCTGCGCGGAGATCATCGACTCCTTGCACCAGCGGTCCGCGTTGATCGCGGACGGGCATCACCGGCACATCGCCGCGCGCCGGGTCCGGCGCGAGGTGCACGCCGCCGGGTACGGGCGGGGGCCGTGGGACTACCTGCCCGCGCTGCTGGTGGACACCAAGCGCAGCCCGTTGCGGCTGCGGCCTGTGCACCGGGTGGTGCCGGACGCGGATCCCTGGAAGGTGCTCGCCGCGGCCCAGCGGTGGTTCCAGATCACCGCGCTGAGCGGGCCGCTGGAGGAGTGGCTCGACGTGCTCCGGGCGCGGGCGTACCACGGGCCCGCGTTCATCATCGCGACTCCGGATCGGGCGTTCCTGCTGGACCGACCCGATGCGCAGTTCCTGAGCGGGCCGGCTCGGCGGTACCCGGACTCGTTGCGGTCGATGCACATCGCCGTGGTGCAAGCGTTCCTGGACTCGGTGGGGGCGGCGAGCGTGCTGTATGAGCCGAGCGCGCCGCGGGCGCTGCACGCGCTGGGTGAACTCGGGGGTATCGCGGCGATTGCCTTCCCACCGAGCAAGCTCGATCTGGCCGCGGCGGCCGCCACCGGGGTGCGGCTGCCGGTGAAGGCGACGGCGTTCGGGCCGGACCCGCATCCGGGATTGGTGCTGCGGGCACTTCCGTGGCCGCAGCACCCGTGATCTGGGCGGGCGGTTCCGGGAGTGAACGGACCGTTCGTCCGAACCGCGGGGACGAACGGTCCGTTCACTCCCACTGGCCTTGGCGGGAACCCTCAGCTGATGTCGGCGCGGCTGTGCGGGCAGCAGCCGGGTGAACGGCCTGTTCGTCCGAACCAGTGGGGCGAACAGGCCGTTCACCCGGAACCGGCTCCGGTTCGGTGCCGGGGATGGGTGGGGTGAACGGACCGTTGGTCCCGAGCTGTGGGACGAACAGGCCGTTCACTCCGATGACGACATCACGTGGGGGTGGGGTGGAAGCGGCGGAGGCGGAGGCTGTTGGCGACGACGAAGGCGCTGGAAAGACCCATCGCCGCGCCGGCGATCATCGGGTTGAGCAGTCCGGCGGCCGCCAGGGGCAGCGCCGCCACGTTGTAGGCGAACGCCCAGAACAAGTTGCCCTTGATGGTGCGGAAGGTGCGTCGGGACAACCGGATCGCGTCGACCGCCGCCCGCAGATCGCCCCGCACCAGGGTGAGGTCGGAGGCCTCGATCGCCACGTCGGTGCCGGTGCCCATGGCGAGACCGAGATCGGCTTGGGCGAGCGCGGCCGCGTCGTTGACGCCGTCGCCGACCATCGCCACCGCGCGCCCTTCCTCCTGCAGCCGCCGCACGGCGGCGGCCTTGTCCTGCGGCAGCACCTCGGCGATGACCTCGTCGATGCCGACCTCGGCGGCGACGCTGCGCGCGACGGTGGCGTTGTCCCCGGTCAGCAGCACGGGGTGCAGTCCGAGTGAGCGCAGTCCGCGCACGGCCTCGGCGGAGCTCGGCTTCACGGCGTCGGCGACCTCGAACACGGCGCGGACGTCACCGTCGCAGGCGAGCACGACTGCGGTGCGGCCCGCCCGCTCGGCGGCCTCCTTCGCGTCGCGCAGGGCGGCGGGCAGCTCACCGGTCAGCGCGGAGCGCCCCACGGCCACGTCGTACCCGTCGACGGTGGCGCGCACGCCGAGGCCTTCGACGTTGCCGAACTCGCGGATCTCGGGGAGTTCACCGGCCCGATCGGCCGCGCCGAGCGCGATGGCGCGGGCGATGGGGTGCTCGGAGGCCTGCTCGGCGGCCCCGGCGAGCCGCAGCGCTCGCCGCTCGTCGAAACCCTCCGCGACGTGCACGTCGATCAGGGACATCTGTCCGGTAGTGACGGTGCCCGTCTTGTCGAGCACGATGGTGTCGATGCGGCGGGTGGATTCGAGCACCTCGGGCCCCTTGATCAGCACGCCGAGCTGCGCGCCGCGCCCGGTGCCGACGAGCAGTGCGGTCGGTGTGGCGAGTCCGAGGGCGCAGGGGCAGGCGATGATGAGCACCGCGACGGCCGCGGTGAACGCGGCAGCGGCCCCGCCGCCGGTGAGCAGCCAGCCTCCGAGGGTGGCCAGGGCGAGCACGATGACGATCGGCACGAACACGGCGGAGATCCGGTCGGCGAGCCGCTGCACGGCGGCCTTGCCCGCCTGCGCCTCCTCGACGAGCCGCGCCATCTGCGCGAGCTGCGTGTCGGAGCCGATGCGGGTGGCGCGCACGACGATCCGCCCCCCTGCGTTGACGGTCGCACCGACGACGGCGTCCCCGGGCCCGACCTCAACGGGCACGGATTCCCCGGTGAGCACGCTGGTGTCGACGGCGGAGCCGCCCTCTTCCACGGTCCCGTCGGTGGCGATCTTCTCGCCCGGCCGCACGACGAAGTGGTCGCCGACGGCGAGCTGGTCGACCGGGATGCGCTGCTCCTGCCCGTCGCGCAGCACCGCGACGTCCTTCGCACCGAGCTCCAGCAGGGCGCGCAGCGCGGCGCCGGCCCGCCGCTTGGCGCGGGCCTCGAAGTAGCGTCCGGCGAGGATGAAGGTGGTGACGCCGGCCGCGACCTCCAGGTAGATCGACCCCGAGGCCTTCCCGGGCGCGACGCCGAACTCGAATGCGTGGGTCATGCCGGGCACCCCGGCGGTGCCGAACACCAGCGCGTAGACCGACCAGAAGAAGGCGGCGAGCGTGCCGAGGGAGACCAGGGTGTCCATGGTGACGGTGCCGTGGCGCAGGTTCGTCCACGCGGCCCGGTGGAACGGGGCACCGCCCAGCAGGACGACGGGAGTGGCGAGCAGCAGCGAGACCCACTGCCAGTAGTAGAACTGGAACGCGGGCACCATCGCGAGCACGATCACCGGTGCGGACAGCGCTGCGGTGCCGAGCAGCCGGTTGCGCAGGCCGGTGGAGTCGTCCTCGGCCGGTTCCTCGTCGGAGGGCAGCGCGGCCGTGTACCCGGCCGCTTCGACCTGGTCGAGGAGCCGCTTCGGATCGAGGTCGGCGGGGTAGGAGACGGCTGCCCGCTCCGTGGCGTAGTTGACCGCCGCGGTGACCCCGTCGAGCTTGCGCAGCTTGCGCTCGACGCGGTTCGCGCAGGAGGCGCAGGTCATACCTCCGATGATCAGTTCGACCTGCCTGCCCGGAGTCGGGGACGTTTCGGTGCTCATCGTGCGATCTCCTGTTCGCGGAGCGCCTCGAGCGGGTGTCCGCAGTGGACCTGGGGCGGGAGCGGGAACGCCGCTCCCGCCGGGCTGTCAGGCCGGGACCAGCTGGTAGCCGGCCTCTTCGACCGCGCCGCGGACCGCGTCGTCGGACAGCGGCGCACTGCTGGTCACGGTGACCGAACCGGTTTCGAGGTTCACGGCGACGTCGGAGACGCCGGCGAGCTCGCTGATCTCCTCGGTCACCGAGCTCACGCAGTGGCCGCAGGTCATCCCGGTCACGGTGTAGGTCGACTGGCTCATGCACTTCCCCTTCTGCTGGTCGTGGTGCGGTGGAACCGGTCAGGAGCGCACGAGGCGCGCGATCGCGGCGGCAGCCTCGGCCACCTTCTCGTCGGCGGCCTCTCCGCCCTCGGCCAGCGCCTCGGCCACGCAGTGCTTGAGGTGGTCGTCGAGCAACCCCAGCGCGACCGATTGCAGCGCTTTGGTGGTGGCGCTGATCTGGGTGAGCACGTCGATGCAGTACTTGTCGTCCTCGATCATCTTCGCCAGGCCCCGGACCTGTCCTTCGACGCGGCGCAGCCGCTTGGCGTACTGCTCCTTGTCCTGCGCGTAGCCGTGCATGGATTCCTCCTCGGTCCGGGCCACCGGTCCCACCACCGCCAGATATACCCTCGGGGGGTATGCCTGTCAACTGTGGCTCGGACCCGGGATGCCGGTGTGGCGCAAGGTGAATCGGTGACGCGCGAGGTGCTCGCCCCCTCCCGTTCGGGGGCGTGCCCGGGGGAGGTTCCCGTCGCCACCGCCGCAGGATCACCCGGATGGATGCCAGTGCACCGCACCTTGAGGATCACCGCGCCCCCGCTGTTCACCGCTTGGGTGGCGGCCTGGTCGTCGTCAACGTGGCGCTCGCGGCCATCGGCGAGACCTTCGACCACGGCCACGACGAGCGCGCTCTCGTGGTCTCCGCGTTCTGCCTGACCTACGCGCTGATGCGGAATCCCGGAGGCTCGCCGACCGCTTCGGCGGTGTCCGTGGTGGAACTGGCCGATCGCGGGTGGCGGGCTCGACGTCTCGGGCTCGGGCACGGCGATCCTTCCGCTGGAGGAGTTCGCGGAGGGCATCCGCGGGTCCGCACCACGACAACACCCCTCCTCGTCCTGATCCGTCCGTCAAGTTCCGGAGTGAACGGCCTGTTCGTCCAATCCCGTGGGACGAACGGGCCGTTCACTCGAGCTCGCCATCTCCGGTGCGGCTCCCGGTTCTGAAGTGAACGGCCCGTTTGCCCAAGCCTGTGGGACGAACGGGCCGTTCGCTCGAACAGCTCCCCGGTTGCGAGTTGTGGGCGCGGTGTGCGCCGTGTCGGGTGAACGGACCGTTCGTCCGGAACCGTTGGGCGAACGGTCCGTTCACCGGGAAGGCGGGTCAGGGGGTGGGGGTGAGGCCGATGAGTTGTTGGAGGGCGTGGCGGAGGGCCGGCTGGTCCGGGCCGGCGGGGGTCGCCGGGAACGGGCTCGGCTCCGAGGTCACCGGGCCCTCGACCGGGAACACCTGCTGCTCGCCCGGCAGCGGCACTCCGGGGCACGTCGCGTCGCCGGGCCGGGAACCGCGCAGCAGGAAGACGTTCACCATGCCGTCCACGCACGGGTTGCCCGCCAACGCGTACTGCCCGTGCGCGGGGGAGTCGTCCACCGAGACCAGGCTCACCCCGGGAGCCGCGTCCACCGCCGCTCGTCCCTGCTCGTAGGCGGTCTGCGGATCGAACTCGCCCTGGACGACGAGCACCTTGTCCGCGACTTCCGGTGGCAGCAGCGGCAGTTCCTGGCGCGGAGCGTCCGACCAGTACCCGCAGGGCTCACCGAGCCCGTACGCCCAGCCGAACAGCGGCAGCTCCGGGCCCTGGCGGTCGCTGAGCTTCCGGTACCACTGCGCGGAGCGGGTCTCCTGGTCACCGCAGGCCACGGCGAACCGGGTCCCGGCGAGCGGCTGGTAGTCCTCGGCCAGACCGGCCGCGACGCGCTGCGCGGTGAGGTCCGCGAGGGGGACGCCGAAGCGGGCCGTCGCCTGCTCGTCGAGCAGGTCGTCCAGCTCGGCGGAGCCCGTCGGTTCCGGGGTCTCGCCGTGCATCTCGTTGATGCCCGCCACGAACACCGCGGTCGCGAGCATCCACCTGAGCTCGCCGCCCGCGCCGACGAACAGCGCGTCGAAGTTGTCCGGTGCGACGCCCGCCGAGGCGTAGAGCGCGCGCACCTCTTCCCAGGTGCGCCGGGCCGAGTCGGTGTCGGGGCCGACTAGTTCGGGGAACTGCCGGGTGGTCCACGGCAGGTAGACCTCGTCGAACCAGCGCTGGCCGATGCGCGGGAAGTCCTCGAAGGCGGCCAGCAGGCGGCCCTGCCAGTTCAGGTTGGAATCGAGGATCATTCGCCCCGTCCGCTCCGGGAACAGCGAGGCGTACTTGGCGCCCAGCCAGGTTCCGTAGGAATAGCCGAGGTAGTTGAGCTGCTCCTCGCCGAGCAGCGCGCGGACCAGGTCCATGTCGTGCGCGGTCTGCCAAGTGGTGATGTACGGGGTGAGGGCGTTGCTCTGGCAGGCCTCGGCGTAGGCGCGCGGGACCTTCTGGTGCTCGGCGATGCTGGCGGCGGAGCGGTCCCGGGCGTCGAGCGGACCCTGCGGTAATCGGTCCAGCGGCACCTGGCAGAGCAGGCCCTGCTGCTCCGGCGCGGTCGAACCTTCCTGGCCGGTACCGCGCGGGTCCATGCCGATGAGGTCGTAGCCGCCGTGCAGTTCCGGTTCCAGCCCGGCGATCAGCCCGGCCATCGAGCTGCCCTGCCCGCCCGGCCCGCCCGGGTTGAGCAGCAGCGATCCCTGCCGCTCACCGTCGGCGCGAACCCTGCTGATCGAGACCTCGAGCTCGGGACCGGCCTCCGGGGTCGACCAGTCGCGGGGCACGGTCACCACGGCGCACTCGGCGGGCAACGAGCCCTCGCCCGGTTCGAACGGGCAGGGGCCCCAGGTCAGCTGCTGCTGGGCGTACTTCGGCGGGACGGCGGGCTCAGCCGCCGCGATGCCCGGCAAACCGGCCACCGCGAGTCCCGCGCAGGCGGCGGCGAGCACCGCCCGCGTCGTCGTGGAATTGCGCATCGAACCTCCTCGGAAAACGTGATCGGCTCGATTGTTCGCGCGGTTGTTTCGCGTTTTAATTGGTCTCGCGCATGAAAGAAAAACGTCTGTCTAGTCCGTGAGTACGAACCTTCTGGCCGAAAGTACGAAATGCTCCGGTAAAGCTTGATCCGGTTTTTCCGCGCCGCTATCTTTTCCGGACATGACCACTCCGAACGTGCAGACCCCGTCCGTCCCGTCCACGATCAACGGCGCCGCGCTCGCCTACCTGGCCTCGGCGATCGTCCCGCTGGTGTGGGGGCTGATCGTCCTCTCGTCCGGGGGCATGCCCCCGACTCCCGGCGTGAGTCCGCAGGTGGCTCAGACGTTCCTCGTCGCATCGGTCGCCATGTCGGTGATCTCGTTGCTGGTGTACCTGTGGCTGTCCTGGAAGCTGCGGGCCGGGCGGAACTGGGCGCGGATCGTGCTCGCGGTGTTCGCCGTGCTGCACCTGTCCGTCCTGTTCGGACCCGCGGACGCGGAGAGCTACATCGGTCTCGGGCTGGCCCTGCTGGGCCTGGTCCTGAGCTTCCTGCCGGCCTCGAGCCGCTACATCGCGGACGTGACCCGCTGATCGGAACCTGGTCGCTGCGTTAAGGTCGCTTGCCCTCAACGGTCTCGCCGCAGCGGCGGGACCACCCGAACGCCCACCGCGGCCGCCATTCGAACACGACTCCCAGAGGTACTGATCATGAGCAGTCCGTGGTTCTTCGGGCCGCCTGCCCGGCGCGGGCTGTTCGCGGTGGAGGTCGTCGCCCTGGTGCTGGCCTTCCTCGTCGATTCGGTGTCGGTGGTGCGGCTGGGCACGGGCAATCCCACCGGGGCGATGCTGGTGCCGCCCAGCGGCAGCGTCGCCGCCCTGCTGGCCGTGCTGCGGCGGCGCTTCCCGGCCCACGTGGGCCAGCTCGCCGCCGCGGCCATCGCCCTGAGCCTGCTCGCCACCGGGATCGGCGAAGCGCTCACCGCGGTCGGGCTCGACCCGGGGTTGCTGCCCGCGGGGGCCGAGGTCCTCGGTCTCTCGCTGCTGGCCGGCGCGTGCTGTCGCCGGCTCCGCCCGCGTTCGGCCGTGCTGGTGGCGGTGTGCACCGCGATCGCGCTGGTGCCCGCCTCGCTGGTGCGGTACGAGGGCGCCCCGCGCACGGTGATCGCGGTGGTGGCGGCCCTGTGCTGGGGCATCGCGCTGGCGATCGGCCTGGTGCTGCGCGACGCCGACAACCGCAGGCGCCACGACCTCGCCGAGGTCCGCACCGGCGAGCGGTTGCGGCTGGCCCGCGAGCTGCACGACCTGGTCGCCTTCCACGTGAGCGGGATCGTGGTCCGCACCAACGCGGCCCGCGCCATCGCGAGCAACCCGCGTGCCGAGAAGGAGGACCCGCTCGACGTCTACGCCGAGATCGAAGACGCCGGGTCCGAAGCGCTCGCGGCGATGCGCAGGCTCGTCGGTATGCTCCGCACCGACGAGGACGATTCCCTCCCGCACGGCACCGGATTCGGCGAAGCGGTGCGCCGGGCGGCGAGTGGTCACGCGGAGGTGGAGCTCGACGTGGACGTCGACGAGACCCCGGTGCACCCGGAGCTGGCCACCACGGCGCACCGGATCGTGCTGGAGGCGTTGACCAACGCGCGCAAGCACTCCCCGGAGGCGACCGAGACCCGCGTGTCCGGGCGCCGCGAGGGCGAGGAGATCGTGCTCGTCGTGGACAACGACAACGTGCCGCCGGTCTCACCGGACCGCACGGGCTCCGGCTACGGCCTGGTCGGCATGGCCGAACGGGTGCGGGCGGTCGGCGGGGCCGTGCGGGCCGGTCCCGAGCCGGGGCGGAGGTGGCGGGTCACCGCCCGGTTCCCCGCCGCCCGCTCGCAGCAGCCCGGCGGCCCCGGTCAGGGAGACATCCGGTGACGATTCGCGTTCTCATCGCCGACGACCAGACGCTGGTGCGCACCGGATTCCGGTTGATCCTCAGCGCCGAACCGGATCTGGAGGTCGTGGGCGAGGCCGCGGACGGCGAGGCCGCGGTGAGCATGGCCCGGCGGCTGCGCCCGGACGTCACGCTGATGGACATCCAGATGCCGAAGGTCGACGGTCTGCAGGCGACGCGGCTGCTCGCGGGCCCGGACGTGGCGGATCCGCTCAAGGTCGTGGTGGTCACCACCTACGACGTCGACGAGAACGTCTACGCCGCGCTGCTGGCCGGGGCGCGCGGTTTCCTGCTCAAGGACGCGGGGTCTTCGCTGCTCATCAACGCCGTGCACGCGGCGGCCGATGGCGAGTCGATGATCTCGCCCTCGGTGACCACGCGGTTGCTGTCGCACTTCACCAAGCCGCAGCGGAAGCGGTTGACCCGCGCCGACACCCCGCTGACCGAGCGCGAGCTGGACACCGTGCTGTCGGTGGCGCGCGGGGCGACGAACGCCGAGATCGCTGCCTCGCTGCACGTCTCGCTGTCCACGGTGAAGTCCCACCTGGCGAGCGCCCAGCAGAAGCTCCAGGTCCGCAACCGCACCGAGATCGCGATCTGGGCCTGGCAGCACGGCCTCGTCGGCTGAGGATCAGGGGGCGGTCAACGCCACCCGGGTGCGGGCCACGACGTCGCCGACGCGCTGGTGCCGCGGGGTCGCGATGATCATCACGATGCCGACGAGTCCGAAGAACAGCCAGTCGACCACCACCAGCAGCCACCGCGCGTGGTACTGCCCTAGCCGGGGCGGTTCGCCGTCCAGGCCGACGACGCGCAGCCCCAGCCACCGCATCGCCACGGTGCTGCCGCCCCGACGGGAGGGCAGCCACACGTGCCACCACCAGTTCAGCGCCATCGTCAGGGCCAGGCCGCAGCTGGTCGCGGTGAGCAGCGCGGGGAACAGCGCGGCTCCGAGCCGCGCGAGCAGCAGGCCGACGGCCAGGGCCGATCCCACCAGCACCACGCCGAGCAGGGCGACCAGCACGGCGTCCAGGGCGATCTGCCCGAACCGGCGGGCGAGGTAGGAGGTCGTCGCGGGAGCGCGCTCGACCGAGCCCCGGTCGGGGTGGTTCGCGAGTGGCACCATGCGCTCTCCCGAAGGCTTCGGCGGACGGGCCGATGCTACGCGGCGGCGAATTCCGTTGCGGCTGGGCGGTTTTCCGGGCCTCCGGCTGCGCCGGACGGCGTAACCCGAGGCCCGGACCCTGCCTCGGCCCGGGCGGACCGGTCGCCGCGCCGCGCGGCCCGGTCAGCCGACGTCGGTCCGGGCCACCCTGGTGCGGGCCACGACATCGCCGAGGCGCTGGTGCTGCGGGGTCGCGACGATCAGAACGATGCCGACCAAGCCGAAGAACAGGCTGTCGGCAGCGGAGAGGATCCAGCGCGCGTGGTGCTGGCCGAGGCTCGCGGGTTGGCCGTCGAGGCTGACGATGCGCAGCTTGAGCCAGCCCATCGAGAACGTGCTGCCGCCCCGTCGGTAGGGCACCCACACGTGCCACCACCAGGTGATCGGCATGATGAGCGTCAGGAAGATCCCGAACCCGATGCTCATCGCGAGCGTGCCGTCCACGCCCGACATGATCAGGAAGACCCCGAGCAGCAGGCTGATCGGCAGCAGCACGAACGTGGTCAGCGCGATCAGCGCCGCGTCCAGCAGGATCTGGCCGAAGCGCTTGCGGAAGTACGTCGTCCCGTCGTTCGCGCCCGTGGCGGGCTCCTCCTGCTGCTCCACGCCGGTCGGCACCATGCTCTCTCCCCGCAGCGTCGGACGGTGCGCCAGATGGTACTCCGGCCCGCGCCCGGCAGCGCAAGGGCCGATCTGTTGTCCACAAAGGACTAATCGGTTCGTACTTTCGGCCCATGCCGGGGCGCGGATCTCCACCGCTGGCCCGATGTTCGCGGCACCGCGGCGGAGCAGCATGGGTGAGGTCAACGAGATCGCGCCGCACCGGCGCCCGAGTGGAACGGAATCCCCCATGATCCGCAGGACCCTGCTGTGCGCCTTCCTCCTCCTCGTCGTCTCGATCTCCGTGCTCCCCAACCTCGTCGACGGCAGTCCGTGGGCGGTGGCGGACTACGTCACCGCCGCCGCGATGGTCGCCGCCTTCGTCCTCTTCGGCGTCGAGGTGGTGCGCTCCTTCTCCCGCCGCGAGAGCTGAGCCGTCCGGACGCTCCAGGCGCGGGGCGGCAGGGCTTAAGGTGGTGGGCTCGGCCTCCGGCGGGGCTCGCCTCGGTTCGCCTCCCGGACGGCGTGATCGACGCGGTTCCGCCACCGGAGGAGGCTCAGCATGGGCAGGGAGTCCGGACGCCCGTTGCGGTCCGACGCCCGGCGGAACCGCGACAAGATCCTCTGCGCGGCGCTGCGGATGTTCGGCGAACGGGGTCTGAACGTCCACCTCGACCACATCGCGAAGGAGGCGGGAGTCGGCGCCGGCACGCTCTACCGGAACTTCCCGACCCGGGAGGAGCTCATCGAGGCCGCCTACCGGCACGAGCTGACCACGCTGTGCGAGTCGGTCCCGCGGCTGCGGGCCAGGTTGCCGCCGCAGCAAGCCCTGCGGGAGTGGATGATCGGGTTCCTCGACTACGCCACGGCGAAGATGGGCCTGGCCGACGCGCTGCGCTCCGTCGTCGACTGGGACCGGGTGCCTTCCTGCGAGAGCAGGGAGATGCTGCTCGACTCGATCACCCCGCTGCTGACCAACGGGGCCGAGGCCGGAGTGATCCGCGCGGACGTCCCACCCGAGGACCTGCTGGTGGCCCTGATGGGCATCGCCCTCGCCACCGGCCGCGCGGAGCAGCGCGACCAAGCCGAACGCCTGCTGGACCTGCTCTTCGGCGGTCTCCTGGTCCGCCGATGAGCTCCGTCGGATCCCGGCCCCGGGCCAGTCGCACGGCGCGGTCGCCCCGTCGGGGCGGCGAGCGCGCCGTGCGGACCGGACCCGGGTCTCCGTCCGCGCGGAGGCTCAGCCAGCGGCGCTGAGCACTCGGTCGAGGCTGATCGGGAGGTCGCGGTGGCGCACGCCGGTCGCGTGCCACACCGCGTTCGCGATCGCCGCCGCCGTGCCGACGATGCCGATCTCGCCGATGCCCTTCACCCCCGAGGGGTTGTCCTCGTCCGGATCGTCCACCCAACTCACCTCGATCTCGGGGACGTCGGCGTGCGAGGCGATGTGGTACCCGGCGAGGTTCGCGTTCGCCTGCCTGCCCGATTCCTCCCGCACGCCCTCCTCGTGCAGCGCCATCGACAGGCCCATGGTCATCCCGCCGACGAACTGGCTGCGCGCGGTCAGCGGGTTGACGATCCGCCCGACCGCGAACGTGCCCAGCAGCCGCCGCACCCGCACCTCACCGGTGGCCACGTCGACCGCGACCTCCGCGAACTGCGCGCTGAACGAGTGCCGTTCCAGCTTCGCGCGGGCGCGCACCAGCTCGGTGGTGTCCGCCCGCGCGGTCACCGGCAGCGGCTTCCCGGCCGCCAGCTCCTCGCGCAACGAGCGCGCCGCCTCGATGATCGCGAACGACCAGGACTCGGTGCCGCGCGAGCCCCCGGCGAGGAAGGCCGGACCGAAGTCGCTGTCGGCGATCTCGATCCGCACGGCCTCCAGCGGGGCGTCCAGGGCCTCGGCGGCGACCTGGGCGAGCGCGGTGCGCGCCCCGGTGCCGATGTCGGCGGCGGTGATGCGCACCGCGAAACCGCCGTCGGCTTCCGCCGTGATCGCGGCGGTCGAGGGCATCGGCCCGGCGCCGAAGGACCCGGCGGCCATCCCGGTCCCCAGCAGCCAGCGCCCGTCCCGACGACCGCCGGGGCTCGGATCCCGGTCCGCCCAGCCGAACCGGCTCGCGCCCTGCTCCAGGCAGTCCACCAGCCTGCGGCTGCTGAACGGGAGCCCCGAGGCCGGGCCCGCCTCCGGCTCGTTGCGCAGCCGCAGCCGCACCGGGTCCATCCCGAGCTCCGCGGCCAGCTCGTCCACCGCCGACTCCAGGGCGAACGAGCCCGGAGCCGCCCCGGGTGCGCGCATCCAGCCCGGGGAGGGGAGGTTCAACGGCACCACCCGGGTGCGGGTGCGGATCGCGTTGGCGGCGTACATCACGCCGGTCAGCTCGGTGCCGAGCTCCACGAACTCCTTGATGGTCGAGGTGAACGAGCACGACTCGTGGTCGACCGCGCGCAGCGCGCCGTCGGCGTCGGCCGCCAGCCGCACCCGATGCTCGGTGGCCGGGCGCAACGAGGTGATCGCGAAGACCTGCGGGCGGGTCAGCGCCACCCGCACCGGACGCCGCAGCAGCGTCGCCGCCATCACCGCGAACACCAGCTGCGGTCCGGCGGCCTTGGAGCCGAAGCCGCCGCCGACGTGCTCGGCCCGCACCCGCACCGAGGCCAGGTCCAGACCGAACAGCGTCGCCACGATCCGCGCGACCTGGTAGGAACCCTGGTTCGAGTCGACGATCTCCAGTCGACCGTTCTCCCAGCGGGCCATCGACGCGTGCGGTTCCATCGCCGAGTGGTGCTCCTCCGGCGTGGTGTAGGTCGCCCGCACCACCGCCGCGGCCGCCGCGGCCTCGGCGTCCACGTCGCCCTTGTCGATCGTGCCCGCGCTCTCCGGCGCGTACCCGGCGGGGTGGTCGCCCCGGAACCCGGAGTCGTGCGACTCCTGCTCGTAGGTGACCTGGAGGGCGTCCGCCGCGGCGCGGGCCTGCTCCGGCGTCTTCGCCACCACCATCGCCACCGGGTGCCCGACGTAGCGCACCCGGTCGTCCTGCAGCAGCTGCAGCCCGGGGTCCGGGCCGAAGACCCCCGCTCCGGGCTCCAGCCGGGGCGCGTTGCCGTGGTGCAGCACGGCGAGCACGCCCGGCATCTCCAGCACCTCGGCCTCGCCGATCGAGGCGATCCGCCCGTGCGCGATGGTCGAGAGCACCAGCGAACCGTGCGCGAGCTCGTCGATCGGGAAGTCGGCGGCGTAGCGGGCCTCCCCGGTGACCTTGGCGCGCCCCTCGATGCGCGGGCGGGCCGTGCCGACCGCTCCAGTGTCGGACGGAGTCGCGGTGTCGGCCGCGCTGAGCCGGGAGTTGCTCGCGGGCCGGGGGTTGGTCGTGGTCATCGGGCGGCCTCCTCGGCGAGTTCGGTCAGCGCGGACACCACCAGGTTCCGGATCAGCGGGACCTTGTAGCCGTTGCGCGGCAGCGGCGTCGCGGCCGCGAGCTCGGCGTCGGCGGCCGCCGCGAACGCCTCGGCGGTGGCAGGTCCGCCGAGCAGCGCCCGCTCGGCGGTGCGCGCGCGCCACGGGCGGTTCGCGACCGCGCCGAACGCGAGGCGAACCTCGGTGATCGTGCCCTCGCGCAGCTCCAGCGCGGCGGCCAGCGAGCCGTTCGCGAAGGCGTAGGAGGCGCGCTCCCGCACCTTCCGGTACCGGGAGTGCGCGGCCACCGGCGCGGCGGGCAGTGAGACGCCGGTGATCAGCGCCCCGGGGGGCAACGCCACGTCCGCGTGCGGGCGGTCCCCGACCGAGCGGTGGAACTCGGCGAAGGGAAGTTCGCCCGAAGTCTCGGCGGTCTCGTAGGACACCACCGCGTCGAAGGCCGCCAGCGCCACCGCCATGTCCGAGGGGCTGGTGGCGGCGCAGTGCTGGGACCAGTCGAAGATCGCGTGGTTGTGGTGGTCCCCGGTGATCGCCGGGCACCCGCTGCCGGGCTCCCGCTTGTTGCAGGGCTGGGTGAGGTCGGCGAAGTATCCGCAGCGGGTGCGCTGCAGCAGGTTCCCGCCGACGGTCGCGACGTTGCGCAGCTGCCCCGAGGCGCCCGCGAGCACGGCCTGCGCGAGCGCGGGGTAGCGGCGGCGGACCTCGGGGTGGGCGGCGAGTTCGCTGTTGGTGACGGTGGCGCCGATCCGCAGCCCGCCGTCCTCGGCGACCTCGATGCGGTCCAGCGGCAGCCCGCGCACGTCGACCAGCCGGGTCGGGGCCTCCACGCCGACCTTCATCAGGTCCACCAGGTTCGTCCCGCCGCCGAGGAAGCGCGCCTCCGGTTCGGCGGCCAGCAGCGCGGTGGCGGAGCGGACGTCGGCGGCCCGCTCGTACTCGAACTCCTTCACGCCGAGGCCTCCGTTCCGCTGCTGGTGACGGTCTGCTCGGCCTCGCGCATGGTGGCGGCCTGCGCGACCGCCCGCACGATCGAGTTGTAGGCGCCGCAGCGGCACAGGTTGCCGCTCATCCGCTCGCGGATCTCCGCCGCGTCCAGGCCGGGCGCCCCGGCCTCCGGCCGGACGTCCTCGGTGGCCGCGCTCGGCCAGCCCGCGGCGTGCTCCTCGATGACGGCCACGGCCGAGCAGATCTGACCCGGCGTGCAGTACCCGCACTGGTAGCCGTCGAAGTCCAGGAACGCCTGCTGCACCGGGTGCAGCCGGTCCTCGTCGGCGAGTCCTTCGACGGTGGTGACCTCGGCGCCGTCGTTGGCGACCGCGAGCTGCAGGCAGGACACGGCGCGCTTGCCGTCGAGCAGCACCGTGCAGGCGCCGCACTGGCCCTGGTCGCAGCCCTTCTTGGTGCCCACCAGGTCGAGCCCCTCGCGGAGCGCGTCGAGCAGGGTGGTGCGGTTGTCGACCGCGAGGGAACGGTTCTCGCCGTTCACCCGCAGCGAGATGGTGCTGTGGTGGGGCATCGGTTGTCTCCGGTTCCGGGAGGAACGGGCGTGGGAACGCGCTCCGCGCGGTGGCTCCGGCGCGGAAGCGGCCGCCCGCGACGGCGCGGTCCGGGTGGCAGCGGAGGACGTCCCCCGCTCGGCCGGACCGACTCCGACAAGAGCGGCAGACGGGATCAACGCCGCGCGGCTCCGATTCGTTCCCGGGGCTCGCCGATGCGTTCGATCGGGTGGTGCTCGGGGAGTGCGCACCGGCTCGGCGGGTATCCGTGGCGCGGGAAGGTTTCCCGGCCGCTGGGCGTTCCGGACGCACGACCGCCGGTGATCATCGCGGCCCCACCCGGGGCGGTGGCGCGGAGCAGGCGGCGGCGAACCCAGTTGCGAGTACCAGGAGGTGACCGTGAAGGCTGCGGTGTACTACGAGAACGGCGGTCCGGAGGTCCTGCGCTACGAGGACGTCCCCGATCCCGAGCCCGGTGCCGGGGAGGCGCTGCTGCGCGTCGCGGCCGTCGGGGTGCAGGGCGGTGACGCGCTGCACCGGCTGCTCGCCCCGCCGCCGGCCCGTCCGCACGTGGTCGGCTACCAGGCGGCGGGCACCATCGCCGCGGTCGGGCCCGGTGGTGCGCTGCGCGAGGGGCAGCGGGTGGTGGCGTTCATGCCCGCCGGCTCGCACGCGGAGCTCGCCGTGGTGCGCGAGCGCGACGTCTACCCGGTGCCCGACGAGCTGGACCTGCGGCTCGCCGCCGGGATCCCCGTCGAGTTCGGCACCGCCGACGACTGCCTGTTCGAGTTCGGCCGGTTGCAGGCGGGGCAATCGGTCCTCGTGCAGGCCGCGGCGGGCGGCGTGGGCCTGGCCGCCGTGCAGCTGGCCAAGGCCGCCGGAGCCACCGTGCTCGGCACCGCCTCGAACCCGGAGAAGCTCGCCCGCCTCGGTGATTTCGGCGTCGACCACCTGATCGACTACCGGCGGGAGGACGTCGTCGAGCGGGTCCGCGAGCACACGGGCGGGCGCGGCGTCGACCTCGTGGTCGACCCGGTCGGGGGCAGCACGCTGGAGACGAGCGTGGCCGCGCTGGCCTACCGGGGCCGGATCAGCTGGGTCGGCCAGGCCGGGCGGGAGTCGACCCCGCCCAGGCTGGACGCGCTGATGTTCAAGAACGCCTCGCTCAACGGGGTGTACTTCGGCGGCGAGATGGAGCACGACCCGGCCCGCACCCGCGCCCTCGTGGAGGGCCTCATCGCCCGCGTCGCGGCGGGGGAGCTCACCGTCGTGCTGGACCGCGAGTTCCCGCTGTCCGAGGCCGCCGAGGCGCATCGCCGCGTCGAGAGCCGCGACGCTTTCGGCCGCGTCCTGCTCATCCCCTGAGCGAGCGCTGCGGTGCCCCGAGCGCGAGGACCGGGGCACCGCAGCCGCACGATCCGAACCAGTACCCGGTCCGATGGTTTTTCGGCGGGAACTGGAAGACTCCAACGGGCAAACCGACGAAGTTGGCAATTAATTGGCAACCGGGCCTGGCAAAGAAAAACCCCAGGCCGATGGCCTGGGGTTTTGGTGCGCCAACAGGGACTCGAACCCCGAACCCGCTGATTAAGAGTCAGCTGCTCTGCCAGTTGAGCTATTGGCGCTCGGTGTCTTCCAGGTTTTCGGTCCGTGCCGTCTCCCTGGCGACGAAAAGAACTTTAGCACGCGGTTCGAGCCCTCGAATCGGGGGGTGCCGTTCGGGTCCGGCGGGCCGGTTCTTGCCGGTCGGGCGGGTCGGGGCAACCAGCGGGTGGGGTGGCGCGTCCTGCGGGGTGGAGGTCCGCGGTTGACCCTTCGTGCACGGCCAGTCCTAAGACACACGGTCAGGGGTCTGATGCACACTGGTCTCAGGCGGATGTGGGGATCGGATCGAACGGACAGTCACGGATGAAGCTGTGTCTTAACTCTGTCGGGAGAGTTGCTGGGCGGACCTCGCGTGCGTGGTCGGTCGTGGCCGTCGCGCTGGTCGGGCTGCTGGCCGTCGGATGTGGTGGGCCGGAGGTCGCGGAGCAGGCGGCACCGCCGCCTGCTCCCTCGGTCCGCTTCGACCCGGCCGCGGGCGCACCGCCGGTCTCGCCGACCGCGCCGGTGACCGCGACGGCGGTCGACGGCACCATCACCAACGCGGTGCTGACCAACCAGGACGGCAAGCAGGTCGCCAACGAGATCGGCCCGGACGGGCGGAGCTGGTCGGTCGCCGAGCCGCTGGGCTACGGCAAGACCTACACCGCCGTGCTCACCGTGCAGGGCGCGTCGGGCGACCCGGTGACCCAGGAGTCCACCTTCACCACGGTCGACCCCGAGCACCAGACCTACGTGTCGATGAACCCGCTCGACGGGCAGACCGTCGGGGTCGGGCAGCCGCTGGCCTTCTACTTCTCCGAGGACGCCCCGGCGCCCGACAAGGCGAAGGCCGAGGAGGCGATCCGGATCCGGACCGAGCCCGCGGTGGAGGGCGCGTTCTACTGGTTCGACGATCGCGAGGTGCACTGGCGCCCGCAGGAGTACTGGCAGCCCGGCACCACGATCAACGTGACCGCGGACGTCTACGGCAAGGACCTCGGCAACGGGTCCTGGGGCGAGGAGAACCGCTCGGCCGAGATCACCATCGGTGACGCCGTGGTGCTGCACGCCGACGGCGCCAGTCACCAGATGTCGGTCAAGGTCAACGGGGTCACCCAGCGCACGATGCCGGTCTCGCTGGGCAAGCCGGAGTGGCCGTCGAACAACGGGGTGCACGTGGTCACCGAGCACCACCGCAAGAAGATCATGGACTCCTCCAGCTACGGGCTCGACATCGACGACGGCGGCTATCGCACCGAGGTCGAGTGGGCGGTGCGCATCTCCAACGGCGGCGAGTTCCTGCACGCGGCGCCCTGGTCGGTGGCCCAGCAGGGCAGCAGCAACGTCAGCCACGGCTGCATCAACATGAGCGACGCCAACGCGCGGTACGTCTACAACCTGCTGAAGAAGGGCGACGTCGTGGAGATCACCAACTCCGGTGGCCCGAAGCTGCGGTCCTGGGACGGTTTCGGCGACTGGCAGGTCCCGTGGGACGAATGGGTCGCGGGCAACCGCTGATCCGCGCGGCGGCGCCCCGAACGGGGTGCCGCCGCTGAATTCCCCACCGAACGGAAAAGGCCCGCTCCGAACATCGGAGCGGGCCTTTTCCGCGGGGTGAGTGACGGGATTCGAACCCGCGACTCCTGGGACCACAACCCAGTGCTCTACCTACTGAGCTACACCCACCGCAGCTCCGATCCGCCGGTAATCCCGCCGTCCGGAGCAACACGAACACTCTAGCGTGCGCCGCCGGAGCGCTCGCCACCGGGCCGTGCTGCGGGGGTCAGCCCTGGTCGTAGGCGCGGTCGGTGCCGCCCTGGCCGTCAGCGCCGAGCAGCTCGGCCGCCACGGCCTGCGCCTGCTCGCTGCTCGGTCCCGGGTGCGGGACGAACGCCGTGCGGCGGTAGTACGCCAGTTCCCGGATCGACTCCCGCACGTCGGCCAGCGCGCGGTGCGCGAGGCCCTTCTCCGGCTGCGCGTAGTAGATCCGCGGGAACCAGCGCCGGCACAGCTCCTTGACGGAGGACACGTCCACCATCCGGTAGTGCAGGTGGGCGTCCAGGGTCGGCATGTCGCGGGCGATGAAGCCGCGGTCGGTGGCGATGGAGTTGCCCGCCAGCGGCGCCGAGACGCTGTCCGGGACGTGCTCCCGGATGTAGTCCAGCACGCGCTCCTCGGCCTCGGCGGTGGTCACGGCGGAGCGGCGCACCTCCTCGGTCAGCCCGGAGCGCGCGTGCATGTCGCGCACCACCTCGGGCATCCCGGCCAGCACCTCGTCCGAGGCGTGGATCACGATGTCCACGCCGTCCCCGATGATGTTCAGGTCGGCATCCGTGACCAGGGCCGCGATCTCGATCAAGGCGTCCGAGCCGAGGTCGAGCCCGGTCATTTCGCAGTCGATCCACACTAGACGGTCGTTCACCTCACCGAGCCTAACGCGGTGCGGCGCGACGCCGGGACCGCACCGGTGTCGCGGCCGCGTCACCGTTCGGTCTCGGCGTCCTCCGGTTCCCCGCGCAACCGGGCGGGCACGACCTTGCCGGTGGCGTTGCGCGGGAGCTCGTCGAGGAAGGTGACGTCGCGGGGCAGCGCGAACCGCGGCAGCGCGGGCCGCACCCGCTCCCGCACGGCCTCGGAGTCGAGCTCGGCGCCCTCGTCGAGCACCACGTACGCGGACAGCCGCTGTCCGAACTCCGCGTCGTCGACGCCGATCACGGCGACCTCGGCGACTTCGGGCAGCGCGGCGATGGCGTCCTCGGTCTCCTTCGGGTACACGTTCTCGCCCCCCGAGACGATCATGTCGTCCTCGCGGCCGACCACCTGCAACCGGCCGGCCTCGTCGATCCTGCCCAGGTCGCCGGTGCCGAGCATCCCGCCGAGCACCTCCTTGGCGTCGCCTCCGGTGTAGCCCTCGAAGAGCATGTCGTTGCGGACGAAGATCCGCCCGGTGCTCCCCTCGGGAACCGGTTCGCCTGCCTCGTCGAGGATCCGCACCTCCGTGCCGCGCGGCGGTCGGCCGGCGGTGCCGGGGGAGTCGGCGAGTTCCCGCGGGGTGGCGATGCTGACCCAGGACGCCTCGGTGGAGCCGTAGAAGTTGTAGAGCACTTCGCCGAAGGACCGCTGGAACCGGGTCGCCAGGTCCGCGGGCAGCGCGGATCCGCTGGCCGCGACGATGCGCAGCGAGGAGGTGTCGTAGGGCCGCCGCGCTTCCGGTGGCAGGTCGAGGATGCGCTGCAACATCACCGGGACCACGAACATCGCGGTCGCCCGGTGCCGCTGCACCGCCGCCAGCGCCTGCTGCGGTTCGAACTTGCGGCGCAGCACCAGGGTCGCGCCGATCGCGGAGCCGAGCTGGAACGCGGCCAGGCCCCAGGTGTGGAAGATCGGTGCGGCCAGCAGGATCCGCTCCCCGGCGCGCAGCGGCATCCGCGACATGATCGTCGCTGCCGGGCCGACGCCGGGCGGGGCGGGCCTGCGGGCGCCCTTCGGCGTGCCGGTGGTGCCGGAGGTGAGCACGATGAGCCGCGCGTGCCGGGGCCTGCGGGGCAGCGGGCCCGCGGTCGAGCTGCCGATGAGGTGCTCCAGCGTGGGGCGGCGGGTGGTGCCCTCGGTCCAGGCGAGCACCACGTCGACGTCCGGGTCCGGGAGCTCGTCGAGGAATTCGACATCGGCGACCAGCAGGTCCGCCTGCTGCTCGGCGAGCACGGTCCGCACCTGCTGCGGGCGCAGGCCGGTGTTGAGCAGCACCACGTCCACGCCGAGCTTGCCGCACGCCACGATGGTCTCGACGAGCCCGTGGTGGTTGCGGCAGAGCACCGCGACCCGGCTGCTGCCGCGGACGCCGCGCTGGCGCAGGCCGCGGGCGAGCCGGGTGGTGCGCTGGTCGAGTTCGAGGAAGCTCAGCGCCCCGCGCTCGTCGATCACGGCGGGCCGGTCCGGGTGCCGGATGGCGGCCACGGCGTACCCGAGCGCGGGCGTCACGCCCCAGTGCCGCCAGGCGCGCGCGATGCGCAGCAGCTTGTCCGGCCGCATCGGGCGGACGACGCCCTGGCGGGCGAGCAGCCACAGCGTCCCCGCGCTGGAGCGGAGGGATCCCGTCCCGGGCCGCTCGGTCGCGCCCGCCACCGCGCGCCGCGTCCGTTCCGCCGACCGCCGCCACATCCCCACGCGTCCTCCTCCGGTTTAACTACTCATCAGTAGATAATGCCTCGGGGAACGGCGGAGGGGAAGGGTTCAGCGTTCCGGAACGACCCGCCCCGGTGTGGCGGCGGAGACCACGGCGTCCCGGAGCGCCGCCCGCAGCCGGCCCGCCTCCAATGGTGCCAGCACCGCGGTCTCCCCGGGCGGGGCGACGAGCACCACGTTGCCCTGGTTCACGTAGACCCCGACCTGGCGCCGCCTGCCCGCGACGTCCCGGCAACTGATCTCCCACTGCTCGCCGTCGATCATGCGAACTCCTCCCTAGGCGCGGAGCGCGTCCGTCCCCGCGCCCCTCGGTGTGAGATGCCTCAGGGTCACCGATGTGACGGATGTTCGCATGATTAATCGTGGAATTTTTTGGCGCGACGGAGATCAGGTATCGAGGACTCTGTCAAGCGGCCGAACGTGGGTCGGGCGGCCGGCGTGCGCCTGGGACACTGCGATCATGGCTGGTTACGACGCGCTGCTGTGGCGCGCGCTGCACCGGGTGCTGCTGGTGCTCGCGATCGGGGTCCTCGGGCTGCTGCTCGGGCTCGGGCACGCCCCGACCCGGACGGATTCCCTGCTGGGAGCGCTCGTGGTGGCGCTGGTCGTGCTGCCGGTCGCGGTCGCGGTGCGGCGGATGACGCCGGTGGCCAGGAGCAACCTCCGGCAGGTGCCGCGGCACCGGCCGCTGATGGCGGTGACGGCCGGGTTGCTGGGGCTCGTCCTGCTGCTGGTGACCTGGTGGACCGTGCGCAACGCCGTGCTGCCGGGTTCGCTTTCGCCGTTGGCCCTGGCGTTGGTCGGCGTCGTGCTCGCGGCCGCCGCGGCGCTGCTGCACCGGGCGCCCCGGCGCCGGAGGTGATCCGGGGCCGAGAACGACGAAGCCGCTGCCCTCGGGGGAGGAGCAGCGGCTCGGTGCGCGAGGAGGCCTCAGACGGAGCGGAGGACGAGCCCGGTCGGCTCGGCGGTGAAGGTCAGCGCGCCCTCGAACGCGGCGATCGGCAGCTCGTCGCGGACCAGCCGGTGCGGCGCGTCGACCGTCTCGACCCGGACCTCGCCCGCGGCGAAGGTCTGCTCGGCGAAGTCGGGTCCGGCCAGCCGGACCTCCAGGCGCTGTTCCCGCAGGGTGACCGCGACGGAACCACCGGGGACCGAGAGCGGCTCACCGTCGGCGGTGACGACCAGGCTGCCCTCGCCGTCCGCTTCGGGCCGGACCGCCACGTGCGAGAGCGCGACGTCGCGCGCGCCCTCGGCGCCGGTGACGCCGATGACGTCCCGGGAGGAGTCGCCCGACTCGCCGGCGCTGGGGACCAGCAGCGGGGCGCGCAGCTTGGCGGCCAACCGGTGCGGCTGCCAGGAACCGGAGCCGATCAGGTTCACCACCGAGCTGATCTCGGTGCCGGCGAGCAACCGCTCGCTGCCCACCGCCGGGGTGATCTCGATGGCCGCGGCGCCGCGCTCCTCCAGCAGCTCGCGCAGCGCCTTGGCGCGCAGCCTGCTGTTGCGGTCGAACCCGCGGGTGATCGCAACGGCTCCGGACGCGCCGCCTCGCGCCGCCGCGTCGGCGAGACCGGCCAGGGGGGCCCAGACCTGCGCCGGATCCGGCCGGGACGAGCGGCGGGAACGGGTGGGTCGGGGGGCGTCGGCAGTGGTGTCCATTGCATCAACTCTAATCCGCCACCGAGGGTCGCCTCACCAGGTGATCACCCGTCAGCGGTGTGACATCGCTCGCCCTCAGGCGTCCCAGGTGGTGACCACGAGATCCCGATCGAGGGCCAGCTGTTCCTCGACCTGGTGCTCGCACTCGGCGCAACGCTGCGTGATGCGACGGCTCGACGGCTCCTTGCTCGCGGGCCAGGTCTCGTGCGGGAGCTTGATCGTTTTCGAGCAGAGCGCGGAGACGGGGTCGCCGGCGGGTCTGGCACCGGGGCGCACCGTGATCGCGTGCCGGACGCGCTGGCCCGCGCCGACGATCCACCACACGTGCTCTTGATCGGGGAACACTGCCGTCCCACCCCCATGCCTTTCAGGACGCCCGCCGCGCGGGGCCGCCCGGCTTCGGTCCGTTGGCCGGATCTCGAACTCTAGACGGACGAGCCCCCGCCCACGTTGCATTCGCGGGGGCGGCCGATTCCCCGGCCGCGCGGCTCCGAGCGGGTTGCCGGGACTGTTCAGCCGTACGGTCTCGCCCCGGCGCTGCTGGCGAGCTGCGCCGCTCGCAGCAGGTCCGGGAGCGGAAGGTTCACTTGTGGTGAGAAGGATCACCGCCCATGCTGGGCCCTTCGCCGCGCCGGACGCTGGAGGGGAACGCCGTGACGGACCTGCACTTCCCCCGCCCGCGCGCGGACCCGCACGAGCCGGGGGAGCTGCTCCGCTGGCTGGCGGCCGACGGGGAGCGGGTGCGCGGCGGGGAAGCGGTCGCGGAGGTCCGGGCTGACGGCCGGACCCGGGCGGTGCTGGCTCCCGCCTCGGGCACCCTCTGGTGGCAGGGCCGGGCGGGCGAGCGGTTCACCCCGGGCTCGATCATCGGCCTGGTCGAGTGAGTCGGGGCCGCTGGCCGCGGCGGAGCTGGTTGCTAGGTTGGGAGCAGTGACGCGGGGTGCCCGGCGAGCGGCCGGGCTGAGAGCAGACCCGTCGAACCTGACCTAGTTCGTGCTAGCGGAGGGACGTCACCGACGTGACCGTTCGTGCTGCCCGCCCCGAGCAATCCGGGCGGATCCCCAACGTCCTGAGCATCGCCGGCACCGACCCCAGCGGTGGTGCCGGGATCCAGGCCGACCTCAAGTCCTTCTCCGCCAACGGCGCCTACGGCACGGCCGTGGCGACCGCCCTGGTGGCGCAGACCACCACCGGCGTCGCCGAGGTGCGGGAGGTGCCGCCGGAGTTCGTGACCGCCCAGCTGAACACCTTGCTCGACGACGTGCGGGTGGACGCGGTCAAGATCGGGATGCTGGCGAACGCCGGGGTCATCCGCGCGGTGGTCGCGGCGCTGGACCGCTACGCCCCGCCGCACGTGGTGCTGGACCCGGTGATGGTGGCCAAGAGCGGGCACCGGCTGCTGGCCGACGAGGCGGTCGCGGTGCTGCGCGACGAGTTGCTGCCCCGCGTCGACCTGATCACCCCGAACCTGCCGGAGGCGGCGGACCTGCTCGGTGAGCCCGAGGTCGCGGACTCCGCCGGGATGGCGGCGCAGGCCGAACGACTGGCGGGGCTGGGGGCGCGGCGGGTGCTGCTCAAGGGCGGGCACCTGCGGGAGCCGAGCAGCGTCGACCTGTTCCGCGGTGACGGCGGCGTCGAGTTGCTGCGCCGGGAGCGGGTCGAGACGACCAGCGATCACGGCACCGGGTGCACGCTCTCGGCGGCGGTGGCCGCGCTGCGCCCGCGCTCGCCGGACTGGATCTCGGCGGTGCGGGAGGCCAAGACCTACCTGACCGAGGCCCTGCGGGCGGCGGAGCGGCTCGACGTGGGACGGGGGCACGGGCCCGTGCACCACTTCCACCGCTGGTGGTGAGGCGCCGGATCGGGTTGTGCCGCAGCGGGTTCCGGGGTTCTCAAGATCAACTATTGGGCTCCGGTCCCGCCGCGATGACCACCTGCTGAGACGACTCGAAGATCGTGATCAGGAGCACTTTCGGGTGGTGTTAACGAACACCCTCCGCCGCGACGATGAGGTCCACGACACGTTCGTTCGGCGTGCTCGGTCGTGGGGCGGCGGCGTCCCACCGCGCGGGGTTCGGTGGCCTTGACTACGGGAATTTCCATTCTGATCATGCTGGCGGGGATGCTGGTGCCGGTGCTGGCGGCCGCCCCCTTCTACATCGCGGACCGCAGGCGCGAAGCGGCCGCCGCGCAGGCCGATGCCGAGGCCGAACAACCGGTGGCCGAGATCCACGTGCTGCACCCGGAGGCTCCGAGCCGGCAGCTTCCGGAGGAGGGCCGGGCGGCGGCCTGAGCCGCCGCCCGTTCCGGGCTCAGTCGCCGTAGATCGACCAGGCCAGCTTCGACTTGGCCTCCTGCAGCGCGGTGAGCGTGGACTGCTCGTAGCCGCCCTCCGTCGGGGACGGCGGCACCTGCAGCCCCTCGCTGAGCCCCCAGCCGGAACCGCGCTGGATCAACGACCGGTGCTTGTTCGTGTAGTACCCGGAGTTGATCGACACGGCCACCCCGTGCGCCCCCGCCGCGGCGGCCATCAGGTGCATGTGGAACCGGGTCGACAGCCAGCGCTGCCCCGCCTTGGCGGGCAGGCCTTGGTCCATGATCTCGGAGAAGGCGTAGAAGCGGGAACCGGGCAGGTCGTGCTCCACGAGCGCGAAGACCTCCCGGTCCACCCGCGGGATCCCCTCGACGATCCCGACCTGTTCGGGACGCACGTCCCACGAGCGCAGGGTGTCCAGCAGGAATCCGGCCAGCGCGGGCACCGTCACGTCCAGCAGGTCCGACTGCAGGCAGATCATCACCTCCGGCGCGTCGTCGTCGGAGGAGTACAGGTCCGGCTCGATGCCGAAGAACATGTCGTCCCCGGTGGCGGTGAGCTGGCCGGCGGAGCTGAGCAGCTCGGCCGAGGGCTCGTCCCGCACGTCGATCAGCTCGAACTGCGAGGCCAGGTTCCGCACGAGCGGCCGCGCCTCCTCCGGCGTCGGCCACAGGCCCATCCCCGTCAGCACGGCGCGCCCGCCGGAGCGGCGCGCGGCGGCGACCGCGCCCGCCAGCAGGCCGTAGTGCCGCGGCCAGATCCCGTTGACGAACCCACCGCCGATGATGTGCACCAGGTCGGCGCGGGCGGCCAGCTCGATCCCCGCGAGCCAGTGCGGCGCCAGCCCCGGGTTGATCATGGCGTGCTGCACGAACGACGCCACGTCCCAGGGCTCGTCGGAGGGCGCGGACCAGCACAGCCGCCAGAGCGTGTCGGTGAACCGCACGTGCGGGTGCAGGTGCCCGAGCAGCACCTCGCTGGGACCGGGGTTCGGGCAGTCCAGCCACACCTCGCTGTCCGGGGCGACCTGGGCGAGGTACTTCAGCCACGTCGCGGCGATCAGCTCGTCACCGTAGTTCGGGTTCCCGGTCGTGCCGACCAGGTACAGGGTGGGTGATGTTGCGGAACTGGTCACTGGAGCTCTCCACCGGTCGGGGTCGCGGCTGCGCGCGCAGGCGCCGAACCTAACAACACGGTGCGCGCCACCCGGCCCGGAGGCATCCCGGCCGCCCGCGGTGGCGCGTTCGGAGTCCCCGGCCCTGCTCCGGTCGGCCCCCTGGACGAACGACGGCGGCGGCGCCCCGGGAGATCCGGTTGCGCCGCCGCCGTTGGTGCTTCGGTCAGTTCTGCTCGTGCAGCTGGGTGCGGAGCCGTTCGATGCGGTCGCGGGTGCGGCGGAACTTCGCCGCGTGGTGCTCCTCGAACAGCGCCGTCGGCAGGGTGCTGACGGTGACCCCGAGCTCGGGCTCGGCGCGGGCCGGCTGCTCGCCCTCGTCGCCGATGGCCTGCCGCGGGATCGCGGCGGGTTCCGGCCGGGCCTCGGCGGCGGGGGCCTCCGGTGCCGGTTGCTGCGGGGCGGGGCGGGCGGCGGCGGGCTGCGCGGGGCGCAGCGCGTGCTTGCCGGTGGGCGGGGCGTCGGCGTGCGCGCGCAGGCGCGCCCGCCGCAGGATCGGCCAGAAGACCAGGGCGGCCACCACGGCGCCGCCCGCGAAGGAGATGACGATCAGGTCCACGTGCTCGCTCCGCTCACTGCCGCTGCACGGCGTCGGTCGGTTCGCTGTCGGAGGCGGCGTCGTCGGCCGCCGGTTCGGTGGGGGTGAACGGGGGCTCCAGCGGGATCAGGTAGCTCTGGGCGTCCCCGCGGGGCTCCGGCAGCCAGACCTGCTGCGCGGGTTCCCCGACGAGTTCGGCGTCGATGACGTTGTCGATCTCCTGCGCGCCGATCTCGTTGCTGGAGGCGCCGACGAGCCTGCCGACGCTGTCCAATGAGGACAGCACCGCGCCCCGCAACTCCTCCATCCGGGCCTGCTTGGTGTGCAGGTCCTGCAGCACGTCGAGCCGGAGCTGCTCGGTCTCGGCGTCCCGCCTGCCGCACTCCCACCGGGTGCGCGACAGCAGTTCGTCGGCCTCCTCCTGCGCGGCGCCGATCACCGACTTGTACTCGTCGCGAATCGCGTGGCGCATCACCCGCTCCCGATCCCGGAGGTCGGCGACCCCCTGCTCGTGCTCGCGGCGGATCTGCCGCTGGCGGGCGTCGAGGTCGTCGACCAGCCGGGCGCACTCCTCCCGCATGGTCTCCGCGGCCTGCTCGGCCTCGGTGATCAGCTGACGGGCCTCGTACTCGGCGCTGCCGCGGATCGTCTCGGCTTGGCGCTGGGCCTGCTCGCGCAGCGTCTGGACTTCCTCTTCGGCCAGCGACAACATGTTCTGCACGCGCTGCGAGGCGTGCGGAAGGCCGGTGTCGGAGGCTTCGATGCGCTTGAGCCGAAGTTCGGCTTCGGCGAGGTCGCGCCGCGCATCGTCGCAGAGCCGGCGGAGATCGGCGTTGAGCGCCACCGCCTCGTTGCGATCGATGCTCACCATGCGCAGCTGGTCCTCGAGCACCTCGATGTGCTCGATGACCTGTCGGCGATGGAAACCTCGTACCTGGATGTCGAATCCGGGCCGGAGCGGGACGACGGCTTGTGCGGAGTCCTCCACGTTGGACACTCCTCTCCACAGGCGAGGGTCGACTCGCCGAGGAGAGTAGGTCTGATCCCGACCCGCCGCCCGGTGGAGCGCGAGGACCACCACCTGATCAGGTCACGACCGCGCCATCGCAGCTCAGCGGACCTCCGGCGGTCGCTGGGCGACCCGGCGAGCGGAGGGGACGGCGCCCGGCAGGCGCGGGACTCGCTCGCGGGTGCCGAAGCGGATCACTCCCCGAGGCGCGCGGCGCCGGAGCCCGCGCAACTCGCCATCCCTCCGGCCCACCGCCAGCACGGCCCGTCCGCCGCCAGCACGGCCCGCGAAGTCCAGCCCCCTCCTCGCCACCTCCCAGCCCCCGAAGATCCCTCCACCGTCGGTGTCGCGGGTGAACGGACCGTTCGTCCCACGGGATCGGACGAAGGAGCCGCTCACCTCACCTCGCCGCCCGCGACGGAGCCGGGCGGGAGAGGTGAACGGACCGTTGATCCCATCTCCCCGGACGAACGGTCCGTTCACCGGGAGAACCGGCTCCGGGCGCGGGCGCGGGTGCGGGAAGAGTGAACGGACCGTTCGTCCAAGGCGGTTGGTCGAACGGTCCGTTCACTCCTCGATACCGCTCTCGCACGGGGTGATCGGAGGCACCCGGCGACCGGGGTCCTTCCCCCGGTCGGCTGAGTTAGGGTCGGCTCTCCCAACGCAGCGTGAAGGGGTGGCGTGTGACAGGTGTGACCGGGAAGAGCGAGCCGGATCCGAGGGCCGCGGTGCTGTTGCGGAGGTGGCTGGCGGAGACGCACACGCCGGTCGCGCCGGGTCCGCTGAAGGTGACGATCGGGCCGCTGCGGTTCACCGCGGAGGTCACCTACCGCTCGCCGACCGGCGCGCACGGATTCGGACCGATCCACGTCGCGGACTCGGGCGCCGTCGCGGACTCCGCGCTGCTCGCCGCCGCCTGCTCCGCCGACGCGCGCGGCAGGGCCACCTCGGACGCCCCGATCAACGCCGAGGACGCGGGCACCCTGCTCGACTGGTTGCTGGACGCGGTGCGCACCGGGGCGATCGATCCGCTCGCGGGCAACGACGAGGTCGGCGTGCTCGGCCAGGGCGTGTCGAGCCTGGACGAGGCCCGCCGGTGGCTCTCCTCGCACGTGGAGAGCACGATGACCCCCGCCCTGCGCAACCTCGACGAGCGCGCCGACCTGGCCGAGGTGACGGCCCGGCTGCTCTCCCGCGGCTCGCTGGCCGCCATCGGACTGTTCGGGCTGCGCGGGGTCGCGGACGAGGACGTGCTGCTGCGGGTGCTGGCGGAGGAACTGGCCGCGCTGGCCGAGACCTACCCGGACACCGAGCGCGTGGTGCGGCACTGGCTGGAGAGCCCCACGCTCACCGACCTCGCGGTCCTCAACGGTTCCGAACTGCGCTACCTCACCGAGGGGCGAGTCGCGGTTTCGCCGCAGCGCTTCGAGATGCCGAATCCGCTGCGCGAGCCGGTGGCGGACGAGGTGCCCGGGGTTCCGGTGCCGGAGCTCGACGGCGGATGGGTGCTGCGGGCCGTGGACCTGGACTCCGGGGACCCGGAGCTGGTGCACCGCTGGATGAACGAGGACCACGTGGCGGTGAACTGGAACCAGGCCTGGTCGGTGCGGCGCTGGCGCGACGAGCTGGGCGCGCAGCTCGGCGGGTCGCATTCGCTGCCGTGCGTGGTGAGCCGCGAGGGGCGGGACATCGCCTACGTCGAGCTGTACCGGGTGGTGCGGGACAAGCTGCGGTCCTGCTATCCGCTGGATCCGCGCGATCTCGGCGTGCACATCGCGCTCGGGGAGAAGGACGTCCTCGGACGCGGGCTCGGGAGCTCCCTGCTGGCCGCCGTCACCCGGGGATTGCTGACGGCGGATCCGGAGTGCGCGCGGGTGGTCGCCGAGCCGAACGTCCACAACGGAGCGTCGGTGGCGGCCTTCGAGAAGGCCGGGTTCACCCGCTCCCGCGAGGTGGGCCTGCCGGGGAAGAACTCCGCCCTCATGATCCGCGCCCGCTGATCCGATGAGCAGCGCCGGGGTCGCCCGCTGGGTGAACGGACCGTTCGTCCCATCCCCTTGGACGATCGGTCCGCTCACTCCAACCCCGCTGGGCCCCGTCTTCGCGGGGTGAACGGCCCCTCCGTCCCATCCGCTCGGACGATCGATCCGTTCACCCGGCGCTGCAGGGCTCGCGGAGGCGTCGAGTGAACGGCTCCTTCGTTCAACGGGTTGGGACGAACGGTCCGTTCACTCCGGAACGGTGGCCGGCCGGGGTGAGGTGAACGGCTTCTTCGCCCAGGGCTTCGGGACGGACGGTCCGTTCACGCGAAGAAGCTCGGAACCGGGGAACCGGGGAACCGGGGAACCGGGGTGGTGGGGAACCGGGGTGGTGGGGTGGTGGGTGAACGGACCGTTCGTCCCATCCCCTTGGACGATCGGTCCGTTCACTCGCTGGCTGGTCGGCGCGGGTGTCCCGAGGGGGTGCGGGGAGGCTCGGCTGCTGGTGGGGTCGGTGGGCGCCGGGCGGGGGAGCGGGGTTGAGAGCTAGCGCACGTCGGGCGGGTCCTGGTCACCGCGCCGCGGGTGAAATAAGGTTAGCCTTACTTTGTCCGCGTCCCGTGGGGGAGAACGATGCCGGAGCCTCTGGGCGTGTCGTTGCCGCTGTCCGCTGCCCAGGCGGGGATCTGGTTCGCGCAAGCCCTCGACCGCGCGAACCCGATCTACAACACCAGCGAGTACGTCGAGATCCACGGCCCGATCGACCCGGACCGGTTCGAGCGCGCGCTGAACCGCGTGCTCGCGGAGGCCGAGGCGCTGCGGATCCGGGTGGTGGACGAGGACGGGACCCCGCGGCAGGTGATCGACCCGCCGCGGCGTTCGGCGCTGCCGGTGCTGGACGTCAGCGCGGAGGCGGATCCGCTGGCCGCGGCGCTGAGCTGGATGCGCGGGGACCTGGCCGAGCCGGTCGACCTCACCGCGGGCGGTGAGCGGGGGCGGTTGTTCACCGCGGCGCTGTTCGAGCTCGCCGAGGATCGTTGGCTGTGGTACCAGCGCATTCACCACGTGGCGATCGACGGCTACGGCTTCTCGATCCTGCTGCGCCGCGTCGCGGAGGTGTACTCGGCGCTGGTGGCGGGGGCGGAACCTCCGGAGTCGCCGTTCGAGCCGTTGAGCGCGCTGCGCGACGCGGAGCGGGACTACCGCGAGTCCGAGCGGTTCGAGCGGGACCGGGAGTTCTGGCTCGAGCGGTTCGCCGACGAACCGGAGCCCGGGACCCTCGCCGGTCGCTCCGGCCGCGCCGCGCGCACCTTCCTGCGCCGCGCGGCGGACGTGGGATCCGGCACCGCCGACGCGCTGGCGGACGCGGCGCGGGACAGCCGCACGATCTGGCCCGACGCCGTCATCGCCGCCTTCGCCGCCTACCTGCACCGGGTGACGGGGCAGCGGGACGTGGTGCTGGGACTGCCGGTGATGGGACGGCTCGGTTCGGCCGCGTCCCGGGTGCCGGGAATGGTGGTGAACGTGCTGCCGCTGCGGTTGGCGATCACCCCGGAGACGACGCGGGACGAGCTGGTGGCGCGGGTCGCGACGGCGGTGCGGGAGGTGCGCGGGCACCAGCGGTACCGGGGCGAGGACCTGCGCCGGGACCTGCGGCTGCTGAGCACCGGCCGACCGCTGCACGGACCCGTGATCAACGTGAAGGCCTTCGACTACGACCTGTCCTTCGGCGGGCACCCGGCCACCGTGCACAACCTGGCGGCGGGCCCGGTGGAGGACCTGACGGTGGCGGTCTACACCGCCGGCACCGGGATGCGCTTCGAGTTCGACGCGAACCCGAACCTCTACAGCGCGGAGGAGATCGCCGCGCACCAGGAGCGGTTCGTGCGCTTCCTGGCCCGCTTCGCCGGGCACGAGGGCGCGATCGGCGGGATCGACCTGCTCTCCGAGCGGGAGCGGCACCTGGTCCTGGAGGAGTGGAACGACGGCCCGGCGGGTCCGGACCGCTCCGGGAGGACGCTGCCGGAGCTGTTCGAGGACCAGGTCCGGCGCACCCCGGAGGCGGTGGCGCTGACCTGGGGCGAGGAGCGGATCACCTACACCGAGTTGGACGCTCGCGCGAACCGGCTGGCGCACTGCCTGATCGACCACGGCATCGGTCCGGAGCAGCTGGTGGCGCTGGCCCTGCCGCGCTCGGCCGAGCTGGTGATCGCGGTGCTGGCGGTGCTCAAGTCCGGTGCCGCCTACCTGCCGCTCGACCCGGGCAACCCCGCGAGCCGGATCGCCCGCGTCATCGCGGATTCCGAGCCGTCGATGCTCATCAGCGAGACCGGGTTTGGTGAGGACCTGCCCGCCGAACTGCCCCGGCTGCTGCTGGACGATCCCGAGTGCGCCCGCCAGCTCGCCGAGCACTCGCAGCGCGATCCCCTCGACGGCGCGCGCGGCCCGCTGACCTCCGACCACGCCGCCTACGTCATCTACACCTCGGGGTCCACCGGGCAGCCGAAGGGCGTCGTGATCCCGCACCGGAACGTGGTGCGCCTGTTCACCGCGACCGAGCCGTGGTTCGGCTTCGGCCCCGAGGACGTGTGGACGCTGTTCCACTCCTACGCCTTCGACTTCTCGGTGTGGGAGCTGTGGGGCGCGCTGCTGCACGGCGGCAGGCTGGTCGTGGTGCCGCACGAGGTGAGCCGCTCGCCGCAGGACTTCCTGGACCTGCTGGTGCGGGAGCGGGTCACGGTGCTCAACCAGACGCCGTCGGCGTTCTACCAGCTCATCGAGGCCGATCGGAACGAGCCGGAGCGGGGTCGGGAGCTGGTGCTGCGCCGCGTCGTGTTCGGCGGCGAGGCGCTGGACCTGTCCCGGCTCGACGACTGGTACGCGCGGCACCCGCGGGGGCCGAAGCTGATCAACATGTACGGGATCACCGAGACCACGGTGCACGTCTCGTACCTGGAGCTGGATCCGGAGCTGGTGGCGCGCCGCGACGGCAGCCTGATCGGGCGCGGCATCCCGGACCTGCGGGTCTACCTGCTCGACGAGAACCTGAGCCCGGTGCCGCCGGGCGTCGTCGGCGAGCTCTACATCGCCGGGGCGGGCCTGGCGCGCGGCTACCTCGGCAGGCGAGCGCTGACGGCCTCGCGGTTCGTGGCCGATCCGTTCGGCGAGCCGGGCTCCCGGATGTACCGCTCCGGGGACCTGGCGCGCTGGCGGGCGGGCGGTCAGCTGGAGTTCCTCGGCCGCGCCGACCACCAGGTCAAGATCCGCGGCTTCCGCATCGAGCTCGGCGAGATCGAGGCCCGGCTGGCCGGGCACCCCCGGGTCTCGCAGGCCGCGGTGGTGGCCCGCGAGGACGAGCCGGGTGAGCAGCGCCTGATCGGTTACGCGGTGTCGGAGGCCGAACCGGCCGAGCTGCGCGCGCACCTGGCCGCCGGGCTGCCGGAGTACATGGTCCCGGCCGCGGTGGTGCTGCTGGACGCCCTGCCGCTCACGCCCAACGGCAAGCTCGACGCCCGGGCGCTGCCCGCCCCCGATTTCGGCGCGCGGGCGCGCGGCCGGGCCCCGCGCGACGAGGTGGAATCGGTGCTGTGCCGCCTGTTCGGCGAGGTGCTGGGCGTTCCGGAGGTCGGCATCGACGACGGTTTCTTCGACCTCGGCGGGCATTCGCTGCTGGCCACCCGGCTGCTGGCGCGGGTGCGCGGGGAGCTCGGGGCGGAGCCCTCCATCCGCACCCTGTTCGACCACCCGACCGTCGCGGGCCTGGCCGAGCGGCTCGGTGAGGGCGTGGACTTCCGCCCCGAGCTGCGACCGCGCCCGCGACCGGAGGTGGTGCCGCTGTCCTTCGCCCAGCAGCGGCTGTGGTTCCTGCACCGGTTGGAGGGGCCGAGCGCCACCTACAACCTGCCGATCGGGTTGCGCCTGTCCGGCGAGCTGGACGTGGCCGCCCTGCGCGCCGCGCTCGGCGACGTGGTGTCCCGGCACGAGAGCCTGCGCACGACTTTCCCGGACCGGCGGGGCGAACCGCGCCAGCACGTGCTGCCCCCGGCCGCTCCCGAACTGCCGGTGCGCGAGATCACCGCGGAGCAGCTCGACGACGCGCTGCGGGCCGCCGCCCGCTACGAGTTCGACCTGGCGCAGGAACCGCCGTTGCGCACCGAGCTGTTCCGGACCGCCGAGCACGAGCACGTGCTGCTGGTGCTGCTGCACCACATCGCCACCGACGAGTGGTCGATGGCGCCGCTGCTGCGCGACCTCGCCGCGGCCTACGCCGCCCGTCTCGACGGCGTCGCGCCGGAGCCCGGCCCGCTTCCGGTGCAGTACGCGGATTACGCGCTGTGGCAACGGGAACTGCTCGGCGACGAGGAGGACGAGCGCAGCCTCGCCGCCCGCGAACTGGCCTTCTGGCGCGACGCGCTGGCGGGACTGCCGGACGAGCTCGCGCTGCCCGTCGATCACCAGCGGCCCGCGACGCCCAGTCACCGGGGCGGAGCGGTGCGGTTCGGCTTCGACGCGGCGCTGCACCGCGCGTTGCGCGCGCTGGCCGCCGAGCACTGGGCCAGCCCGTTCATGGTGGTGCAGGCCGGACTGGCCGCCCTGCTCACCCGGCTCGGGGCGGGCACCGACATCCCCATCGGCACCCCGGTCGCCGGGCGCGGGGACCAGCGGCTCGACGAGCTGGTCGGGTTCTTCGTGAACAGCCTGGTGCTGCGGACCGACACCGCAGGGGATCCGACGTTCGCGGAGCTGCTGGGGCGGGTCCGCCAGGCCGACCTCGCCGCCTACGACCACGCGGAGCTGCCGTTCGAGCGGCTCGCCGAGGTGCTCAACCCGTCCCGCTCGCTGGCCCGGCACCCGTTGTTCCAGGTGATGCTGGCCTACTGGGGCGAGGCCGACGCGGTGCGGCCCTCCCTGCCCGGCCTGGAGTCCGACGTGGGCACGATCGACGCGGGAGCGGCGAAGTTCGACCTCGCGGTGAGCCTGCGCGAGGTCCCCGACGGCGTCGAGGGCGTCGCCCAGTACAGCGCCGACCTCTTCGAACCCGCCGGCGTCGAGGCGCTGGTGGCGCGGTTCGTCCGGCTGCTCACCGCGGCCGTCGCGGCCCCGGACACCCCCATCGGTGACCTGGACCTGCTGGACGCGGGGGAGCGGGAGCGGATCTTCCGCTGGGGGGACGCGGAGGCCGAGCAGGACGGCGCGCCCGCGACCTTCGCCGACCTGCTCGACCGGCAGATCGCCGCCCGCCCGGACGAGCCCGCGCTGGTCTTCGAGGACACCGAGCTCAGCTACGCGGAGCTGGGCCGGCGGGTGAACGCGCTGGCGCACCTGCTGCTGGAGCGCGGGGCGGCACCGGGCCGGATCGTCGGGGTCATGCTGCCGCGCTCCCCGGAGCTGATCGTCGGCCTGCTCGCGGTGCTGGCCTCCGGTGCGGCCTACCTGGCGCTGGACCCGGACTACCCGGCCGACCGGCTGGAGCACATGATCTCCGACGCGGACCCGGGACTGGTGCTGGCGCTCTCGGACCGCCGCCCCGAGCACGCCCCGGTGGTGCTGCTGGACGACCCCGAGGTGCGGGCGGTGCTGCGCGCCGAGCCCACCGACGCCCCGCCCCGCAAGTCCACCCCGGACGACCCCGCCTACGTCATCTACACCTCGGGTTCCACGGGCAGACCCAAGGGCGTCGTCGTCCCGCACACCGGGGTGGCCGGGCTGGTGGCCACCCAGGCGCGGCGAGTCGGCGTCACCGAGGGGAGCCGGGTGCTGCAGTTCGCCTCGCCGAGCTTCGACGTGGCGTTCTGGGAGATCTGCATGGGCTTGCTCTCCGGCGGGACGCTCGTCGTGGTGCCCGCCGACCGGCGGGTGCCGGGTGCGCCGCTGGCCGACTACGCCCGCCGGCACCGGGTCACCCACCTGGCGATCGGACCCTCGGTGATGGGCATGTTCCCGCCCGAGGTGGACCTGCCGGAAGGCGCGACCCTGCTGTGCGGGGCCGAGAAGGTGCCCGCCGACCTGGTGGAGCGCTGGGCGCGCGGCCGCCGGATGCTGAACTGCTACGGACCCACCGAGGCCACGGTGAACTCGACCCTGTGGGACTGCGAGCCCGGCACCGGCACCTCGGTGCCGATCGGCGTGCCCGATCCCGGCACCCGGCTGTACGTGCTCGACGCGGCGCTGCGCCCGGTGCCGCCGGGCGTGGTGGGGGAGCTCTACGTCTCCGGCACCGGCCTCGCGCACGGTTACCTGCACCGGCCCGGGCTCACCGCCGAGCGCTTCGTCGCCGATCCCTTCGGGCCTCCCGGCGCGCGGATGTACCGCACCGGGGACCTGGTCCGCTGGCGCGCGGACGGGGCGCTGGACTTCGCCGGGCGGGCCGACGACCAGGTCAAGATCCGCGGCTTCCGCATCGAACCCGGCGAGGTGGAGGCCGCGCTGGCCCGCCACCCCGCTGTCGCGCAGGTCGCGGCCGTGGTCCGCGAGGACCGGCCGGGCGACAAGCTGCTCGTCGGCTACGTGGTCTCCCAGCGGGAGGTGGAGCCGTCCGAGCTGCGCGCGCACGTCGCCGAATCGCTGCCGGACTACCTGGTCCCGGCCGCGATCGTGCTCGTGGACGCGCTGCCGCTGATGCCCAACGGCAAGCTCGACCGCGCCGCGCTGCCCGCCCCGGACCTCGCCGCCGCCGTCGGCTCCGCGGTGCCCCGCGACCCCGCCGAGGAGGTGCTGTGCGGCCTGTTCGCGGAGGTGCTGGAGCTGCCGAGGGTCGGGGTGCACGACAGCTTCTTCGACCTCGGCGGGCATTCGCTGCTCGCGGCCCGGCTCATCGCCCGCATCGACGAGGCGCTGGGCGTGAAGCTCAACGTCGGCAGCCTGTTCGCCGCGCCGACGGTGGCGGGGCTCGGCGCCCGGGTCCGCACCGGCGGCAAGGGCGACGCCCTGGGCATCCTGTTGCCGCTGCGCACCGAGGGCGATCGGGAGCCGCTGTTCTGCGTGCACCCGGCGGCCGGGCTCGCGTGGCCGTTTTCCGGGCTGCTGAAGCACATCGACCCGCGCCGCCCGCTCTACGGCCTCCAGTCCCGCGGCCTCGACGAGCCCGCACCGGTGCTGGCGGACCTCGCCGCGATGGCCGCCGAATACGTCGAGCACGTCCGCTCCGTGCAGCCGAGCGGGCCGTACCACTTCCTGGGCTGGTCCTTCGGCGGTGTCATCGCGCACGAGATGAGCACCCAGCTGCAGGCGGCGGGGGAGCGAGTCCGGTTCCTCTGCATGTTGGACTCCTACCCGAAGGACGTCTGGGACGAGCTGCCCACCGAGGAGGAGGCGCTCCGGGCGCTGCTCTACATGGCGGGTCACGACGTGGACCGGCTCGGGGACGAGCCGCTGCGCCGGGAGCACGTCATGGAGGTCCTCTCCGCCGAGGGCAGCGCGCTGTCGAACCTGGAGGAGCACACCGTCGAGGCGATCATCGACAACTTCGCGAACTGCGCGGTGCTGGAGAACGCGGCCGAGCACGACACCTTCCGCGGTGACGTGCTGTTCTTCACCGCCACCGCGAACCAGGCCAAGGCCTCCCTGACCTCCCGGATGTGGGAGCCCTACGTGGACGGTGCCGTGGAGAACCACGACATCGCCTGCGAGCACAAGGACATGACGCGGCCCGCGCCGCTGGCCGAGATCGCCGCCATCGTCGAAGATCGACTTCGGGTCGGCGGCCCGTCCGTCCCACCCCAGCGAAGGAGCACCGGCACATGAGCAACCCGTTCGACGACACCGGCGGATCGTTCTACGCACTGATCAACGACGACGATCAGTACTCGCTGTGGCCCGAGCGGATCGCGGTACCCGACGGCTGGTCCGTCGCCCACGGCCCGGCCGACCGGAGGTCCTGCCTGGAGCACATCGAGGTGCACTGGACCGACATCCGCCCCGCCCGCGACGGCGCGTGAGCCCGGGGGCGAGAGTGCGCTGGAACGACCCCAGGGTCGCGGTCTGCGTCGTCTACGTCGCCGCGATGTTCATGAACGGCATGGACGCCACCATCGTCAACGTGGCCCTGCCCGCCATCGGTGCCGAGTTCGGGGTGCCACCGAGCGCGACCAGCGCCATCAACATCGGCTACCTGGTCAGCCTGGCGGTGTGCATCCCGGTGTCGGGGTGGCTGGGCGACCGGTTCGGCACCAAGCGGGTGTTCCTGGCGGCGTTCGGGACCTTCGTGCTGGCCTCCGCGCTGTGCGGCGCGGCGCAGGACCTCACCCAGCTCACGGTGGCCCGGGTGCTGCAGGGCGCGGGCGGCGGGGTGCTCAGCCCGGTCGCGCTGACCATGCTGTTCCGCGCCTACCCGCCGCAGGAGCGGATCAAGCTGTCCCGGGTGCTGGTGATCCCCACCGCGATCGCCCCGGCGCTCGGCCCCGTGCTCGGCGGGTTCTTCGTCGAGCAGCTGACCTGGCGCTGGGGCTTCTTCGTGAACGTGCCGTTCGGGGTGCTGGCCCTGGTCTACGGCGCGCTGCGGTTGCGCGAGCACGTCGAGTCGGTGCACAAGCGCTTCGACCTGATCGGGTTCGCGCTCGCCGCCCCCGGGCTGGGACTGCTGATGTACGCGCTGGACGCCGTGTCGGCGCGCGGGCCCGGCTCGCCGCACTTCCTGCTGGCGGGGGCGGCCGGTCTCGGCTGCCTGGTCGCGCTCGTGGTCTCCCAGCTGCGCTCCCGGCAGCCGATGCTGGACGTGCGGTTGTTCGGGGACGCCTCGTTCCGGCGGGCGAGCCTGGTCCTCGCGGCCTGCGTGGCGGGGTTCCTCGGCACGCTCTACGGCTTCACGCTGATGTACCAGTCGGGGATGGGCGCCTCGCCTTGGGAGACCGGGCTGGTGACGCTGCCCAAGGCGGTGGGGCTGATGGTGGCCTCGCAGGCGGTCTCCTGGGCGCACCCGAGGTGGGGGCCGCGGGTGCTGATCGTGCTGGCGATGCTCGGCGCCGCCGGGTCCTTCGCGGCGATGAACCTGGTGACCGGGCCGTGGTCGGCGGGGGTGGTGCAGTTCGCGTCCGGCTTCTTCGTCGGGGCGGCCTCGATCGAGCTGCAGGTCGTGGCGTTCGCGACGATCAGCGCGACCGCCACCGGCGGCGCCTCGACCCTGTTCAACGTGCAGCGCCAGATCGGTTCTGCGCTCGGGGTGGCCGTGACGGCGGGGGTGCTGGCGCTCGGTGGCGTGGGCTCGTCGGGTTCGCTGGCCGTCTACCACGTGGCCATGCTGGTCTCCGCCGGGTTCGCGCTGCTCGGGGCGCTGGTGGCGCTGCGCATCCGGACTCCCGCCGCGCCCGCCGGTGATCCGGGCCGGGGCGTCCAGCGGGCCAGCGGCGCCGGCGCGGTCGCGGCTGGCCGGAGCTGAGCCGAGGCCCGCCCGGCGAGATCTGGCCCACCGGGGGAAGACACACCCGGGGATATATGGTTAGGCTAGCCTTAATTCCAGTGATCGTTCTGGGAGCCAGTGAGGAAGGAACGCCAGGCCCGATGACGACAGCGGACCGATCCCGACGCCGCGACCACCGCCGTCCGCCGACCCGCACCCTGGAAGTGCTGCGCACCGCGGAGCTGTCTCCGTCCATGCGCCGCATCACCCTGGGCGGGGAAGAGCTCGCGGGATTCCGCGATCAGCACAACGGCCCCAACGTGAAGGTGTTCGTCCCGCGGCCGGGACAGCACCGCCCGGTGCTGCCGGTCCTCAGCGACGAGGGACGCTACGTGTGGCCCGACGCGCACGAGCGCCCCACCATGCGCACCTACACGGTGCGCCGGTACGACGAGCGGCGCGGTGAGCTGGACATCGACTTCGTGATGCACGGTTCGCACGGCGTCGCCGCGTCCTGGGCGCGCGACGCGGCCCCCGGCGACTACCTCGGGGTGCTCGGTCCCGGTGGCCGGACCTGCCGGGAGGCCGACTGGTACCTGCTGGTCGGGGACGAAACGGCGATGCCCGCCATCTCCTCGATCATCGAGGGGCTCCCGGTCACCGCGAGCGGGCAGGTCTTCCTGGAAGTCGCCGGGAGCGGCGAGCAGCAGCACATCGAGTGCCCGCCGAACCTGCGACTCACCTGGCTGCACCGCGACGGCGTCCCGGCGGGGCGTTCGACGCTGCTCACCGACGCGGTGCGCGGACTCGACATCCCCGACCGCCACGACGTGTCCGCCTGGGTCTCCGGTGAATCCGGGATGGTCCGCTCCATCCGGCGGCACCTGCGGCAGGAGCGCGGGCTGGACTCGGGTTCGGTGCTGGCCATCGGGTACTGGAAGGCCGGTCTGGCCGAAACCGATTACCACGACCGATACAACCACGACCGCGACTGAGCGGTCTGCGGATTCCACCGTGCCCGGGCGCGAAGCCCCGCGGGTACCGGCGAAGGGACAACCGTGTCTGCGGCTCCGACCCCCGTGCAAGGCCCCGTCCAGGACCTCCTGGGCATCGGCTTCGGCCCCTCCAACCTGGCGCTGGCCGTGGCCGTCGAGGAACACAACAGGCGGTGCGGTGACGGCGAACAGCTGGACGCGAGCTTCGTGGAGCGCAAGCCGAGCTTCGGCTGGCACCGCGGGATGCTCATCGAGGGCACCACCATGCAGGTCTCGTTCCTCAAGGACCTCGTCACGATGCGGGAGCCCGCCAGCGACTTCTCATTCCTGTCGTACCTGCACGACCGGGGCCGGCTGGTCGACTTCATCAACCACAAGACGATGTTCCCGACCCGCGTCGAGTACCACGACTACCTGGAGTGGGCCGCCGGGCGCCTCGATCACCTCGTGGACTACGGCGCCGAGGTCATCGACGTGCGGCCGGTGCGCGACGGGCAGGTGTTCGAGGTCCTCGTGCGGCACGGCTCCGGTCAGGTCACCACCAGCTTCGCCCGCAACATCGTCGTCGCCGTCGGACTGGAGGCCAGCGTCCCGCCTGGCGCCGAACTCGGCGACCGGGTCTGGCACAACCTCGACCTCATGCACCGCGTCGGCGAGCTCGACGGCACCGAACCTCGCCGGTTCACCGTCGTCGGGGCCGGGCAGAGCGCCGCCGAGGTCACCGACTACCTGCACCGCACCTTCGCCGAGTCCGAGGTGTGCTCGGTGTTCAGCCGCTACGGGCACACCCCCGCCGACGACAGCCCCTTCGCGAACCGCATCTTCGACCCCGACGCGGTCGACCACTTCTACACCTCGCCCAGCGGGGTGAAGCAGATGCTCATGGACTACCACCGCAACACCAACTACTCGGTGGTCGACCTGGACCTCATCGAGCAGCTCTACGCCCGCGCCTACCAGGAGAAGGTGCAGGGCAAGGAGCGGCTTCGGATGCTCAACGCCTCCCGGGTCACCGACGTCCGCACGACCCCCGGCGGGGTGGCGGTGACCGTCGAGTTCCTGCCCACCGGGGAGCGGGTGGTCCTCGACTCGGACGTGCTGGTGTACGCCACCGGCTGCCGACCCGGGGATCCCGGGCGGATCCTCGGGCGCACCTGGGAGGAGTGCCTGCGCGACGCGGACGGGCAGGTGCAGGTCGACCGGGACTACCGGGTGCGCACCACGGAGCGGGTCGGCGGCGGCGTGTACTTCCAGGGCGGGACCGAGCACACCCACGGCCTCACGTCCTCGCTGCTGTCGAACGGCGCGGTCCGCGCGGGCGACATCCGCGACTCGGTGCTGCGCTACCGCAACACTCCGCGGGCGGCCCCCCACGCCGACTACGCCCTCATCGCCGACCGGGCCTGACCACCCGCCCCTCGGCGAGTCGGGTGAACGGACCGTTCGTCCCATCCGCCTGGACCAACGGTCCGCTCACCCCGATCAGGTCCTCCGGTGAGCGGACCGTTCGTCCTGTCCGCCTGGACGAACGGTCCGCTCACCCCTTCCCGCGCCCGGTACCGGTCTTCCCGGTGAACGGACCGTTCGTCAGGCGAGATGGGACGAACGGTCCGTTCACTCCACCGGCTCGGGGTGCCGCGCCCGGTGGGGTTCGGGTGAACGGACCGTTCGACCGAACCCGTTGGACCGGCGGTCCGTTCACCCCGAACCGGCCAGCGCTGTGATCACCGGCACCGGGAGGAGGGAACAAAGCGGCGCCGGTGCGTGGTTGGAAGCGGCGATGGACACTGTCGCCAACCCGGACCGCGCCGCCCTCGGGGCCGACGGTCACGCGGACCAGACCGACCCGATCCGCGGCACGGCACGAGGCCGGTCGGCCGTGCCGCTGTCGATCCTCGATCTCGCCCCCGTCGGCGTCGAGATCACGCCCGGTGACGCCCTCGCCACCACCACCGACCTGGCCCGCGCCGCCGAGCGATGGGGCTTTCACCGGTTGTGGGTGGCCGAGCACCACGGGATGCCGGGTATCGCGAGCTCCTCGCCGCCCGTGGTGATCGCGCACCTGGCCGCCGCCACGAGCACGCTGCGGCTCGGCTCCGGCGGCGTGATGCTGCCGAACCACGCGCCGCTGGTCGTCGCCGAGCAGTTCGGCACCCTGGCGGCGCTGCACCCGGGCCGCATCGACCTCGGCATCGGTCGCGCTCCGGGCACCGACCAGGGGACGGCCCGCGCGCTGCGCCGCACCAGCGGCCCGCTGTCGGTGGACGACTTCCCGCAGCAGCTCGGCGACCTGCTGCGCTTCCTCGGCGACGGCTTTCCCGCCGACCACCCGTACGCGGAGGTCCAGAAGGTGCCGCACGGCCAGGCCCCACCGGTGTGGCTGCTCGGGTCGAGCGGTTTCAGCGCGCAGGTGGCGGGGTCGCTGGGACTGCCGTTCGCCTTCGCCCACCACTTCTCAGCGCGCAACACGCTGCCCGCGCTGGACCTGTACCGGCAGTCCTTCGTGCCCTCCGCGGTGCTCGACGCGCCCTACTCGATGATCGGCGTGCAGACCATCGCCGCCGACACCGAGGAGGAGGCGCTGGACCTGGCACGCCCGATGGCGCTGAGCATGTTGCGGCTGCGCAAGGGCGACCCGGGCCGGATGCCGAGCCCGAAGGAAGCCCGCGAGTACCCGTACTCGAAGCTGGAGCAGGGCATCGTGGACAGCTGGCTGGCCGACGCGATCCACGGCACCCCCGAGTCGGTGCGGGCCGAGCTGGAGGAGCTGCGGGAGCGCACCGAGGTCGACGAGCTGATGCTCACGGCGAACATGTACGACCGGACGGCGAAGCTGCACTCCTACGAGTTGATCGCCAGGGCCTTCGAGCTGCCGGGCGTGGTGTGAGCCACGCCGGAGGGTGGTCGGCACCACTGTCTCGCCAGGTCACGCGCAGCCGCGCACCGGTCGTGGCGTACGGTCGTCCCCGGTGTTCGTGGCAGAGGCGGGATTGAGGGATTTGTGGTGAAGCCTGGCGTTCTGGCCGCGTACCGGGTCATGGCGTACGTGACCGCGGTGCTGCTCATCTTGCTGTGCTTGGCGATGGTGTTCAAATACCTGTGGCCCGAGGGCTCGTCCGCGCAGGTGATGGGCGACTCGTGGACGACCACGATCGGCATCGGCCACGGCTACCTCTACATCGTTTACCTGTTCGTCGCCCTGGTCACCACCGTGCAGCTGCGCGTCCCCTACGGGCGGATGCTGCTGGTCCTGCTGGCGGGCACCATCCCGTTCGGCGCGTTCTTCGCGGAGCGCAAGGTCGTGCTGTGGCACCGGCTGCGCACCGCGGGCGAACCGCTGCCGTTCGAGGCTCCCGCCACGTCCGAATCGACGAGCTCATGACGGCGGTTCCGGAGCAGGCGGAGACCGCCCCCACCACCACGCCGAAGCGGCGCGGCGTGCTCGCCGCCTACTTCGCGCTGACCAAGCCTCGGGTCATCGAGCTGCTGCTGGTCACGACGATCCCGGCGATGTTCCTGGCCGAGCGCGGCATCCCCTCGCCGTGGCTGGTGCTGGTGACGCTGATCGGCGGCGCCATGTCCGCGGGCAGCGCGAACGCGCTGAACTGCGTCGCGGACTCGGACATCGACGCGGTGATGCACCGCACCCGCAGCCGCCCGCTGGTGAGCTACGAGGTGCCGCGCGGACACGCGCTGATCTTCGGCATCGTGCTGGGGGTCGTGTCGTTCGCTGTGCTGGCGCTCGGTGCGAACCTGCTGGCCGCCGTGCTCTCGCTGGCCGCGATCCTGTTCTACGTCTTCGTCTACACGCTGGTGCTCAAGCGCCGGACCTCGCAGAACATCGTGTGGGGCGGCGCTGCTGGTTGCATGCCGGTCGTGATCGGCTGGGCTGCGGTCGCCGGCAAGGTGGAATGGCCCGCGCTGGTCATGTTCGCCGTGGTCTTCCTGTGGACCCCGCCGCACTTCTGGTCGCTGGCGATGAAGTACCGCGACGACTACGCGCGAGCGGGCGTGCCGATGCTGCCGGTGGTGGCCACTCCGCGGCAGGTCTCGGCGCGGATCCTCGTCTACAGCTGGGCGACGGTGGCGAGCACGCTGCTGCTGGTGCCCGCGACGAGCTGGGTCTACGTGGCGGTCGCGGTGCTCTCCGGCGCGGCGTTCCTGATCGTGGCGCAGCGGCTGCACGCGTCGGTGCGGCGCGGCGGCGCGACGAACCCGATGGCGCTGTTCCACCTGTCGAACTCGTACCTGGCCGTGCTGTTCGTCGCGATCGCGATCGACGCCGCCGTCGGCCTGCCCACCTTCGCCTGAGCACCGCTGCCGGTCCGAACGCCTGAGCGTTCAGCGCAGCACCGGGAAGACCTGACCGCCCCGTCCCGTCGCGGCCTCGACGAGCCGCATCGGGTCCGCGATGGCCGCGAGCAGCGCGGCCGTCTCCCGCAGCGGTGCGCCCGCCACCGGGCCGGGCCGGGGCAGGCCCAGGGCCTCGGCCAGGTCGAGGTAGTGCACCACCGCTTCCATCAGCTGGACGCGCAGCACCTCCCGGGCCGGCACGGTGCCGAGCCCGAAGTACGGGACCAGCCCGCTCAGGTCTTGCTCGCGGAGCCGGGCGACGGTCCGCGGCGCCGCTGCGAGCCGTTCGACCAGCTGCGGGCCGGTCCGTTCGTCGGCGACACCGGCCTCCCGGATCTGCCCGGCCGCCGCCTCCGCGATGCCGCCCGGGCGTTGCAGGAACGCCAGCAGCTGCGCGGCGTCCGCGAACGTCGCCGCCCCGTCCGGTTCGGGCCCCGCGTCGAGCGCCTCCCCGATCATCGCCGGAACGTCGGCGTGGTGGGCGAACACGTGCCGCACCGTCCATCCCGCCAACCGGGTGGGCCGCTCCCACTGGTCCGGTTCGAGGCGCTGGCCCAGATCGATCCAGGCCTGCCAAGCTTGGTCCAACGCGTTCACGATCACGATGGCCTCCCCAGGTCCGGCCTCCAGCACACCACACCGGCGGCGACGCGGACCGGGGTTTCGCGCTCGACGAACGCGGGGGAGGGGCGCGGGATGGGCGAGCGGTGGAGCGCGGAAGCGGTGGCCGCGCTGCGGTCGGTGTCGACCGCGCGGCGGTGGCGGGCGGGCGCGGTCCTGTTCGGGGTCGGTGACCGCAGCGATCACGTGCTGCTCATCCGCAGCGGACGGGTGAAGGTGTGGTCGATGACGGCGCGCGGCGCCGAGGCCGTGCTCGCGATCCGCGGTCCCGGCTCGGTGGTGGGGGAGTTCGCCGCGGTGGACCGGGAGCCGCGCGGGGCCACGGTCACCGCGCTGGGACCCGTGCGGGCCGACGTGGTCTCCGGCGCGGAGTTCCGCCGCTTCCTGCACCGCCACCCCGAGGTGATGTTCGGGATGCTCGCCGGAGTCGTCGCGCGGATGCGGGAGTCGGACCGCTACCGGGTGGAGTTCGCCTCCTCCGGGGTGGCCGAGCGGCTCGCCCGCCTGCTGCTGGAGCTGTCCCGGGAGCACGGCGTGCTCGACTCGCTGGGACGGCGGTCCATCGCGATCACGCTGAGCCAGGCCGAACTCGCCGCCGCCGTCAGCGCTTCCCGGGAGGCGGTGGCTCGGGTGCTGCGCGAGCTGCGGGAGTCCGGCGCGATCAGCACCCAGCGGCGCGGGATCACGGTGCTGCGCGAGGAGCTGCTGGTCGCCCTGGCCGACGATTCCTGATCATCCGGCCAGCAGCGGCCGCAGCGCGGTCCACACCAGGAACGCCAGCAGCGCCGCGCAGGAGCACCGCAGCGCGGTGCGCAGCCGGAGGTACTTGGTGTTCGCGATCCGCGCCAGGGTCTCGGCCTGCCGCCACGCCTGCGCGCACAGCTCCGGCTGCGCGCGGCGGCAGTCCTCGGCGGCGCGCAGCGGTTGGAAGGTGGGGAACGCGAACAGGTTCGGCTTCCCGGCCGGCGCGGGCGTGCGCGGGGTGAGCACGGCGATCACCGACAGCAGCGCTCCCAGCGCCGAGGTCAGCACCAGCCCCAGGAGCACCAGCGAGATCGCGGTCGCCCACGCGCCGGCGCTCGGGGCCGCGATCGCGTTGCCCGCGCCACCGATGCCGACGCCGAGGGCGGGGATGAGCAACCCCGCCTTCGCGTCGGCTCCCGCGATGGAGCCGCGGAAGTCGCTCGCGGTGCGCAGGGCGACGTCGAGCTCCTGCTCGGCGGTGAGACCCGGGCCGGGCCGGTCTGACGCGGAGAACTCGTCGCGGGGCATGATTACCTCCGGTGCTCTCGAACTCGGTGTGCGACCACTGCAGCACCGTCCGCGTCCGAGCTCTGCGTCAAATGACACACGGCCCCGTGGCGGACCGCACACCCGGCCGGATTCGAGCGACCGGCCCTCCGCGATCCCGACTCGCGCAACCGCCCCGCCCGCCGAGCGCGGATGAACGCGCCTGGCGGCGTCGCTGGCTCAGGTCAGCGAGGGGGCGACCCCGCCGTCGACGCGCAGCGCGGCGCCGGTGGTCGCCGAGCCCGCCTCGGAACCGGCGTAGAGCACCAGGTTCGCGACCTCCTCGGGTCGGATCAGGCGTCCCAGCAGGGAACTGGGCCGCTCCTCTGCGATGAAGCGGCGCTCGGCTTCCTCGAAGGGAACATCCGCGCCCACGCGGTTCGCGATGAACTCCGCGACGCCCGGTGTCAGCGTCGGTCCCGGCAGCACGCTGTTCACCGTCACCCCGGTGCCCTTGACCTCCTGCGCCATGCCGCGCGCCACCGAGAGCTGCGCGGTCTTGGTCATCCCGTAGTGCACCATCTCGGTCGGGATGAAGATCGAGGACTCGCTGCTGATGAAGATCACCCGACCCCAGCCGCGCTCGACCATCCGCGGCGCGTAGTGCCGCGCGAGGCGCACCCCGGAGAGCACGTTGACCTCGAAGAACCGGCTCCACTCCGCATCGCTGATCTCGAACACGGGGGTCGCGGAGAAGATCCCGGCGTTGTTCACCAGGACGTCCACGTCGGGCAGTTCGGCGATGAGCGCGGCCGCCCCCTCGGCGGTCCCGACGTCGGCGGCGATGCCGCGCGCGATGCCGCCGGTCTCGGCGCGCACCCCGGCCGCGGCCTCCTCGACCCGCGTCCGCGATCGGCCGTTCACGACGACCTCGGCACCGGCGCGGGCGAAGCTCGCCGCGATCGCTCGGCCGATCCCGCTGGTGGAGCCGGTGACCAGTGCGGTGCGTCCGGACATGTCGGTGTTCATGCTCGCCTCCTCGTGCGGGAGCCTTGGCGCCCCGCTGTGACGTGCGCGTGCTGATATTGGGCTTAAGCGTGTAGTTGCACACGCCTGATAAATAGTTGCAGGCGCGCGCTAGCTGCGCAAGCTGCTAGGATCGGGTGGGAGATCGAGCTCACCGGTGGGTTCGCGGGCAGGAGGAGCCGGATGGGAATCGCCGACGACGCGGTCGAGGTGCGGGCCCGGGGCTGGCGCACCCTCGCGGCACTGCACGGAACGCTGGAATCCGCGTTGGAGAGGGCGCTCAGCGCGGACCACGGCCTCTCCGTCGTCGAGTACACGGTGCTCGACGCGCTCAGCCGCCAGGACGGCTGGCACATGCGGATGCAGCAGCTCAGCCGGGCCGCCGCGCTCAGCGGCAGCGCCACCACCCGCCTGGTCACGAGGCTGGAAGACCGCGGGCTGCTCACCCGCGTCCTGTGCAAGGACGACCGCCGCGGCATCTACACCGAGCTCACCGACGAGGGACGGGAGCTGCTGGAGCAGGCCCGCCCCACCCACGACGCGGCTCTGGAGCGGACACTCGCCGAGGCCGAGCAGGTGCCCGAGCTCGGCGACCTGGTCGAGGCCTTCCACCGGGTGACCACCCGGGACTGAGCCCCGCCCGCCGCCGGGCCACGATCCGGCCTGCGGTGTCGGCGGCATCGCAGGCCTCGCGGCAGGACCGTCGACTGTCGCGCGCGGCTGGTTCGCCGACAGCGGCGCGCGGATGGATCAGCGAGCGGGCTTGTTCCAGGTGACGGCGTATCGCCAGAGCAGCAACCGGCGGTACTGCGCACCGGGCAGCAACCGCTGGATGCCCTGGCGCACCTCGTCCCACGTCATCGCCGGATCCTTCGTCGGGGCCCCCGGCGGCTCGGTCAGTCCGCCGTGCCGCCGGGACAGGACGCGGTGCACCGGGATCGCGGCGATGTCCCGAGCCCAGTCCAACGGGCTGTGGTGGCGCGCCACGCCGATCAACACCAGGCGGCCACCGGGGGCGAGCATCCGCGCCATGCCGGTGAGAGCGGCCTCGAAGTCCATGTGGTGCAGCGCGGCCACGCAGCTGATGAAGCCGAACTCGGCATTCGGGGTCTTCGCCTCGAAGTCCACGAAGTCCGCGTCCGCGAAGGTGACGTTGCCCAGGGGAGTGCTGGCGCGGCGAGCCTCGCGGATCATGCTGCGGGAGCGGTCGATGCCCGTGACCTGCTTGGCCTTCGCCGCCAGCTCGCGCACCAGCAACCCGTCCCCGCACCCGACGTCGAGCGCCTTGGCGCACCCCTCCGGGACCGAATCGAGCACGAGCGGGTGGTACTGCACGTTGTGGTTCCAGAGCTCCCCAGGCACCGGCTCACCCTAGCCGCCGGTGCGGCGTTCCCCGCCGGGTCGTCGTCGCTGCTCGGAGCCCCGGCGGCGGGTCGGGAAGCGGCTCGGGGTCGCTCGATTCCCGTTGCCGCGCAAGGGTTTTCAGCAACCGCCGAGCCGACTCGCCGGGGCCGTGCCGCGGTTGCCCGCACCCCGCCGGCAGTTGCGCCCCGCACCACCGATTCCCAGCCGTAGCGCAAAAGTGACCGTCCGCATCACCTCCGCGCAACCCGCGCTCGCGGAGCGAACGGACCGTTCGTCCCATCTCGTTGGACGAACGGTCTGTTCACCCACCCCGCACCCCGGGCGGCGCCCGGGTGAACGGCCCGTCGGTCCGAGCCAGTTGGTCGAGGGAGCCGTTCACCCCGAGATCGATCTCCTCCATCCGGCGGCGCGGTGCGGGAACGGGTGGTCGGGGTGAGCGGACCGTTCGTCCGAACTCGTTGGTCGGAGGGTCCGTTCACTCCAGGGAGTCCGCCGAGCTGAGGGAGCGGGGTGAACGGACCTGTCGTCCGCAACTGCTGGACGAAGGAGCCGTTCACTCCCGCAGCGGGTGGTGCCGGGATGGAGTGAGCGGACCGTTCGTCCAACGGGATTGGGCGAAGGGTCCGTTCACTCAAAAATCGCGGCGGTGCCCGCTCGCGGCGGGCGGTGGCGGTGTCCGCTCGGCGGCGGTGCGGGGGCCTCCGGTGGGCGGGAGGGGCTCGGCGCGGGGCGTGCCGAGCCGGGGGTGCCGGGGGCGGTGAGCGGTGGGAAGAGCGGCACCGCCCCCGGCTTCGGGATCAGCCGACAGCCGGGCGCACGGCTGCCGCAGCGCTGATCACGTTCTTGAGCGCGGCCTCGACCTCGGCGTAGCCGCGGGTCTTGAGACCGCAGTCGGGGTTGACCCACAGCCGCTCCGCCGGCACCGCGGCCAGCGCCGCCCGGAGCAGGTCGGCGACCTCCCCGGCCTCCGGAACCCGGGGCGAGTGGATGTCGTAGACGCCCGGCCCGACGCCGCGGGCGAACCCGACGGCGTTGAGGTCGTCGAGCACCTCCATCCGCGAGCGCGCCGCTTCGATGCTCGTGACGTCCGCGTCCAGCTCCACGATCGCGTTGATCACGTCCCCGAACTCCGAGTAGCACAGGTGCGTGTGGATCTGCGTCGAGTCCGCGACGCCGGAGGTGGCGAGCCGGAACGACTCCACCGCCCAGCTCAGGTAGTCCTGGTGCTGCGCGGCCCGCAGCGGCAGCAGTTCGCGCAGCGCGGGCTCGTCGACCTGGATCACCCTGATCCCGGCGTTCTCCAGGTCCTCGACCTCGTCCCGGATCGCCAGCGCGACCTGCCGCGCGGTGGTGCTCAGCGGCTGGTCGTCGCGCACGAAGGACCAGGCGAGGATGGTGACCGGGCCGGTCAGCATCCCCTTCACCGGCTTCTCGGTGCGCTGCTGGGCGTACGTCACCCATGCCGCGGTCATCGGCTCGGGCCGGGCCACGTCGCCGTACAGGATCGGCGGGCGCACGCACCGGGAGCCGTAGGACTGCACCCAGCCGTGCCGCGTGCTCGCGAAGCCCTCCAGGTGCTCGGCGAAGTACTGCACCATGTCGTTGCGCTCCGGCTCGCCGTGCACGAGCACGTCCAGGCCCAGGTCCTCCTGCAGCCGGATGACGCGATCGATCTCGTCGCGCATCCGCTGCTCGTAGGTCGCGCGGTCGATGCTGCCGGAGCGCACCGCGGCCCGAGCCTTGCGCACGTCGGTGGTCTGCGGGAAGGAGCCGATCGTCGTGGTCGGCAGCGGCGGCAGCCGCAACGACTTCCGCTGCGCGGCGAGACGGTCGGCGTAGTCCCCGCGCCGGGCGTGCTCGGGTTGGAGCGAGTCGAGCCGCGCCCGCACCCGGTCGTTGCGGGTCAGTTCCGCCCCGGCCCGGTCGGTGATGCGGCGACGCGCGTCGTCGAGCTGCTCGGTGACGGCGTCCCTCCCCCGGTGCAGGGCGCGGTCGAGGATCACGACCTCGTCCACCTTCTGCGCGGCGAACGCCAGCCAGGACCGCACCCTCGGGTCTAGGTCGGTCTCGGCGTCGACGTCGTAGGGCACGTGCAGCAGCGAGCAGGAGCTGCTCACCGCCACTTCACCGGCGAGGCCGAGCAGCGTCGCGCCGGTGGTGAGCGCTTCGTCCAGGTCGGTGCGCCAGATGTTGCGGCCGTCGACCAGGCCCGCGACCAGCGTCTTGCCCCGCAGCCCCGGCACCGCGGGCAACTGGTCCACGGTGCGTCGCCCGGCGACGAGGTCCACGCCCAGCGCCTCGATCGGCGCGGCGGCCAGCACGCCCAGCGCGTCGCCGAGCTCGCCGAAGTAGGAGGCGACGAGGATCTTCGGCCGCTCGTCGAGCTCACCGAGGCGCTGGTAGGCGGCGCGCAGCGCGTCGAGGTCGGCCTGCGAGCGGTCCGCGGTGAACGCGGGCTCGTCCAGCTGCACCCACTCCACCCCGGCCCGGTGCAGCTCCCCGAGCAGTTCGGCGTAGGCGTCGACGAGTTCGTCGACCTTGTCCAGCGGGCGGAACGATCCGGCCGCACCGCCCACCGGCTTGGACAGCAGCAGGAACGTCAGCGGTCCGACGAGGACCGGCCGGGTCGTGACGCCGAGCTCGGCGGCCTCGGCGCACTGGTCGACGGCGGTGCGGTCGGAGAGCCGGAACGTCGTGTCCGGCCCGATCTCCGGGACGATGTAGTGGTAGTTCGTGTCGAACCACTTCGTCATCTCCAGCGGTGGCGCGGATTCCACGCCGCGCGCCATCGCGAAGTAGGTGTCGAGCGGGTTCAGGCCCAGTTCCGCGAAGCGGTGCGGGACCGCGCCGAAGGTGACCGCCGTGTCGAGGACCTGGTCGTAGTAGGAAAAGGTGTTTCCCGGAACCGAGTCCAGCCCGGCGTCGCGCAGCGACCGCCACGTGTCGGCGCGCAGCGTGCGGGCGACTTCGCGCAGCTCCGCCTCGCCGATGCGGGACTGCCAGTAGCGCTCCAGTGCGCGCTTGAGCTCCCGGTTCGGTCCGATCCTGGGGAACCCGAGCACGGTGGATCCGATTGTGCTGGTCAACGCTCTCTCCTCGCGAGCTGGACGACAGATCTGCGAGGTCGAGCGGACGTGATCCGGGCGCACGTCGCCGCGCGGGTGGCGGCTCGTGGACCAGGTCTTCCCGCGAGACCTCGCACCAGCGCGCGTCCTCGGACGCGCGCACCGGTGGCAGGTCTTCGGACTCGCGGGCGCTTCCCGGTAGTACCGGGGTTCCTAGTGGCCGTCGCTTCCCGAGCGTGCGCTCAGTGCTGTGACCGGTCGTGGACCGGTGACGGCGGTCGTTCCCGCTCACCGCTGCGGGGCAGTCCCGGATTCGCACCGGGTTCCCTCTTGCCTCGCACCGACCCGCTTCCGCGGAGCCGTGCGAACCACCAGCACTGCGGAGGCTACTTGCTTCTGGCGGGAAGACAAGGGTTCGACGTTCAGCTCCCCGGTGCGCACCGGTCTCGTCCGGCGAAGTTGGCGGGCCCGGGCAACCCCGCTCGGGCTGAGGCGTCTTCCGGGCAGAAGAGGGGGAGCGGAGCGCTCACCCCGCCACCAGGCCGACTCGAGAGGACATCCACCGTGGGGAAGAACGGAATTCGCGCAGGTGTGGGCATCGGCGCGCTGGCCGCTGCCGCGATGGCCCTGGTCCCGGCGGGCGTCGCCGTCGCCGATTCGACCGAGACGGTCACCGCCGATCTGGACGGCAACGGCACCCCGGACACGGCGAAGCTGGCCGCGATCGGCGACGGCTCGCAGCAGCTGCTGAAGTTCACAGTGGACGGAAAGGTGACCGAGGCGACGCTGCCCGGCGACGCCTACGCGGGCACCCAGCCGATGCGGGTGCTCGACGTGAACCACGACGGCAGGCAGGAAGTGCTGGTGGCGGAGTCCATCGGCGCGAACACCGCGTGGTTCAGCGTCTGGGACCTCGGCGCCGATGGAGCACCGCGCGAGCTGACCACGCAGGACGGTCAGCCGCTGAAGATCAACGAAGGTGGTGGCGTGGCCGCCCGGCTCGGCTACGAGTGCGCACCGGCCGGATCGGACGGACGGGTGCTGATCACCCTCGCCGCGTCGAACGAGAGCCCCACCACCGAACCCGCCTACGACGGCGCGCGGATCGCGTTCGACGTGCGCGATGGCGTGGCCACCCCGGTCGACGAGTACTCGTTCACCGGGGTCGGGCAGGACGACCCGGTGCTGCGGGTCGTTCCCGAATCCTGTTCCTGACCGGGAGCGGCCGGGTCCGTCGCGTCGAGGGGGCGCGGCGGCCCCGGAGCCCGGCCGGCGCAGTTGTCGATCGGCTTGCCGTTCGATACCGGGTCTGCAACGCCGACCGCGCCGGTACCACTGTCGACGGAGCCGCCGGTTACCCTGCTTGCTGCAGCTCACGCGAGTGATGTGCGGGCCCTCGTAGCTCAGCTGGACAGAGCAAAGGACTTCTAATCCTTAGGTCGCAGGTTCGAGTCCTGCCGGGGGCGCCACCAGGGGAATGCGCGAGGATTCCGTCCCGTGCGGTGCGTTGCGAGCGAAGGATTCCGGGCGCCGTCCCGGCGTCTTGCCGGGCCGTGCGGCGAGGCGCTCTCGTGGGCCGCTGGTCTCGACGGGCTCGGTGCGCTGCTGTCCGGGGCTGGCGTCCCCGCCTTCCGCGTCACCAGCGCCGCGCCGCGGATGGTCACGTCGTGCCGCGGGGCGAGCCGGCTCGACGCCCGAGGCCGCTTCCCCGTCCGTCACCTGCGGACGTGGCGGTGGTCGTCGTCGGCGGGGCTCGTCATCGGTCGCGGTCCCCGTGCTGTCGGTGAGTCGGCTGATGGCAGCGAGCGCCCGTGGCGTGTAGGGTTCGTGGTGGTCGTTGTTTCTGGGTTCGTGTTCGCGCATGCTCGCAGGATGTTGATGCGGGCGAGCTGCTGTCTTTGGTGTAGCTGGAGTTAAGCCGCCGTCTAAAGATCACCCGGCCCGGGCCTCGCGCACGGTGCGTGGCGCCCGTGATACCTCTCAGCTCCCGAATGGAGACACGCATGACTCAGGGAACCGTGAAGTGGTTCAACGCGGAGAAGGGCTTCGGCTTCATCGCTCCGGACGCGGGCGGGCCGGACGTGTTCGTGCACTACTCCGCCATCGACGGCGGCGGATTCCGCAGCCTGGAGGAGAACCAGCAGGTTTCCTTCGACGTCACCCAGGGGCCCAAGGGCCCGCAGGCCGAACTGGTCCGCGTGGTCTGAGACGTTGAGCTCGCCTGGCCCCGCCGCGTGCGGGGCCAGGATCCCAGCGCCGCTCCCGCCCGCCTCGTGATGGCGGCGCGGTGGAGACGGCCCCAGCCGCATCACCTCGCGAGCACGACCGCAGCGCGCTTGGCCGCTGCCGCTCCGCGTGCGGACCGCCGGTGGCTGGTTCGCCGCGACTTCGCGGTCCGACGCTCGTTCTTCGCCCGGTTGAGCCGAGCGCTGCTGTCGATCAGCAGCCGATTCCCGGTGACGTCGAACTTTCCCGAACTCGCCCACGCACCCGTGCGAGCCGATCGCCCGGGCCGCTGGACGCCCCTCGAACGCATTGGAGCCCCATGCGGGCCATGACGCCCCACCTGAACGCACTCGCCGCTCCTGTGGTGTCCGAAGTGGACGACCGGCCCGGAGTGGCCGGTGCGCGCGCCGCCCGGCCCCGGGCCGCCGCTCGGCACACCCGCTACATCGCCCGGACGTTGTCCGACGAGGCTTGGCAGATCACCGACGGGGAGGGCCAGCACACGGCTCGGCTCGTCGGCTCCGAGCACGACGCCGTCGACCGAGCCCACCGCCAGCTCGCCGCGTTCGGCGGCGGCACCGTGCTGGTGACCTCGCTCGACTGACGTTCGCGCCGCCGTTGCGGCGGCGCCACCTGACTGAACGCTTCTTCCTGAAGGGACCACCCTCGTGAACCTCTCCACCATCAACCGCACCCGCACCAGCGCCCGTTCCGGGGCCGTCGCGTCGGCGACCGTCCACCCCCACCGGGCCGTGGCTCCGATCGAGCCGGTCGAGTTCACCGAGCCCGAGCACCTCGACGCCGTCGAGGAGCGCCACCCCCGCGCGGACCGCAGTGCCGAGAACATGCGCGTCCTGCGCACTCCGTTCACGCCGAGCTCGACCGACGGCCGCGCCGCCGCGTGAGCACCGGCTTCGCGAGGTCGAGGCCGAGGCCGGAGGCGGGGGCCGGACCGAGCTGGACGGGCGTCGCCGCGCCCAGCTCGCCCGGGCCGACTTCCCCGCGCCGCCGCTCGCGCGGGTGCTCCGCTAGCTGAGCGGCCCCGGGCGTCGTGGTGCGCCCGGCCCCGCCGCGCTGCGGGGCGCGCCCCCCGCCCGGCGCTGCTCTCGCGGTGTCCCGGCAGCGCCACTTCCGGAACCGCACCGGCTGTTCCCGGAGAAAGCACTTGCCGATTGGAAAGTGAAACTGTACCTTCCTCTCAGACGGATGAAACCCGGCGCTCGCTGAGCTTGCCGCTGAGGTGAACAACTGCGTGGAGGTACCAAGATGCGATCCCAGTCGGTGCGCGCCGACGACACCGAACGCGAGCCGGTGGCGGCGAGCGGGGAATCGAAGCGGAACTGGCTGCTGTGGGCGCTGGGAGCTGTGGTCCTGGGTGTCGGTATCGGCACCGATCTCCGCCCGGACTGGAGCGTGCCGCTGACCTACGTCCTGGTCGCGGGAGTCGTGGTCCTGGTCGTCGTGCCGCGCTGGAAGGGCATCGCGGCGGCGCGGCGACGTTCGATCACCACGCGAACGGTCGGGGTGGGCGTGGCCAACCTGGTGCTGGGCCGGCTCGTGACCTTCGCGCTGCTGATCGGCTACGTGGTGGCCAGGGTGCTGTTCGGGGCGTGGGGACTGCCGCTCCCGGCGACCGCGGCCAGCGCCTTGATCATCGTGACGATGCCGCTCTGGCGGCGAGTCGTGATCCGCGCCTGACAACGCCCGAACCGGTGGGCGCCGCGGCGTTCGCGCGATCGTTCGGCCGAACGGTGGCGCGCAGCGGGCCCAGCATCCCGTGGATGCTGGGCCCGCCGCGTCGTTTCCGGCCCGCGTCGAGCGCTCGGCCGGCTGGACCGGAACTCGCCGCCGCTCAGGCGGTGCGGCTCGGGTTCTCCATCAGCTGCTTGAACGAGTCGAGAGCGCGCTCGACCTTCTGCTGAGGGTCCGCGAACAGCGTGGCGATCGCCTCGGTGACGGTTCCGCCAGGGGTGTCGTACTGGAGGCTGACCTCCACCCCGGTCGTGTCACCGTGGTCGTCGAAGCGGACCGCTCCGGCCGTGGACACGGTGTTGGACTTGCCGTCGCCCTCCACGGACTTCCACGCGACCTTGCGGCCGGGCTCGTCATCGACGATCCGCGCGTCCCACTCCACGTTCGTGCTCGCGGGCCCGGAGACCACCCAGTGCGTCAGGTCCGCATCGCCGCTGCGCGGCTCCACCCGTTGCACGTCGGGGAAGATCTCCGGCAGGTGCGTCAGCGGCCGCCACCAGTCGTAGCAGCGCTGCGCCGGAGCCTGGATCTCTAGGTAGTGCGCTACTGACCCCATCGACTCTCCCAGTTCTCGAGCGGGTGGTTGCCTTCTCCGGACTTACCCGTCCGGACCGGGGATGACACGCGGGCGGCCCGGTCGGTCGCACTCGACCGGTGTCCGGTCTCACTCGACGCGGCGAGCCTCCCCCGCGCCGCGGGGAAACCCCGGCTCGGTCGGGCGCTGTCCGGGAGCACCTGTCAGAACCAGTGGCTGCGTCCGCCGACCTTGGTCCCCGCGCGGCCCAGCACGATCAGCACGAGGCCGACCACGAGCAGGACGCCGCCGACGGTGGTCAGGATCGGGATCTGCAGGAGAAGACCGAGCACGAGCAGGATGACGCCTAAGGTGATCACGGGGACCTCCATGGGTTCGGGGTGAAGGTGTCAAGGTCCTTACTTCCCCCGGCGAGCGCTTCGTAATCGCGAATTCGAGGAATTTCCTCCACCCGCCGCAAGCCGGGGGGCCGATGGCGCGCGGGCCTGCCCCCGCCTGGGTGCGGCGCCCCGTTCGGCCCGGCGCGACCTCGCCGCTCTCCCGCTCGGGGTGGGGTTCACCGAAGGCGCTGGTCGCGACGGCCCGGCGGGGCTTCGGTCGCGGCGCTGATCGCGCCGACGACCGGGCCGCCGAGCGACGCTGGGTCCGGCGAGCGGACCGGCAGCGAGATCCCGGGCGCCACCGGTGGGTTCTGCCCGGGCGGACCTCCGCGTTCCCCGGCCTCGATCTCCGACAACTCCCGGAGGGCACCCGAAACCGCAGGTCAGGGTGGGCCGGTTAGGCTCGGTGCGTGGCTTCTGAGACCGTAACGACCGCGCGTCGCACCAGGTCGACCACCATCGGAATCCTGGTCGTCACGGCCGGGATCCTCGCGGCGGTGGTGGCCGCGGCGCTGGCGGCGGTGACGGCGAGCGACTCCTACGCCGCCTACGGGCTGCCCGACCCCGGCGCCGCCACCAAGATCGGCCTCCCGGTCGTGCGGGTGCTCGCCGAGGCCGGGGCGGTCGTGTGCATCGGCTCGCTGCTGCTGGCGGCCTTCGCGATCCCGGCGCGGCGTTCCGGCGCGCTGCTGGCCGACGGTTACGCGGCCGTGCGCGCCGCGGGCTGGGCCGCCGCCGCGTGGTGCTGCGGGGCGGCGCTGCTGGTGCCGTTCACCGCGGCCGACGCGACCGGGCGCCCGATCGGCGAGGTGCTCGACGCGCAGGTGCTGTTCGGGCTCGTCGACGCGCTGGAGGAGGCGAAGGCCTGGCTGATCACGGCCGCGGTCGCGCTGGTCCTCGCCGTGGTCTGCCGGGTGGTGCTGTCCTGGGGCTGGACGGTGGTGCTGTTCGCGGTGTCGCTGCTCGGGCTGTTCCCGGTGATCGCCACCGGGCACTCGGCCAGCGGCGGCGCGCACGACATCGCGACCAACAGCCTGCTGTTCCACCTGATCGCCGCGAGCCTGTGGATCGGCGGCTTGGTGGCGTTGCTGGCGCACCTGGCCCGCGGGGGTGCGCATCCCGGGCTGGTGGCGCGTCGGTTCTCCCGGATCGCGCTGGTGTGCTGGATCGCGATGGCGGCCTCCGGGGTGCTCAACGCCCTGGTGCGGGTCTCGCCGCAGCAGCTGCTCGGTACCACCTACGGGCTGCTGGTGCTGGTCAAGGTCGCGCTGCTCGCGGTGCTGGGCGTGATCGCGTACTTCCAGCGCGAGCGCGCGGTCCGCCGCGTCGAGCGGGGAGGCGGCGGGGCCCTGCTCCGGCTCGGTGCGGTGGAGCTGCTCACGATGTTCGCGACGGTCGGGGTCGCGGTCGCGCTCGGCCGGACGCCGCCGCCTTCGGAGCTGGGCGCGGTGCCGGACCGCACGGAGCTGCTGATCGGTTATCCGCTGGACGGGCCGCCGACCGCGCTCCGGCTGATCTTCGACGTCCGGTTCGACCTGGTCTACGGCACGCTCGCGCTGGTGCTGGCCGGGCTGTACCTCTACGGAGTCCGGGTGCTGCGCCGCCGCGGCGACGAGTGGCCGGTGGGTCGCACGGCGGCCTGGTTGTGCGGCTGCGCGAGCATCCTGGTCGCCACGTCCTCCGGGATCGGGCGCTACGCGCCCGCGATGTTCAGCGTGCACATGGGCCAGCACATGATCCTGTCCATGCTGGCACCGGTGCTGCTGGTGCTGGCCGGGCCCACTTCGCTGGCGCTGCGCGCGTTGAAGCCCGCCACCAAGGGCGAGCCGCCGGGGGCGCGGGAGTGGTTGTTGGCGTTCCTGCACTCGCCGGTCACGAGGGTGCTGACGAACCCGATCGTCTCGTTGGCGCTGTTCGTGGGTTCGTTCTGGGCGCTGTACTTCTCCGGGCTGTTCGACGCGGCGCTGCCGGAGCACTGGGCGCACCTGATGATGATCGGGCACTTCCTGCTCGCCGGGTACGTCTTCTACTGGCCGGTGATCGGCATCGACCCGGCGCCCCGGCCGCTGCCCTCGCTGGTGAAGCTGGGGCTGGTGTTCGCCTCGATGCCGTTCCACGCCTTCTTCGGGATCACGCTGATGATGTCGAAGAACGTGATCGGCTCGGACTTCTACCGGGGCCTCGACCTGCCCTGGGTGCCGGACCTGCTGTCGGATCAGAACCTCGGTGGCGGGCTGGCGTGGGCGTCGGGGGAGGTGCCGCTGGTGGTGGTCATGCTGGCGCTGCTGATCCAGTGGTCGCGCGCGGACGACCGGGAGGCGCGCCGCTTCGACCGCCGCGCCGCGGCGGACGGGGACGCGGATCTGGCCGCTTACAACGAGATGCTGCGGCGGCTCTCCGAGGGCGACACCGCCGGTTCCCGAGGGCGGGGCCACTCCGAAGGGTGACCCTCGGGTGAGTTTTCCGGCCGAGTTTGCGCGGGAGTTGTCCACAGGCCCCCGATTCATCCACAGATCGTGACGTCGGGGTGGCGCCGCGTGATCGGCGCCGCGCACCCTGGAGCTCGGGGCCGAGGGACGGCTCCGGTGCGTCGAAGGGTGGCTGCGATGGTCGCGACGACCGCGTGCGAGGCGGGCACCGCGCCCGTCGGATCGAGGGTCCACGGGGCCCGGGTGACCTGCTTCAGGCTGGTGAGCGAGGCCCGGCGCCGCGACGAGGGCGCCTGGCCGCCGGGCGGGGACGGTCGCCCGCTGGTCACCGCGCGCTGCCGGGAGGCGGCGGCCGGGCCAGTCCCCGGGTTCGCGCGGCCACCGCCCCGGGTGGCTCGCGGCGGGTGATCTCCGGCGGCGGTGACCAGCGGTGGAGGCGGGTGTTCCGGGCGGCCCGGGCGCACTCGGGGCGGTGCACGGTCCGACACGGCACGCAACTACGATTCAGGGCATGGCCGAGTTCATTTACACCATGAAGAAGGTGCGGAAGGCACACGGGGACAAGGTCATCCTCGATGATGCGACCCTCCAGTTCTACCCGGGTGCCAAGATCGGCGTCGTCGGCCCGAACGGCGCCGGCAAGTCGACCGTGCTGAAGATCATGGCGGGACTCGAGCAGCCGAACAACGGCGAGGCGTACCTCTCGCCCGGCTACACCGTCGGCATCATGCAGCAGGAGCCGCCGCTCAACGAGGAGAAGACCGTCCTCGGCAACGTCGAAGAGGGCGTCGGCGAGATCATGGAGAAGCTGCACCGCTTCAACGCGATCGCCGAGCAGCTCGCCACCGACTACACCGACGAGCTGATGGAGGAGATGGGCCGCCTCCAGGAGGACCTCGACCACGCGGACGCGTGGGAGATCGACTCGCAGCTCGAGCAGGCGATGGACGCGCTGCGCTGCCCGCCGCCGGAGGCCGAGGTCAGCCACCTCTCCGGTGGTGAGCGCCGCCGGGTCGCGCTGTGCAAGCTGCTGCTGAGCAAGCCCGACCTGCTGCTGCTGGACGAGCCCACGAACCACCTGGACGCCGAGAGCGTGCTGTGGCTGGAGCAGTTCCTGGCGACCTACCCGGGCGCCGTGCTCGCCGTGACGCACGACAGGTACTTCCTGGACAACGTCGCGGGCTGGATCCTCGAGCTGGACCGCGGCCGCACCTACCCGTACGAGGGCAACTACTCCACCTACCTGGAGAAGAAGCAGGAGCGCCTGGCCGTCCAGGGCAAGCGCGATCAGAAGCTCCAGCGGCGCCTCAAGGACGAGCTGGAGTGGGTTCGCTCCAACGCCAAGGCGCGTCAGACCAAGTCGCGGTCCCGGCTGGACCGCTACGAGGAGATGGCGGCCGAGGCCGAGAAGACCCGCAAGCTCGACTTCGAGGAGATCCAGATCCCGCCGGGACCGCGCCTGGGCAACCAGGTCGTCGAGGTGGAGAACCTGAAGAAGGGCTTCGGCGACAACCTGCTCATCGACGGGCTGTCCTTCGACCTGCCGCGCAACGGCATCGTCGGCGTGATCGGTCCGAACGGCGTCGGCAAGACCACGCTGTTCAAGACCATCGTCGGGCTGGAGCAGCCGGACAGCGGCAGCGTCAAGGTCGGCGACACGGTGCGGCTGTCCTACGTCGACCAGAACCGCGCCAGCATCGACCCGAAGAAGAACGTCTGGGAGGTCGTCTCCGACGGTCTCGACTACATCCAGGTCGGCCAGGTCGAGATGCCGTCGCGGGCGTACGTCAGCGCGTTCGGCTTCAAGGGCCCGGACCAGCAGAAGCCGGCGGGCGTGCTCTCCGGTGGTGAGCGCAACCGGCTCAACCTCGCCCTGACCCTCAAGGAGGGCGGGAACCTGATCCTGCTGGACGAGCCGACGAACGACCTGGACGTCGAGACGCTGAGCTCCCTGGAGAACGCCCTCGAGCAGTTCCCGGGCTGCGCCGTGGTGATCTCGCACGACAGGTGGTTCCTGGACCGCGTCGCCACGCACATCCTCGCCTGGGAAGGCGACGAGCAGAGCCCGGCGAAGTGGTTCTGGTTCGAGGGCAACTTCGAGGGCTACGAGAAGAACAAGATCGAGAGACTGGGGCAGGAGGCCGCCCGTCCGCATCGAGTCACCCACCGGAAGTTGACCCGGGGCTGAACCCGACGGGGAGGCGTCTTGGCCAGCGTGCACGGAGCTCCACCGAGCGGTGCGCACGAGTTGTTCGAACCCGCTCGGCAGATGCGTTGGCGGGTGCCCGAGCTCGCCCTGATGTTGGGCGATCAGGCGGTGGCGCAGGCCAGGCGCGCCGGTGACCGGGCGCTGCGGCTCCGCGCCGAGGCGGTGGCGTTGTTCGCGTCCAACCGCCTCGGGCACGGGGTCGCGGTCACGAGCCGCGCTATCGCCGCCGTCCGGGACGCGGAGCGCGCGGGCGATCACGAGGTCGCCGCGGAGCTGCGCGTGGAGCTCGCCTGCTGCGCGCGCACCGCGGGCGGTCACGAGGTGGCGCTGCGGGTGCTGCAGCCCGTGCTGGAGCAGGAGCGGATCGAGCCGGCGCTGCGGGCGCACGCGCTGCTGGAGCTGGCCGCCGCGCTGTCGGGCAGGCAGCGGGAGGCCGAACGATCCGACGCGCTGGACGAGGCGGATCGGCTGTACGCGGCCGCGCCCGACCTCAACCGGGACACCAGCCGGGTGCTGCTGGCCCGGGTGCGCACGGCGCGCGCCGGGCACCTGCGGCGCAACGGCGAGTTCGAGCAGGCCGTGCGTGCCGCCGAAGCGGGCTTGGCGCTGCTCGACCGGCTCGGCGATCCGGCGGCGGAGAGCGGGGAGATCCGCGCCCGACTGGTGTTGGAGCGCGTGCACGCGCTGCTCGACCTGGGGCAGCGCGCGGAGGCGGTGGAGGCCGCTTCCCCGGTCATCCGCACGCCCGTCCGGGCCGCCTCGGCCGGGCCGTCCGGCTGGTTGCGGCTGGCGCTGGCGACCCGGGTGCACCTGCCGTCCGGGGAGCTGGCGGCGGCGGTCCGGTTGTTCAACGACGCGGCCGCGAACGCCGAGCGCCACAAGCTCGACTGCCTGCTGACCGAGTCGCTGAGCATGTCCTCGCAGACCCACGAGCGGGCCGAGGAGTTCGTCGAGGCGCTGGCCACGCTGCGTCGCGCGTACGCCGCCGACCGGCGGTGGCGCACCGCCGTGCACGCGGCCCGGATTCGGTTGCTGGAGGAGTTCCCCGCGCTGGCGGCTCCCACCCGAGGTTCCACCGCCGCCGAACCGGTGTCGGCCGAGCCGGCCGCTTCGGGCGGGCGCCGTGCCGAGGGCACCGGGGAACCGGGCCGTCGCCAGCGGGCCTCGCACGCCGCGGCGCACGAGGGTGAGGAGCGGGGCTCCGCCCCTCGCGAAGCCGCCGGGCACGAGACCACCGAGCACGAGACCACCGGGCACGAGCGGGGCGCCGAGGCGGAGCAGGCACCGCAGACCGCGGGCCGTCGCCGCGCGGACGGCACGGGCCGACCGCAGCGGCCCCTCTCGGCGATCGCCCGGTCCGACGCGGAAACCCCAGCAGCCGAACTCCCAGCAGCCGAGCCTCCAGCACCCGAACCTCCAGCCGCCGGTAACCCGGGCACCGCGACCTCGCCCGCCGACTCGCCCGGAGTGGGATCCTCGCCCTCGGGTCCGCTGTCGGCCGACGCCGTCGCGGCGCTCTCCGAGGCGGGCGTCCCCGCCGCCGGGGCGGTGGACCCGTTCGGCGCCCAGCGGGTCGCGGCAGCCGATCCGCTCGACGAGTACCGCAGGCCCGGCGAGGGCAGCGTGCGCGACGCCGCCCGCCGGTTGATGGACACGTTGACCAGTCGCGCCAACGAGGACCGTCGGCCGCACTCCGAGACCGCCACCGGTGCCGCGCGATCCGGACCCGGCGCCATGCCGGAACCCCGGGCCCCGGAAGGGGAATCGGCGCCGTTCGCCGCGAGCTCGGGCGGCGGGAAGCGCCGCGCCCCCGAGCCGGAACCGGCAGCCGGAGACACGGAGCCGGACTACGGGACGGGTCGGCACAGCGGCCTCGACGTCCCCGTCGGCCGGGTCACCGCTGCCCCGTTCGGGGAGGGGTTCCCGGTCTACGACTTCGGTTCCCGGAGCGAGCCCGCGCGTGCTGAGCCGGGGGAGGTCCCCGGGGTCCCGGTCGCCCGCCGCGACGGCTCCGCGGACCGGCCCTTCGACTCCGCCGGAACTGGTGCGACCCACCTCGGCGGAGCGGACGACGCGAGCGCGGGCGGCGCCTTCCCGGCGACCCCGGCGTGGGAGGTTCCCCAGAGCCCCCGCTCCGACGATCCGCCGGTCGACGAGCCCCTCTCCACGAGCACCGCGCCCTGGGACGTTCCGGCGGAGGCTCCCGCGGCGCCGGACGTCACCGCGATCATGCCGGTGATCTCCGTGCCGGACCACGAGCCGCCCGCGACCTCGGTCGGTGCGGTGGAACACCTGGACGACCCGGTGCGCGGCCCAGAGCAGTGGCCGGCGGACCCCGCGGAGCAGGCGCCTCCCGCGCCGCCCGAGGAGGAGGGCAGGCGTTCGCGCGGCCGGACCCTCGCCGAGATCCGGGAGAGCCTCGCCGAAATGCGCCGCCACGGCCGCGAGGACGACGCCGGATCCCGCCGCCGCGCGGAGCCGGAGATCCCGGGCTGGTCGGCCGAGCGGACCGAGGATTCCCCGAGTTCCGGTGCGTCCTGGGCTGATCGCTACCTCGGTGCCCATCTCGGCGAGGACCGCGAGGACGCCGAGCAGCAGCCGCGCGCGGGCGGCCGCCGCCGTGCCCGGCACGCCGATCCGCAGGACGAGGCGGGGATCCCGGAGCCGCCGCGGTGGGACTCCGCCTCCTGGGGCCGGGACGCCCCGGGTGCGACGACACCGCCCGGTCCACAGCGGACGGACGACCCGGGCGCCGGGCTGCCGCCGAACCTGGGTCTGCTGTCGGACCCGTCGTACCCGGCGAGCTCCTACTCCGGGGGCTCCTACGTCGAGTCGGTGTACGGGGACCAGGGCGACGCGCGGGTCTCGCCGTTCGAGCGGACCCAACCCGAACACGGGGCCGCGCACGCGACCCCCGCACACGCGACTCCCGCGCACTCCACTCCCGCGGACGCTCTCGCCGACCCGGGGCGCCCCGCCGCGGACCGGCTCCAGTCGGCCGCCGAACTCCTGGCCCGCCACCGCGACGCCGGTTCGGAACGGCCCGCGACCGAGGAACCGGGCGACGAGGTCGGTCTCGCCGACCTGCTCGCCGAAGCGCTGCTCGCCTACGAGAACGGCAGGCGCCAAGACGAGCCCGACGGTCCGGGCAAGCACGGCAGGCCCGCCACCAACGGCCATCCCATCGGCTTGCCGCACGAGACCGTCCCGGATGAGCCCGGTGCTCGGCACCGCCGTCCGGCGTCTCCGCACGAGCCCTGGACTTCGCGGGGCCACTGAACGTTGTGCCGGGATTCCCCCGGGGAGCAGTGCCGCTCCCACCCGACAGATCCTCGGCCTGGCAGGCTTAGGGTGGAATCCGTGTTGGCACAACGCGGTGCCGTCAAGCGTGGAGCAGCAGAAGATGACCTCGAAACCCCGACCCGCCCTCCCCGACGCCGCCCCCGGCGGACAGGCCGTGCTGGAGAACCCGGAGGCCGCGAAGGCCTGGTTGCTCGACAGCGCGGCGAACGCCGCCGGTGACCTCGGTGAGCTGCTGCGGACCTACTTCCGGCACGTGCCAGCTGAAGAGCTCGTCGGTGACGAACCGGAGGAACTGGTCGCGGCGCTGCGGGCGCACCACGAGCTCGCCGCTTCCCGCGCTGCGGGCCGCCCGCTGGTGCGGACCGTGAACCCGAGCCTCGACGGGCAGGGGTGGAGCAATTCCGCGACGGTGCTGCAACTCGTCACCGACGACATGCCGTACCTGGTGGACAGCGTGATCGCCGAGCTGACCCGGCACGGCGCCTCGGTGCAGCGCATCATCCACCCGATCGTCGTGGTGCGCCGCGACGCCGCGGGTGAGCTCCTCGAGGTCCTGCCGCACGCCGACCCCGGCGCCCCGCCGGAGGGCGCGTTCGCCGAGTCCTGGATGTTCGCCGAGGTCGACCGCGTCACCGACGCCGAGCGCCTGCGGGCCCTGGAGCAGGGCCTGCTCACCGTGCTGAGCGATGTCCGCGAGGTCGTCGAGGACACCGAGCGGATGCTGGTGACCGCCCGCTCGCTGGCCGACCAGCTCGAGGCGCACCCCTCGGTGCCCTCCGGCGAGCGGGCCGCTGACGGCGCCGGGCTGCTGCGCTGGCTCGCCGACGGCCACTTCACCTTCCTCGGCTACCGGCACAACGAGCTCGTCGAGCAGGACGGCCAGCCCGTGCTGCGCCCGGTGCTCGGCTCCGGCCTCGGCGTGCTGCGCAGCGAGACCGTCGCCGCCGAGGACCTCACCACGGGGCCGGACGTGCTGACCAGCACCCGCTCCGGTGAGCCGCTGATCCTCACGCAGGCCAGCGCCCCGTCCACCGTGCACCGCGCGGTGCACCCGTTCTACGTCGGCGTGCTGACCTTCGACGAGAGCGGCGAGGTGACCGGCGAGCACCGCTTCCTCGGCCTGTTCACCACGACGGCGCTGCACGAGAACGTGCTCGACATCCCCTTCGTCGAGCGCCGGGTCCGCGAGGCGATCCACGGGGCCGGGTTCCCGCTGGAGTCCTACTCGGGCCAGCGGATGCTAGAGGAGATCCAGAACTACCCGCGCACCGAGCTGTTCTCCACGGACCTCGACACGCTGCGCGAGACCGTGACCGGCGTGCTCGCGCTGGCCGAGCGCCGCAAGCTCAAGCCCTTCGTGCGCCGGGACCCGTACGGCCGCTTCTTCTCCTGCCTGGTGTACCTGCCGCGGGACCGCTACACGACGCGCTCCCGGCTGGCGATGCAGGAGGTGCTGCTGGAGGAGCTCGGCGGTTCCAGCGTCGAGTACAGCACCCGGGTCGGCGAGTCCGCGCTGGCGCGCGTGCACTTCGTGGTGCACGCCAAGCCGGGTTCGCAGCCGCCGGAGCCGGACCTGGCCCGCATCCAGGAGCGGCTCTCCGAGGCGATCCACACCTGGGAAGACCAGATGGTCGACGAGGTGGAGATCTCCCCGGGCGCCAACGGGGAGCCGCGGCGCGTGCGGCGCTCCGAGGCCGCCAGCGAGGCGGCGCAGCAGTACGCGGCCTCGTTCCCGGAGGCCTACAAGGAGGACTTCAGCGCCGGCGAGGGCCTGCTTGACCTGCGCAGGCTGGAATCGCTGTCCGGCGAGCACGACCTGCGGATGTCCTTCTACACCCCGCGCGGCGCCGTGCCGGGCGAGCGCCGGTTCAAGATCTACGTGGCCGGGGAGCGCGTCACGCTGTCCCGGGTGCTGCCGGTGTTGCAGAGCATGGGCGTCGAGGTCGTCGACGAGCGCCCCTACGAGGTGGTGCCCGAGGGCGGCGAGCGCTGCTGGATCTACGACTTCGGCCTCCGCCTGGAGTCCGGGCTGCTGGAGACCGAGGGCGCCGAGCGCCTGGACACGCTGCGCGAGCGCTTCGAGGACGCCTTCCGCGCCGTCTGGCTGGGCGAGGCCGAAGTGGACCGCTTCAACTCGCTGGTGCTGCGCGCCGGGCTGAGCTGGCGGCAGGCCTCGGTGCTGCGCGCCTACGCGAAGTACCTGCGCCAGACCGGGGTGCTCTACAGCCAGGAGTTCATCGCCGACGTCATCCTCACCCACCGGGCCACGACGGTGGCGTTGAGCAGGCTGTTCGAGGCGCGCTTCGACCCGAAGCTGGCCGAGGACGAGCGGGCCGAGCGCCAGGACGAGCTGCGCACCCAGGTCGGCAGGCTGATCGACGAGGTCACCAGCCTGAACGCGGACCGGATCCTGCGCAGCTACCTGAGCCTGATCTCCGCGACGCTGCGCACCAACTACTACGCCGAGGGCGCCCGCTCGTACCTCGCGATGAAGCTGGAGCCGAAGGAGATCCCCGGCCTGCCGGAGCCCCGGCCGGAGTACGAGATCTTCGTGTACTCGCCGCGGGTGGAGGGCGTGCACCTGCGCTTCGGTTCCGTCGCGCGCGGCGGGCTGCGCTGGTCGGACCGCCTGGAGGACTTCCGCACCGAGATCCTGGGCCTGGTGAAGGCGCAGGCGGTGAAGAACGCGGTGATCGTGCCGGTCGGCGCCAAGGGCGGTTTCGTGGTGAAGCGCCCGCCGCTGCCCACCGGAGACCCGGGCAAGGACCGGGAGGCGGCCCTGAAGGAGGGCATCACCTGCTACCGCATGTTCATCTCGGGCCTGCTCGACCTGACCGACAACCTGGTCAGCGGTGAGGTCGCCCCGCCGCAGGGCGTGGTGCGCCACGACGGCGACGACACCTACCTGGTGGTGGCCGCCGACAAGGGCACCGCGTCGTTCTCCGACATCGCCAACGAGGTCGCCCGCTCCTACGGCTTCTGGCTCGGCGATGCCTTCGCCTCCGGCGGCTCCGTCGGCTACGACCACAAGGCGATGGGGATCACCGCGAAGGGCGCCTGGGAGAGCGTGAAGCGGCACTTCCGCGAACTCGACCTCGACACCCAGCGCGAGGAGTTCACCGTCGTCGGCATCGGCGACATGGGCGGCGACGTGTTCGGCAACGGGATGCTGCTGTCCGAGCACATCCGGCTGGTCGCGGCGTTCAACCACATGCACGTGTTCATCGACCCGGAGCCGGACGCGGCGGTCTCCTTCGCCGAGCGCCGCAGGCTGTTCGAGCTGCCGCGGTCGACCTGGGACGACTACGACCGCGGCAAGATCAGCGAGGGCGGTGGCGTCTGGTCGCGCTCGCTGAAGTCGATCCCGGTCGGCGAGCGGGTTCGCACCGCGCTCGGCATCGATCCCGCGGTGACCGCGCTGGCCCCGACCGATCTGATCAAGGCGATCCTGCAGGCTCCGGCCGATCTGCTGTGGAACGGCGGGATCGGCACCTACGTCAAGGCCGCCACCGAGACGCACGGCGAGGTCGGTGACAAGGCCAACGACGCGGTCCGCGTGAACGGCGGGGAGCTGCGGGTGCGCGTCGTCGGGGAGGGCGGCAACCTCGGGCTGACCCAGCTGGGGCGCATCGAGTTCGCCCGCGCCGGGGGCAAGGTCAACACCGACGCGCTGGACAACTCCGCCGGGGTGGACTGCTCGGACCACGAGGTCAACATCAAGATCCTGCTGGACCAGCTGGTCACCCGGGGGAGCCTGGACGGGGAGCAGCGCAACGAGCTGCTCGCCGAGATGACCGACGAGGTCTCCGACCTGGTGCTGGCCGACAACTACCGGCAGAACGCGGTGCTCGGCGTCTCCCGCGCGCACGCGGCGCCGATGGTCTCGGTGCACGCGCGCCAGATCACCGCGTTGGAGGACGCGGGCCTGGACCGCGAACTGGAGGCGCTGCCGAGCAAGAAGGAGCTGCGCGACCGGGAGAAGAACGGCACCGGCCTGACCTCGCCGGAGCTGGCGACGCTGCTGGCGCACGTGAAGCTCTCGCTCAAGGCGCAGGTGCTGGCCAGCGATCTGCCGGACGCGGACGCCTTCAGCGGCCGGCTGCCGGACTACTTCCCGGCGCCGCTGCGGGAGCGCTACGGCAGCGCGGTGTCCGCGCACCCGCTGCGCCGCGAGATCACCTCGACGCTGCTGGTGAACGAGGTCGTCGACGGCGCGGGCGTGTCCTACGCCTTCCGGCTGGCCGAGGAGATCGCCGCGACCGCGACCGACGCGGTCCGGGCGTTCGCGGTGGTCACCGGCGTCTACGACCTGCCGGACCTGTTGCGGCGGATCGACGAGCTGGACAACGCGGTGCCGAGCCGGGTCGCCGACAGCATGGTGCTGGAGGTCCGCAGGCTGCTGGACCGGGCCGCCCGCTGGCTGCTGTCGAACCGGCCGCAGCCGCTGGCGATCGGTGCCGAGATCAGCCGGTTCCGCCCGGTGGTGGCGGAGCTGTCGGCGAGCGTGCCCGGGCTGCTGCGCGGCCAGGCCGCGAGCGGCGCGAAGGAGAAGGCGGAGCGCCTGGTCGCCGAGGGCGTGCCCGCGGACCTGGCGGAGCGCATCGGCTCGCTGCTGGACACCTACGCGCTGCTGGACATCACCGAGGTCGCCGAGCTCGCGGAGCGCGACGCCGGGTTCAGCGCGGAGCGCAGCCCCCGCGAGAGCGCGGAGCTGTACTACACGCTGTCCGAGCACTTCGACATGGAGCGCCTGCTGTTGGCCGTGAACGGCTTGGAGCGCGGCAACCGCTGGCACTCGCTGGCGCGGCTCGCGCTGCGCGACGACCTCTACGCCTCGCTGCGGGCGCTGACGATCGACGTGCTCAGCACCAGCGACCCGGAGGACCCGGCCGAGGACAAGATCGCGCAGTGGGAGGCGACCAACGCCTCCCGGATCGAGCGGGCGCGGACCTCGCTGGAGGCGATCAAGCGGTCGGGCGGGCTGGACCTGGCGACGCTGTCGGTGGCGACCCGGCAGCTGCGCAGCATGGTCCGGTAGCGGTTCCCGGTCCGGTCGGCCTCGCGGGACGACCGGGCCGGGCGAAGCGGGGGACGGGTCCGGCCAGCCTGACCCGTCCCCCTCCTCGCGTCGGGGGACCGGCCGGGGAGCGGACTACGATCTGGGGCGGCCCAGCCAACACCACGGGAAGGACGCCGACGAGTGGGTGCTTTCGTAGCCGATGTTCCGCTGCGCTGGTCGGACATGGATGTGTTCGGGCACGTCAACCACGCCCGGACGGTGACCCTGCTGGAGGAGGCCCGGGTGGAGCTGCTGTTCACCGAGGCCTCCCGGCGCGGCCTGCTCGGGCTGGCCGAGGGCGTGGTCGTCGCGAAGCTCGCCGTGGACTACCGGGCCCCGATCGCGCACGCGGCGGGGCCCCTGCAGGTGCGCCTGTCGGTGCGGGACCTGCGGCCGGCGTCGTTCGTGATCGATTACTCGGCCTCGACGAGCGGGGCTCCCGCGGTGGCCACCGCTGAGACCACCCTGGTGCCCTACGACCTGAGCGCCGGGCGCCCCCGTCGGCTCACCGCCGACGAGCACGAGTTCCTCGCCGAGTGGCAGCTCGCGGTCGCGGAGGCGGGCGACCGTGCCTGAGCTTCGGATGCCGGACCGGGTGGAGCGCGACGACCTCGGCGCGTTCGTGGCGCGCGCCGTGCGGCTGGACTCGCAGACCTCGATCCGGCTGCGCGGGCGCGCTGGCGGTGAGCGGGTCGACGTGTGGGCGTCGACCCCGTTCGACGCGCTGTGCACCCGCTCGGTGGCCGGTGCGGTGGAGCCCGCGGACGTCACGGTCTCGGGCAACGAGCTGCTGGCGACGCTGACGGTGGCGGGCGGGCCGTCGATGGACCCCGGCCCGCCGCGCGACCTGCTCTGGCGCTCCGAGCTGCCGCCCGCGGCGGGCTGGCGGCGGGTGGACGACCTGCCCGCGAAGCTCGTCGGCGAGGTGGCCGACCAGGGCATCGGGGTGGCGAAGGAGAACGTGGGCCCCAAGGGGACCCCGCCCGCCTCGCTGCTCGACCAGGAGGTGTTCACGGTCAGCGGCGCCGGGCTGGAGGTGAAGGTCCCGCTGCGCTGCCTGTTCGTGCTCTCCGGGATGGGCTTCCTGGTCTCCGAGCCGCTGGAGTCGGAGATCGTGCGGGTCAGCGCCACCGATTCCTGGCTGCGCCTGGACTCCCGTTTCGGAGCGGTGGTCCGCCGCCGCCACGCGCTGCTCCCGCTGCTGATGTGACGGGGCGGGGTCCGCGTCGACCGCGCCCGTTGCGCGGGGAGGCGGCGGACCCCGGCCGGTGCGGGGCGGTGCGGCACGCCAGCAGTGCGAGCGGAACCCGGCTCGGCCTCTCCCGTCCCCGCGGACGGGGCCGCCTCGTCCGCGAGGAGCGCGGAGCCCGTTGCTCAGGACCGGGTGAGGCGGAGGGAATCGGTGCACCAGCTGACGGCTGAGCTGACCGCGCCCTCCAGCGGACCGCGCCGGAAGAAGCGCTTCCAGCCCGTCGCGAACACCAGCGAGAACACCAGGAACAGCTCGGCCATGTAGGTGTTCACCAGGCCCACGACGCCCTCCGGGCGGTGCCCGTCGGCGGGGAACGAGGGCAGGTCGGGAACCCAGCTGGCCGCTTGGCCCATGCTGGCCAGCTCGTCCAGGGTTTCCGGCACCCCGCTCATCGGCCAGCCGCCGGTGACGATCTGCCAGGCCATCACCAGCGCGTGCAGCGCGTACAGGGTCAGCGCCATCGTGCCCGCCTTGATCAGCGGCAGCAGCGGGCGCTCGAACCGGTCGGCCAGCTCCAGGCACAGCACCAGCACCGCCACCGCGACGCCGAGCGCGCCGAGCAGCTCGAAGGACGAACCGCTGTGCGAGCGGTCCGCGAGCAGCAGCACCGGGTGCTCCAGCGGTACCGTGCCCTCGGTGAGCACGTCGGGCAGCGGGCCGACCAGCAGGGCCAGCAGGCCGGAGCTCGCGTAGGCGACCGCGGCGAGCAGCACCCCACCGACGCCGAGCTGGCGCCGGATCCGCCGCGAGCGCAGGTCCAACCTCCCGACCCCGATCCCGGCGAGCACCAGCGCCAGGTACGTCATCGCCGGGTAGAAGCCCACCAGCGCCAGGTCCAGCAGTCCCAGGCCCGCGACCAGCCGTCCCGGGTCCACGGCGTTGAGCGCCCCCGCCGCGATCGCGAGCGGGCCGTCCCCGGCCAGCATCCCGCGCAGCAGGAACGACAGCTGCGGACCGATCACGATGAGCGCGGCGGCGGAGATGCCGGTGCCGCGCGGTCCCATCCCGAGGAACGGCAGCGCCAGCAGGAAGTACAGCCCGTAGAACGGGATGATCACGGTGAGCAGGAACCCGGTCGCCTCGGTGGCCTTCGCCAGTGCCAGCCCGACCAGCACCAGCAGCACCGCCCGGACGGCGACCCGGGTTCGCGCGTCCCGCAGCGCCGACCCGGTCAGGGGGGTGCCGCGCCCGGTGAGCATCGCCAGCGACACCCCGGCCAGGAAGGTGAACAGCGCCGTGGACCGGCCGCTGGAGGCCTGGGCCAGCGCGATCTCGACGGGCCCGGTGCAGAACGGCGCGCCGAAGTGGATCACGAACATGCCGAAGATGGCGACGAATCGGGCCAGGTCCACGCCGAGCAGCCGGGTCCCCTGCTTGGGGCTGGAGTGCTGGTCAGGGCGCTGGGCCTGGGGGCGAGGTGCCGGGCTCGCTGCGGTCATGACGTCCTGTGCGGAAGCGGAATGCGGGTGTCGAGCGCCGCTCAACTTACCCGGCGGGCGGGCCGTGATCACCGGAAGGTCGGTTCGCGGCGGCGGCGACGCCGCTCACCTGGTGCTTCGCCACGGCAACGAGTCGGGGAGCCCGACCGGTCGATCGTTGCGGAGCCGCGCGGCCCGGCGATGAGCGGCGCGGTCGCGCCCGCCCGCCTCGCGCGTCAGATCAGCCACACCGCCGTGTTGGGGGGCAGCCGGTCGTCCTCCAGCGCCCCGCTGGTCAGCAGCACCTCGCCCGGTGGCAGCGACACCGGTTCGGTACCGGTGTTGAGCGCGCAGGTCAGCTCGCCCGGTTCCCGCCGGAACGCGAAGCAGCCGGGTGGCGCGCCGAACCAGGACACCTCGCCGCCGCGCAGGGCCGGGTGCTCCTCGCGCAGCTCCAGCGCTCGCCGGTGCAGCGACAGGGTCGACCGCGGGTCCTCCAGCTGCGCCTCCACCGTGTAGCCGGCCCACTCGGCCGACATCGGCCACCAGCCGCCCGGCACCGGGGAGAAGCCGTACGGCGCCTCGTCGCCCTCCCAGGGCATCGGTCCCCGCGCGGACGGCGTCACCCGGCCGCCGGTGCTCGGCAGGCCCAGCTCCTCGCCGGTCTCCAGCCCCACGACGCCCGGCAGGCCCAAGGTGACCAGCGCCAGCGCCCTGGCCCGCGCTTCCCCGGCCGCGCCACCGCCGAACCGGCTCACCGGATGCACCCGCTCCTCGCTGGAGAGCGCCCACACCGCGGGCACCCCCAGCGCCCGGGCGGACCCCAGCACCCGGGTGATCACGTCGCGCAGCTCGGCGGCGTCGAAGGGGGTGCGGCCCAGCCGCAGGTCGATGCCGATGTCCCAGGCCGCCTCGGGATCGGGGGAGTCCTCGAACCACGCGGCGTCGACCAGCACACCGATGCACCGGCCCGGGTGGTCCGCCACGATCGGAGCCAGCGCGCGCAGCACCGCGCGCTCCGCCGCGCCGGCGGGCTCGGCGGTACCCGGTGCGACGGCGACCCGCAGCGCGTCCACCCCGCGGCCCAGCCAGAACCGCACCGCGCCCTCGAAGACCTCGTGGTCCGTCGTCTCCAGCAGGTCCACGCGGTCGCGCTGCACGGCCACGTCCATCGCCACCCGCAGCCCGGCGGCGTGGGCCTCGTCGACGAGCGCCTCGAACGAGTCGAGCTCGCCCAGCACCGGATCGACCGCGCGGCCCCGCTGCGGGTCGGTCAGCGGGCTCGCCGTGAGCGCCGTCAACCACAGCGCGTCCACGCCGAGCAGCTCCAGGTAGCCCATCCGCGACCGGACGCCGTCGAGGTCCCCGACCCCGTCACCGCTGGCATCGGCGAACGAACGCACGTCCACGCGGTAGAACACCGCGTCGTGCCACCACGGCGCGGGCCCAGCCGCTCCCGAGTCCCCCACCGGTGCGTTCATCGCGATCGATCAGGCTCCTAGAACCACGAGTTCATCATGCTGTGCGCCGCCATCTCCAGGTACTGCCAGAGCTGCCTGCGGTGCTCGGCGTCGAGCTCCGCCTCGTCCACCGCGATCCGCATGCAGCGCAGCCAGGCGTCGCGCTCCGCCGGACCCACCTTGAACGGTGCGTGCCGCATCCGCAGCCGGGGGTGGCCCCGCTGGTCCGAGTAGGTGTGCGGGCCGCCCCAGTACTGCATGAGGAACAGCCGCAACCGCTCCTCGGCGGGGCCCAGGTCCGCCTCCGGGTACAGGGGGCGCAGCAGGTCGTCCTTCGCCACCTCCTCGTAGAACCGGGCCACGATGAAGCGGAAGGTGGGTTCGCCGCCGACTTGGTCGTAGAAGGTCTCCGGTGCGCTCACGTCCGCCATCCTCCCCTGCGGGTGGCCGGCCTCATACCTGGGCGGCCGAGTCGAGCTGCGGACGGCCGTTCGGGTAGGGCGGCTGGATGTCCTCGTCGTCGTAGGCGCGCTTGATCGCGACCCGCAGCCTCCGCTGCACCGCCCACTGGGTGCTCGGCCGCACCTTCACGGTGAGCCGCAGGGTGATGGTGTCGGAGGTGATCTGGTCGACGCCGAGCATCTCGGGCGGCCCCATCACGTCCTTGGACAGCGGTTCCCGGGCAGCGGCCTCGGTGGCGACCCGGGTCGCCACCTCCATCGCCTTCTCCACGGAGCTGGTGTGCGAGATGGGGAAGTCCACGACCGCCACCGCGAAGCCCTGGCTGGAGTTGCCGACGCGCAGGATCTCGCCGTTGCGGACGTACCAGACGGTGCCGTGCAGGTCGCGCAGCGTGGTGACGCGGAGCCCGACCGCCTCGACGGTGCCGGTCGCTTCTCCGAGGTCGACGGTGTCGCCGACCCCGTACTGGTCCTCGACCATCATGAACATCCCGGAGAGGAAGTCCCGCACCAGGTTCTGCGCGCCGAAGGCGACCGCGACGCCCAGCACCCCGGCCGAGGCGAGGATCGGCGCCAGCTCGATGCCCAGGGACTTCAGCGCGTACATCAGCGCCAGTCCGAAGATCACGAACGAGGCCAGCGACTTGAGCACCGAGCCGATCGTCCGCGCCCGCTGCACCCGGCGCTCCGAGATCAGCGCCATGCCCGCGGACTCGGGGCGGCGCTCCTTGAGCGGGGCCAGCAGCTTCGGGGTCTTCGCGCCGTTGCCCCGGGTGAGCCGGGAGATCGTCCGGTGCACGAACCAGCGCGCGAGGAACGCGATGATCACGATCAGCAGGATGTTCAGCGGCTTCGCGATCAGCAGGTCCGAGTACATCGCGAGCCACTGGTTGCCGGTCCAGGAGAAGACGGCCTGGCACCAGCTGCCTTCCTCGTGGACGCAGTTGGGCTGGGTCAGCAACGGCTGCGCTAACAGCGGGGAGCTCATGGGGCGGGGGTCTCCATGCTCGGGTGTGTCGTCGACCGGTGCGTCACCGGAGGCCGCTCACCACACCCCGAGCGCCGACCTGGCCCGTGACCGGGAGCTGTGGACGCCCCGCCGTCCGCAGCTCCCGGGGCCGGTCGTGCACCGCTGGCGTGGCGCGCGCCTCCCGCGACTGGTTGTCAGAGGTGGCGACCGCTCAGGCGAGGGGGAGCCCGGTGGCCTCCGCTAGGAAGGCGAGCTGGTCGGTCGCCAGCCCCACGGTACGCGAAACGGAACGAGCGGAATGCCCCACCTCGGTCTCCCGGCGCAGCAGGATCGGGCGCCGTTCCGGGTCGGACGCGGTGGCTCGTTGCAGCGCCGCGCACATCTTGCGCGCGTGGTTCGGATCCACCCTCGTGTCGGACTCGTACACCGAGAACAGCACCGACGGATAGGCCGTGCCCTCGGTCACCGCGTGGTACGGCGAGTACGACAGCAACCACTCCAGCTCCTCCGGATCGTCCGCCGTGCCGTACTCGTCGTTCCAGGTGCGCCCCAGCAGGAAGCGCTCGTAACGCACCATGTCCAGCAGCGGTGCCGAGCACACCACGGCCCGGTAGAGCTCGGGGCGCTGCGTCAGCGCGGCGCCGACCAGCAGACCGCCGTTGGAGCCACCGGTGATCGCCAGCCGGTCGGGCTCCGTCCAACCGGTCGCCACCAGGTGCTCGGCCGCGGCGTGGAAGTCGTCGAAGACGTTCTGCTTGCTCTCGCGCATTCCCGCCCGGTGCCACTGCTCGCCCTCCTCGCCACCGCCGCGCAGCGAGGGCAGCGCCCACACGCCGCCCGCGGCGACCCAGGCCAGCGCGCTGGGGGAGTACGACGGCTCCATCGACAGCGAGAACCCGCCGTAGCCGGTCAGCAGCGCCGGGCGCGGCACGGTCGGCTCGGCGGCGGGGGCGAGCAGGAACATCCGGACGGTGGTGCCGTCCTTCGAGGCGTACTCGACCTGCGAGGCGTGCACCTCGGGCAGGTCGGCCGCTCCGGGCGCGCTGCGGTGCTGGCGGGTCGTCCCGGAGGCGCGGGTGTAGAGCCGCACGCCCGGTGGGGTCGCGAAGTCGGTCCAGCCGATCCACAACCGGTCCCGATCGCCCTCGGTGTCCTCGTCCACCGCGGTGAGCGCGGTGATCTGCCCGGCGCCCGGCAGCGGGACCTGCTCGGTGCGCTCCCCGGTCACCGGGTCGTGCAAGGCCAGCTCGGAGACCGCGTGCCGGGTGCGCAGCACCGCGAGCTTGGGGTCGTCGGTGCCGTCGTCGAACCAGCGCACCGCCTCCAGCACCGATTCCCGGTCCTCGGGGATGAGTTCCTGCCAGCGCTCCGGTTCCGGCGCCTCCGGGTCCGCGACGCACAGCCGCCAGCGCGGCGCGTCCAACGTCGTCTGCACGTAGAGCCTGCCGTCGCGCTCCACCCACGCCGAGGCGCGGAAGCCCTCGGAGGTGTCCACGACCTGCCGCAGCTCGCCCCCGGCGGACAGGTCCGCGATCCACACCGAGTCCCGCCGCGCGGTGCCCGGGCTCCCGTGGATCAGCAGCCAGCGCCCGTCCCGGGAGACCCGCGCGTCGTAGTAGAAGGTGTGGTCCTGCCCGTCGCCGTGGACGAGCAGGTCGTCGTCGGGGTGCGACCCGATCTGGTGCCGCCACACGCGGCGGTGGAACTGCTCCTCGCCCTCGGGCACCGCCTCCGGCGGCAGCCGCCGCACGTAGAAGAACTCCGCGCCGCCCGGCATCCAGGCGATCGACGAGTAGCGGCAGCGGTCGATCGGGCCCTCGACGAGTTCGCCGGTGGTCACGTCCCGCACGTAGAGCAGCGACTCCTCGTCACCGCCGACCGAGACCTGGTAGGCCAGCCGGTCGCCCTCCAGGCTCGGCGACCAGCGGTCCAGCGTGGTGAGCCCGGACGGGTCGAGCTCGGTGACGTCGAGCAGGACGCGCTCGGAGCCGTCGTGGTCCCGCACGTGCAGGACCGGGAACTCCTGGCCCGGCTCGCGGCGGGTGAAGAACGCGCGGCCCGCCCGCCACACCGGGGCGGACACCGATCCGGCCGACAGCAGCGAGGTCAGGCGCTCGCCGAGCTCCGCGCGGCCGGGGAGCGCGTCGAGCCGAGCGCGGGCGAGCCGGTCCTGCGCGGCGGACCACGCCTCGGTCCGCGGGTCGGCGGGGTCCTCCAGACCGCGGTACGGGTCGGGGACCAGCCTGCCGTGCAGTTCGTCGGCCGCGTCGGAGCGCTCGGCGTGCGGGTAGGACAGGGGCGGCTCAACCTTCGTCACGCCCGCCGACGATACGGCTACGCGGGCCCGTCGCGGAGTTCCGGCGGCGGCATTCGGCGAATTCACCCTGAACGATCAACACCGGAACCCATACGATCGGCGACAGTGGTTCCGGCCGGTCCACCGAGCGCTCCCCGCGCCGCGACCTCGGGTTCGTCCCCCGGCGTCCGGTTGCTAGCACGTGGCGAATCACACGTGCGTTCGGGGTGCGGCTTGTGGTCGACTGGTTCCTGCCAACCCGGTGGAGGTGGTCGCGTGCACGACCGAATACCGACTCCGAAGGGCGCGGCCCTCGGGCACGTGCCCCGGGCGGCGCTGTGCCATCAGGCGGCGTCGTCCGGCGGGCGGTCGGGCAATCCGGTACCCGCCTGGCGCAAGCGGCGGGTGCTCCTGCTGAACACGACCTTCGAACCGCTGACCGCGCTTCCCCTTCGCCGGGCGATCGTGCTGCTGGTCTGCGGGAAGGCCGAGGTGGTGCACGGCGATGCGGCGGGCCTGATGCTGCACTCCGCCACCAGCAGCCACGAGGTGCCGTCGGTGATCCGGCTGAGCAGCTTCGTCAAGGTGCCCTACCGGGGTCGCGTGCCGCTGACCCGCTCCGCGCTGATGCACCGCGACGGGCACCGCTGCGTGTACTGCGGGGGGCGGGCCGAGACGATCGATCACGTGGTGCCGCGCAGCCGGGGCGGGCCGCACGCGTGGGAGAACTGCGTTGCCTGCTGCACCAAGTGCAACCACCGCAAGGCGGACAAGACGCTCAGCGAGCTCGGCTGGCAGCTGCCGGTGGCCCCGCACGCCCCGCGCGGCAGGCACTGGCGCTTGATCGCCGGGTTGTCCGAGACGGATCCGCTGTGGCTGCCGTACCTGGGTGAAGCCGCGGCGTGATCGTGTCGGGCGCACTCAGGCCGCCGCGACGAGCCGGTCGGCACCGCGCCCGCTGATCCGCACGCCCCGCTGGTGGCTGCTGATGCGCACACCGCGTTCCTGGCCGCTGATCCGGACCCCGCGCTGGTGGCTGCTGATGCGGACGCCGCGTTCCTGGCCGCTGATGCGCACGCCGCGCTGGTCACCGCTGATCCGCACGCCCCGCTCCGCCCCGCTGATCCGGACCCCGCGCTGGTCACCGCTGATCCGGACGCCGCGTTCCTGGCTGCTGATCCGCACGCCCCGCTGGTCGCTGCTGATGCGGACCCCGCGTTCCTGGCCGCTGATGCGGACCCCGCGCTGGTGGCTGCTGATCCGCACGCCCCGCTCCGCCCCGCTGATCCGGACCCCGCGCTGGTCACCGCTGATCCGGACGCCGCGTTCCTGGCTGCTGATCCGCACGCCCCGCTGGTGGCTGCTGATGCGGACCCCGCGTTCCTGGCCGCTGATGCGGACCCCGCGCTGGTGGCTGCTGATGCGGACGCCGCGTTCCTGGCCGCTGATGCGCACGCCGCGCTGGTGGCTGCTGATCCGCACGCCCCGCTCCGCCCCGCTGATCCGGACCCCGCGCTGGTCACCGCTGATCCGGACGCCGCGTTCCTGGCTGCTGATCCGGACCCCGCGCTGGTCACCGCTGATCCGGACGCCGCGTTCCTGGCTGCTGATCCGGACGCCGCGTTCCTGGCTGCTGATCCGCACGCCCCGCTGGTCGCTGCTGATGCGGACCCCGCGTTCCTGGCCGCTGATGCGCACGCCCCGCTCGGCCCCACTGATGCGCACACCGCGGTCTGCCCCGCTGATCCGGACGCCCCGCTCCGTCCCGCTGATGCGCACACCGCGGTCCTGGCCGCTGATGCGCACGCCCCTCCCGGTCCCGCTGATCCGGACGCCGGACGCCATGTGCGGAACGTGTTCGAGAAGGGGCTGCGAACCGGAGGAGATGGTGACTACATTAGTCTGCACGGCGGTTTCGGTGATCGACATGGTGTGCCTCCTGCGGGTCAATGGCTGGGCAGTAGAGCTGGTGATCAAATATGCAAGACCCATACAGGTGAAAAACTAGAAGCGGAGCGCCCCTCAAACAAGCCGCCAACTCGCCGCCCGCTGCGACCTTCTGGATGGGCTCCATTCGGCGGCGAGTATTACTCTGAAAGAGTTAGATTAAGTGACGCGCATCACGCTTGACTAGTGACTTTCGGTAGCCCCTGTCCTGCTCAGGGCCCAAATCATCACTTTCGGTAACTGAACCGTGTCGACTTGCCTACCTGCCGTAGCCAGCCCGCTCGGGTGCCGAGCGCTCCGCACGCCTCGTCTTCGACAGTGCGGGCGGCCCCGATCCGAGGGGTGCGCGACGGCTGGGCCCGCTCCTGATCGCGGAGCGGCATCGCAGTTCAGCGCCGTTCTGGCGGGTGCGGATGAGCTCGGCGTCGCCCGCGCGCCGGAGGGCCAGTCTGCTGGCACGAATTCCGCCAGGTGTCAACTAGCGCCTGGGTTCACTCGTTCGGTTGTATCGAATTGCCGCAGGAAATGCGGAGCGCGTTTTCACGGGCGGGGATGGGCCGCTGTCCGGCGTCGAGTCGCACCCGGAAATGGGGCGCTCCCGACTCGGATCTCCCGATTTCCGGTGTTCCCGCAGGTGAAAAGCGGAATGGTGCGGATTTCTCCGCCCGCGATCGCGGCACGGGCCGCCCGCGGCCGGTCCACCGCCATCCGAGTCGCTCCGGGGTCCGATCGGGGGGCGGCCCGCCGCGGGCGGCGCGCCTCGGCGTCCTCGTCCCACGCGGGCACGTGATCGGATACCGTGCTCAGCGTGACTGCGTTGGAGACCTTCCTCGTGCTGGCGGTGATCCCAGCGAGCGTGTACCTGCTGGTCACGCTCATCGCCCTCCGGTCGAAGCTGACCCGGCCCCGCTACCGGGCGGGCCAGGACTGGGATTTCGATCCCGTGTTCTGGGTCGCGAACCCGGCGGGCGTGAGCACGGCACCGCCCGGTGACCTGACGACGACCGAGACGGCGGCCGAGGCCTCCGAGCACGCGCACAGCACCGACCGGGGAGGCGCACGTGGCCACTGGTGAGATCACCCAGGACGACGACCAGGACCTCGCGCCGGGCGAGGCGCTGACCGCGACCGGCCGGTTGTCCATCGCCCGCCGGGTCACGCCGGAACGACCGCACCTGCCGTTCAGCACCGGACAGCTCACGCGGCTCGACGAGGCGCTCACCCTCTGCAGCCGCAGCACCGGCCTGGAGTTCGCCGTCTACCTCGGCGACCTGGGCGAGCAGACGCGCGAGACCGCCGCCGCGCTGCACTCCAACCTCGGTGCCCGGGCCGCGGAGGGCGTGCTGCTCGCGGTCTCCCCGCAGCAGCGCGCCGTGGAGATCGTGACCGGTGAGGAGTCCCGGCGCAGGGTGCCGGACCGCAGCTGCCAGCTGGCGTTGATGACCATGGTCGCCTCCTTCCGGGAGGACGAGCTGATCGAGGGGCTCATCGGAGGGCTGCGCATGCTCTCCGACGCGGCGGGCGCCCAGCGCTGATCCGCCGCTGCTCCTGGCCGTGAACCGGCCCGCCTCGGGGTACCGGTGGCGCCTCGCACCTCCGGTACCCCGGCGTCCCGTCAGGAGCGGTCGAACTCGCGGGCCGCGAGGGCGCGCACGATGCCCGCCCGGCCCTCGGAGACCAGGCGGCGCAGCGCTGCCGGGCGCTCCCCGGCCAGCCAGGCGTCGGCGGCGTCGACGGTGTCCTGGCGCACCGCCCAGGACGGGAACAGCCCGATCACCGTCGGCTGCGCGCGCTCGCTGGAGCGCCGCTGCCACACCTCGTCGATCTCGGCGAAGTAGCGCTCCACGTAGGACGCCAGCAGTTCGCGCTGCGCCGGGTGCTGGAACCCGGCGATGATCGAGTCGCTGACCGCGTTCGGCAGCTCGTCGTCGTGCACGGCCCGCTGCCAGGCGCGCTCCTTGGACTCCGGAGTGGGGATGAGCGACCGCGCGCGCTCGGCCTTGCGCCTGCCGGTGGCGGTCTGGTCCTTGTCCAGCTCCGCGTCGATCTCGGCCTCCTGCGCCGCGCCGTGCGCGACGAGCGCCTGCAGCAGGGACCAGCGCAGGTCGGTGTCCACGGTCAGCCCCTCCAGCGGCGCCGTTCCGTCCAGCCACCCGCGCACGGCGGTCAGCTGCGGTTCGCCGAGCACCGAGGACGCCAGCGAGTTCACGAACGCGAGCTGGTGGTCCGAGCCGGGCTCGGCGGCCCGCGCCAGCTCCAGCATCCGGGTCGAGAACCGGTCCCAGCCCTCGCCCTGCCACTCCGGATCGGCGTAGGAGGCCAGCGCGGTCTGGGTCTGCAGCAGCACCCGCTGCACCACGCCGATCTCGCTCTCCGCGCCGATGCCGGAGTCCGCCGAGCGGCCGAGCACCAGGCTCACGAAGTCACGCGCCTTCAGCTCCGCTTCCCGGGTCATCTCCCAGGCGGTCGACCAGCCCAGCGCGCGGGGCAGCGACTGCTCGACGTCGCCGATCCGGTCGATGAGCGCGGCCAGCGACTCGGGGTCCAGCCGCATCGTGCAGTAGGTGAGGTCGTCGTCGTTGACCAGCACCAGCTTGCCCCGGTGCACCCCCACGAGGTCGGGGACCTCGGTGCGCTCGCCGGCCACGTCGAGCTCGACGCGATGGGTGCGGACCAGCTTTCCGGTGGCCGGGTCGTCGTCGTAGACGCCGATCGCGAGCCGGTGCGTGCGGTGCTCGCCGGCGCCGGGCCGGGCGCCGGTCTGCACCACGGTGAACTCGGTGAACCGGCCCTCGTCGTCGGTGCTGAACCGGGGGCGCAGCATGTTCAGGCCGGTGGTCTGCAGCCACTGCGCGCTCCACCAGGACAGGTCGCGCCCGGAGGCCTCCTCCAGCGCCCGCAGCAGGTCGTCGAGGGTGGCGTTGCCCCAGGCGTGCCGCTCGAAGTAGACCCGCAGCCCCGCCAGGAAGTTGTCCAGCCCGACGTAGGCGACGAGCTGCTTGAGCACCGAGGCGCCCTTGGCGTAGGTGATGCCGTCGAAGTTCACCTCGACCGCCTGCAGGTCGGGGATGTCCGCGGCGACGGGGTGCGTGGAGGGCAGCTGGTCCTGGCGGTACGCCCAGGACTTCTCGACGCTGGCGAAGGTCGTCCAGGCGCTCGTGTACTGGGTGCCGCCGACCTGCGCGAGCACGCTCGCCCAGGTCGCGAAGGACTCGTTGAGCCACAGGTCGTCCCACCAGCGCATGGTGACGAGGTCGCCGAACCACATGTGCGCCATCTCGTGCAGCACGGTTTCGGCGCGGCGCTCGTACAGGTAGCCGGTGACCTTCGACCGGAAGACGAAGTCCTCCAGGAAGGTGACGCAGCCGGCGTTCTCCATCGCCCCGGCGTTGAACTCGGGCACGAAGCACTGGTCGTACTTGCCGAACGGGTAGGGCACCCCGAACGCCTTGTGGTAGAAGGCGAATCCCTGCTTGGTCTCGGTGAACAGCCGCTCCGCGTCGAGGTGGTCGGCGAGCGAAGCGCGGCAGTACAGGCCCAGCGGGATCGGGTCCTGGCCGTCCTCACCGGGAAACTCGTCCCGCCACTCCGCGTAGGGGCCCGCGACCAGCGCGACCAGGTAGGTCGACATCGGCTTCGTGGTGTCGAAGACGTGGGTGCGGTGCTCGCCGGTCCCGGTGATCTCGGCGGGCGCGTTCGAGATGACCTTCCAGGACGCGGGCGCGTGCACGGTGATCTGGTAGGTGGCCTTGAGATCCGGCTGGTCGAAGCAGGTGAACATCCGCTTCGCGTCGGCCGTCTCGAACTGGCTGTAAAGGTAGACGCCGCCGTCGACCGGGTCGACGAAGCGGTGCAGGCCCTCACCGGTGTTGGTGTAGCTGAGGTCGGCGCGCACGACGAGCTCGTTGTCGGCGGCCAGGTCCGGCAGCGCGATCCCGGTGTCCTCGGCGTAGCCGGAGACGTCGAGCTCGGCGCCGTTGAGCGTCGCCCCCCGCACCTGTTCGGCCATCAGGTCGATCCAGGTGGACTCGCCCGGCCGGGTGCTGCGGAACCGCACCGTCGTGGTGGAACCGAAGGTCCGCACGTCCGGCCCGTCCGCGCCGGCGGAGAGGTCCAGTTCGATCACGTAGGACTCGACCTCGAGCAGCGCGGCGCGCTGTTCGGCCTGGTCCTGGGTGAGGTTCGGCGGGGCCACGGATCACCTCGTTGTTCGTAGGGATTTCGCACCGGCCTTCCGCGCCGGTGCGGGGCGCTGGAATCCAATCACGCCGCGCCGCCGAGCCGCCGCCCGACGCCTGATCGTCGCGGCCGGGCGTGTCGGTGATCGCCGAAATACCTGGTCCGCCGGGCTGAAACGGGGGTTCATCCGGGAAAACCGGCACATTCCGCACTCGTTCGGCCTCATCGGGAAGATCTGCCGGGGCAGCCGGGTTGCACCTGACAGCGGGCACGTCCGCCCGTGCCGTCCTATCCCCGCGCGGCGTCGCGGAGCACTGCGGAAGGTTGTCCATGAGCACCGAGCGTCCCCACGTCGACTTCTACTTCGACCCGCTCTGCCCCTTCGCCTGGGTCTCCTCGCGCTGGATGCTCGAAGTCGCCCAGGTGCGCGACATCGAGCTGAACTTCCGGGTGATGAGCCTGGCCGTGCTGAACGAGGGGCGGGACCTCCCGGACGACTACGCCGAGCTGATGCGGCGCGCCTGGCGTCCGGTGCGGGTCGCGATCGCCGCCGCGCGCGACCACGGCGAGCAGGTGCTCTCGCCGCTCTACACCGCGATGGGGACCCGGATCCACGACGGGGGCCGGAAGGATTACGACGAGGTGATCCGGGAGGCGCTGGCCGAGGTGGAGCTGCCCGCGTCGCTGGCCGAAGCGGCGGACGGCACCGACCACGACGAGGAGCTGCGGGCCAGCCACCACCGGGGGATGGACCCGGTCGGTGACGACGTGGGCACCCCGACCATCCACGTCGACGGGGTCGCGTTCTTCGGCCCGATCACCACTCGCATCCCGCGCGGGGAGCAGGCGGGCGAGCTGTTCGACGCGGCCCGCGTGCTGGCCTCGTACCCGTACTTCTTCGAGCTCAAGCGAACCCGCACGGAAGCGCCGCAGTTCGACTAGTCCGCGGTAGCGTGCCGGGGCCGTCGGAGTCGGGGAGCTGAGCGTGCTGGAGCCCGAGGTGATGGTCAGCAGTCCCCGGGACCGCGTGCCCGGGGCGCCGACCCTGCTGTGCCTGCCGGGCACCATGTGCGATCCGGCGATCTTCGACGGGCTCGCCGAGGCGACCGGCAGCGACGTGGCGGTGGCTCCCTGGCTGGAGTGGCCGGGACCGCACGAGGTCGCCGCGCTCGGTGCGCGGATCGCCGGGCTCGCGCGTCGGCACGCCCCGGTGGTGCTGCTCGGCCACTCCACGGGTGGTGTGCTCGCACTGGCCGCCGCGCTGCACGACCGGGCACCGGTGCGCGGCGTGCTCTGCTGCGACACGGGCGCCAACATGCGCGGGCACGGCGACGTGGACGCCATCATCGACCGGGTCGCGCGTCGGTGGGGGCCGGAGCTCTGGCGAGCGGTCGCGCTCCGCTCGGTGCGGGACCCGGCCTTCGCGGCGCGGCTGGAGGACTATCCGGCCCGGTTGTCGCGGGAGGCGGTGCTCGCGGTCCTGCGCAGCCAGCGCGACACCGACCTGGGGCCCCGGCTGGGCGAGCTCGCCGGTATCCCGTCGCTGGTCGTGCACGGCAGGTTCGACGCCGCCCGCACCGCGGAGCACGCCCGTGAGCTGGCCGGGCTGCTGGGGGACGCGGAGGTGGTGCTGCTGGAGTGCGGGCACACCCCGCCGCTCGAACTTCCGCAGCGCTTCGGCGCGGAGGTGGCGCGCTTCCTGCGGGGGTCGTCCCGCTGATCCGTCCGCGATGCCGGGAGCGGAACGCCGCACCCGGCGCTCCGGTCGCGAGCGCGTGCCCGGGGTGGCGGGGTGGCCGAGGTCCGGCAGTGGCGCGCGCCGCGTTCCGGGGACGGCTTCCCGACGCGGGCCCGCGCGGCGGCCGGGCCGGACGTCGCCGCTGCCGAGGTGATCCCCGGGGGCCCGGTGCTCGGCCCGGCCGAGCTGTCCGTGCGCTCGGCCGCGATGCGCCGGATCAGGAATCCCGGGCGGGGAACCAGGCGGGGACGTGCTCGGGGGCTCGCGGAAAGCGTTCCAGCTCCAGCGCGTAGTCCGCCTCGGACGGCTCGGCGGTCCACCGCGGCCGCTTCGCGGTGTTGAACTTGAACGCGGTGTCGTCCGGGAAGCGCAGTTCGTACTTCGCGCTCAGCCAGGTTCCGGTCGTGCCGTCCGCCATGGCGGCGCGGAGCAGCCTGAAGTCGTCGCGGAGCTGCGGCGGGGGAGACCACGGAGCGAGCTGTCGCGTGACCAGGTGCACCACGGCCGCGATCTCCTCGTGCGCGCCGAGCGCCCGGTACAGCACCTGGGCGTACTCCCACCCAGCCGGAAGCGTCAGCGCGAGCCGATTGGTGAGGTTCTCGCGCAAGTCGTCGATCGAGGGGCTGTGGCTGTTCATGGCGTCCCTATCCGATCCGCTCGTGGGTTGCTGAAATCATTTTCCTTCGGTGATTTCCTTCAGCCACTGCGGGATGTTCTCGTCGAGGCGCGGGAATTCTTCCAGGTCTTCCGCGAAGGCTTCGGCTGGGAGGGGCGGATCCCACATCGGATCCAGGTTGCGGTTGTACACGGCGAAGAACTCGTCCGGAGGGTCGATCATGTAGCGCAGCGAGAGCCAGGTCCCCCGGCCGGGCTCGTACATCTCCCTCCGGAGATCGGCCAGCGCGGGGACGAGCCCCTCCGGGACCTCGATGGCCGGGCTGCTGCCGTCGCGCATGATGACCGCGCACCTGATGTCGCGCGCCGAAGTGGTCATCGCGGCGCTGAAGTCGATGCGCCGCCACCCCTCGGGGGCGTGGTTGACGAGTTGCGCGCAAATCCAGCTCGCCAGGACTTCAGAGCGCTCCGGGGCGTCGTGCGGGGGCGGGGTTCGGGACATTGTCGAAGCTCCTGTAGTGGACGGTGCGTACGCCGTTCGTCACCTGTTCCCAGAGTACGTGTGCGCGGTCCGGGACATCTCCGACGGTCGCCGCTTCGTACCAGATCCTGCGGTGGATGTCGGTTTTGAACTGCTGGCCCATGAGCATTCCGTCGTATTCCATGCGGCGCCAGCTGAGGTCCTTCTGGTGCTGGCTTCCGGTGAAATTGTTCTGCACGTAAGCCTGGGGCGTGATGTTGATTCTTTCCATCGGCGGATGGGGGGAGTTCCGGTGGTCCTTGCCGTGCCCCCCTCTCCCGGTCTCACCGATGTGCTCCTGGTAGATGTGACCGATGCGGCGCTGCGCGTCCTGATTTCCGCGGCTGCTGCCGGACTGGCTGTAGTCGGTCGTGAACGCGAGCGACCCGTTGCCGTGCTCGTCGACGTGGAAGTGCGTCCCGTCGACCTCGTACTTGACGCCGTTGATGGGAAGTCCGTCGGGGCGGGTGTTGGCGATGTCCTGCATGGTGTTCTTGTCGCCGAGCTCCGGGTTGAGCTGGGAGGTTCCGGCGCCGGTCCACGTGCTGATGTGGGTGAACCGAGGTGGTGAGTCACCGTTGGTGTAGAAGTCGCCGTGCCACTTCAGGTTCCCGCTCCCGTCCTGCGTGTACAGGCGGTACGCGGTGTTCGGGTCCAAGTTCTTCCGGTCCACGTTGCTGAACGGGCCGTGCTGGTCGAGGTCCCACACGCGGTCGACCGGGGTGACCGCGTCGGGGGAGTCGGCGGCGTCGTCGAATTCGTCGTCCGCCACCGGTGGCGAGTCGAACTCGTCGAGATCGAGCACCGGGTGGCCGTTCTCGTTCGTCTCGAAGGTGAACAGCCCGTCGCCCGTGTCGACCTGGTAGGCGATGTCCGGGGTCAGGTGCTGCGCGTCCGGGTTCTGGATCGACTCCGGGGTGGTCGGGGTGACGGGTTTGCCGTCGATGTCGTGGTTGCCGAGCTCCGCGTTCGGGCTGCGCCCGATCCGGTGGTTCGGCGTTTCGGCGTGCACGTGGGTGATGCGGGCCGGGATCTCGTCGTTGGTGTAGAGGTAGGTGACCCGCGGCGGCCGGTTCGTCGGGGCCGGGTCGTCCACGACCGCGTACCTGGTCTTCGGCAGCAGATCCGGCCGCGGTGCGGTCGGGTCGCGATCGGCCAGGGCCTGCTGGACGAGCAGCGGGCTGCGCTCGTTCGGCGGCGCGGTGACGGTCTCCTGGCGCGTGTAGTGCGGTCGCTGCCAGTCGAGTTCTTCCGGCGACGGGTACTGCCGTCCCCGGCTCTCCGCGTCCTCCGGCGCGGCGCCCGGGTCCTCGCCGTCGCGGGAGGGGTGGAAGCCGTCGGCGCTGGCCGGGGTGTCGGTGCCGTCGGGGTGGTGGGTGTCCCAGCCTCCGTTGGGGGGCCAGCCGGGGCGGCCGTCCGGGCCGAGGTCGGTGGCGAAGACGCGGCCGCTGCCATCGGTCCAGGCGAGGCCGCGCGGGGCCGTGACGGGCACGCCGAGCTCGCGCGCCAGCTCCCGGGCGAGCCCGCTGCTCCCCGCGTCGCAAGAGAGCAGGCGCACCGGGCCGCCGTCCCAGTTCGGATCGCGGCGCAGCACGTCCGCGAACTCCCCGGCGCTGAAGGTGCGGTCACCGATGCGGACCCTGCCGTCGGGCAGGGCGTGCGCGTCGACCGTGTGGTGGACGCCGTCGCTGGGAACGCGCTGAGCGAGGTCCCGCATCGCCGGGTCGTGGTGGTAGGAGGAACCGCCGGGAGTGCGCTCGCGGGTGGCCTCGGCCTGATCGATCTGGTGCTGACGCTCCGGGGTCCCCGGCTCGGCGTCGCGGTCGGACGCCGGGTCGTCGTGGCGCTCGGTGCCCGGGGACTGGTCGGTGTCGTGGGTCCGGTCCGCGTCGTGCGGGCGGTCTGCGCCGGGGCGCCGCTCGGTGTCGCGCGGGGGTGCGTCGTGCGGGCGGTCCTGCGGCGCGCGCGCCGCGTCGGTGGTCGGCCGGTCGGCGTCGGGGCGCTGGCCGGGGACCTCGGCGCGGGGGCCGTCGGGGGAGTGGTGGCGCCCGCCGGAGCCGGCCGGGTCCGCGTGCGGGGCGTGCCGCCCGCCGGGCTGGGGCGAGGTCGCGGGACGGGCGGGGCCGTCCACCGGGCCGCGCGCGGCGGGGGCGTCCGGGCGCGCTGCCGCGCTGGGCGACCGCTCGGGGCGCGGGGTGCTCGGGCGCGCGTTCTCGCCGCCCAGCGGGCGGTGCGCGGAGCCGGGGGAACCGGACGTGCCCGTCCAGCCACCGCCCGCGCCGGGGCGGCCGCCGCCGGACCCCGCAGTGCCCGCGCCGCCGGGCGCACCGCTCGCGGGGGCACCGGCCACGCCGCCGCCGGTCGCGGTCTGGTCGCTCCGGGCGGGGGCGGGCTGCGCCGCCGGGCCGATCACGGGTTCCGCCGGTCGCGCCGGGGCGCCCGCATTGGACGCGGACTCGGTCCGGGCCGGGCCCGGCGGGGCCTGGTGGCGCCCGGACGCCTCGCCACCGCCGTGCGGGACCGACCCAGCGGCCCCGGAACCCGCACTGCCGGAACGTCCGGAGCCGGAGCTCCCGGGCCCGTCCGCTCCGTCGTCGCGGGAGCTCGCCGCGCCGGAGCCCTCGCCCGACCGGCCGCCGGAGTCCGCCGCGCTGCCGACCTCGCCGCGCGCTCCGGAACCGCCCGCCGCGGCACCCGAGCCCGCGCTCGGGGAACCGGAGTCGTCCCGCGCGGACCCGCCGCCGGAGCCGGACGAGCTCGCGGGCTCCCCGGCGCCGCTCGCCGCCTCGGTGTCGGACGGGCGGGCGGAGCTCCCTCCGGCGTCCGACGTGCGCGCGGTGGTCGCGTCGGTGTCGGTGGATCGCGTCGACCCGCCGTCGGGATCCCCGGAACGGGCGGCACCCGCGTCCGAGCCCTCGGATCGCGTCGAGCCCGCCTCGGCATCGGCGGAGCGGGTGGAACCGGAGTCGCCGTCGGTGGAGCGGGTGGGAGCGCCCTCGGCCGATCCGGAGCGCGCTGAGCTGGACTCGGCATCGGTCCTGGTCGCGCCGCCGCCCGAGTCGGCGCCCGCCGATCCGTCCTCGGCGGCCGGGCGCGCGGAGCCGCCGTCGGCGTCGGCCGCGCGGGCCGAGGGCGCGTCGCCACCGTCGGAACCCGCGTGCTGCGCACCGCCGGGGGAGTCCCCGGACGAGGCCGAGCTCGCGGAGGAATCGGAGCCGCCCGAGCCTGAATCGCCGGACAGCATGTCCTCGATGGACGGACGGCTGCGGGACCCGCTGTCGGAGCCCGGGTCGGAGCCGCCGGAGGAACCGGTGCCGGAGTCCGAGCCGCTCGAGGACGAGCTCTCCGCCGACGTGCTCGACGCCGATCCGGAATCCCCGGATCCGGAGCCGCCGGAACCGGAATCCCCGCCGCTCGAACCGGAATCGCCCGCACCGGCGCCCGGATCCCCGCCGTCCGAGCCCGCGGCCGACCGGGACGACTCGCCCCCGCCGCCGTCCCCGGACCCGGCCGCGCCCACGTCGGGCGCGTCGAAGTGGTTCGACAGCGCCGCACCCCCGGCGCCCATGCCCGCGCCCATCGCACCGCCGGAGAGGGCGCCGGTGCCCACCTCGCTCCAGTCGATCTCGCCCTGGGTGATGAGCTGCTCGGCCGCGCTGCCGATCGCGCCCTGGGCAGCACCGCTGATGCCCTCCTTCACCGCCTCGGCGCCGATGCTCTTGGCGGCGCTCTCCCCGGCCGCGCTCGCCGCCTCGCCCGCGGCCCGGCCCGCGGCGCCCGCCGCGCTGCCGGCCGCCTCGCCCGCCGCGTCCCCGGCGGCCCGCCCGGCCGCGCCCGCGGCACCACCGGCGGCGTCCCCCGCCGCGTCGCCGAGCGCCCCGGCGGCCTTGCGCGCGGCGACGTTGCCGACGCCCTCGAACACGCCGCCGACCGCGCCGCCGATGGCTCCGCTGATCGCGGCGTCCTTGAACTTCCCGCCGTCGAGGCCCGTGCGCTCGCCGGAAGCGATCTGCACGCCCTGCACCGCGGCCTCGATCGCGACCGAGGTGGCGACCTCGATGGCGACGTTCTTGGCGATGCTCAGCACCAGCTGCTTGAAGATCTGCATCACCACGGTGCGGGTGATGCCCTGCGCGATCGGGATGCCCGCCGTGGAGGCGCCGAAGCTGAACGCCGCGCTCGCGATCATCGCCGCGATCTGGATCGCGAGCGCGATCAGCGAGGCGATGATGGTGAGCTTGGTGTGCTCGACCTCCAGCGCCGCCCCGTCGCAGCCGTCGCCGAGCTGCTGGCACGCCTCCCGCAGCTTCGGCAGCGCTGCTTCACCACCGCTGGCGATGTCCTTCCAGAGCTCGTCGAAGGCGTCGTGCGTCCGGCCTTCCATGCCGCTGAGGGCCTGGCCGGCGCCGCCGTTGGCGTCCTCGGTGACGTCCTCGACGCCCTCGGCGGCGGCGCGCCACGCGTCCGCGAGCCTGCGCAGCGCGTCCTCGTCGCCCTCCGGCCAGGACTGGCCGACCACGATCGGCAGCAGCCACTTGACCTCGTCGGGCATCTCGATGCTCATGGCGGTACGACTCCCCAGTCGGTGTTCGGCGTGCTCAGCGCGGCACGTTGCCGATGTCGGTCGCGGACCGCTGGTCGCGCCCCTCCGTGTCGTCGGCGGTGCCCTGGAGGTTCTCGTCGATGGTGCCGAGGGCCTCGGCGAGCTTCGCGAGGCCGTCGGTGACGTCGCCGCTGTTGGTGACGTAGTCCTTCGCGAACTGCTGCCCGGCCTCGTCGTCGCCCCAGCACTCGCCCTCGCCGTCGAGGCTGGAGCGCAAGGTCGCCAGCACCGAGCTCAGCCGCTCCCCGGCGTCGCCGATGCGCGCACCGCCCGCCCGGATCTCGTCCGGGCGCATCCGCATCCGGCCGCTCACCAGCGCCCCTCCCGCAGGAAGGACCGCGGCGGTTCGTCGTCCTCGTCGTCGGACCGCCGTGCGGGCGCTTCCCCGCCCGCGCGCGCCGCCCGCTCGGCGGCGGGGTCGGGCGGGGTGACCAGCGGCCCGCTGCTGGGCAGGAAGTCGGTCAGCGAGGGGGCTCCGGCGAACAGGTCCGGCAGTTCCGGGTCCTCGGCGAGCGCGGCGAACTCGGAGCGCAGCGACTGCTGCGCGCCGCCGGTGGCCTCCCGGACGACGCTGGTGATGCCGCGCGCCAGCTGCTCGGGCGTGGTGCGTTCGAAGGCCTTCGGGGAGAGCAGCAGCTGCTCCAGCGTGCCGGTGGCGTCGACCCGCGCGGTGATGACGCCGTCCTCGGAGGTCACCTCGTGGATCCTGCTCGCGGCCTCGGTCTGCTTCTGCTGGATCTCGGCGGTGCGGCGGCGCAGGTCGGCGAGCATTCCGTCGATCTGCCCCCGCAGCGCGTCGTTGCTCGCCCGCAGCTCGTGCCGCCGGGCTTCGCCGGATCGGTCCGGAACGGACACTCGCCCTCCCAGTCGGTCGCTCGCCGCACGACGGCGATGGTGTGGATCGGCCCAGCGCAGCGCGCCGCGCGGGCCGGTGGCCGGGTGCAGTCCGACCGCTGCTGAGCTTGACGCCGCCGGTCGGCGATCGGTGCCCTTAGCGGTGGAATTGACGCCGAACGGCCCAGCAGGAAGGGCCGAACGGCCCAGTGCGCCTAGCTGGTCCGCCGAAGCGCCTGCTCCGTCGTCGGCTCCGGGTAGGGGGATTCGCGCAGCGCTGCCGCCGTGCTGATCTCCCCGCGCGCGTGCGCCCCGCACACCCGGGCCAGCAGCAGCAGTTCCGCTCGCTGCTCGCGGACGAAGGCGGCGTCGACGGGGCAACCGTGCCCGGGCACCACCAGCGCCGGATCCAGCGCGAGCAGTCGGCGCAGCGCCTCCGGCCACTCCCGAGGTGCGGCGTCCTCGAAGTCCGGCGGCGCGCCCTGCTCGACGAGGTCGCCGGCGAAGACGACCCCGACGTCCGGGACCTCGACGACCAGGTCGTGCCCGGTGTGCCCGGCGCCGAGGTGCAGCAGCCGCGCGGTGCGACCGCCCAGGTCGATCTCGGCGGAGCCGGTGACCTCGCGGTCCGGGAGCACGACGGTGGTCGCGCCCAGGGCGGTGGCCACCTCGGGCCGCCCCTGCTCCCGGTACCGCTCGCTCCACTCCGCGCGCTGCCGCTCGGCGTGCTCGCGCAGGTAGCCGGTGCAACCGCGATCCGCCCACACCGGTGCGGGCAGGAACGCGGCGGTGCCGAAGCAGTGGTCGAAGTGGCCGTGGGTGAGCACCACATCCCAGGGCAGCGGGGTCAGTTCCCGCACCTCCGCCGCGAGCTCGGCGCCCTGGCGGTGATCGCCGCCGGTGTCGATCACCAGCGCGCGCCGCTCGCCGATCACCAGCCCGGTGGTGAGGTCCAGCTCCGCGTGCCGCCGCACCAGCACCCCGGCGGCCACCGCCTCCCAGCCGTCCATCACGCCTCCAGCGCTCCTGCGCGCAGGGCCGGGGCCGCACCGCTCACGTCCGCCTCGGCCGCCAGCCGCACGTCGTCCGCGAAGCCCAGTTCCCGCAGTTCCGCGCCGGATTCGCAGTCGAGCAGCAGCGGTTCGAGCCGGTCCGCGACGGCGGCGTGCGCGGCGGCCGCCACCTCCGCCTCCGGGCTCCGCGCGCCGGGCAGCGCGCTGATGATCGCTCCCGCGCCGAGCAGGTCCTCCACCGCTGGGCGCAGCGGCCCGCTCACAACGCCCCAGCGCTCACCCGCCGCGATCACGCCGACCTGGCCGGCACCAGCGGCGGCCGCGGCGGCCGCGGCGAGCGCGCCCGCGTTGCGGAGGCAGCCGACGAGAACCGCGACCCCGAGCTCGGCAGCCTCCGCGCACAGCGTCGCCCCGTTCGGCGACGGCAGCGCTAGCAGCAGGCCGGCCGGGACCGAGCGCAGCGAGGACGGGCTCAGCGACCAGGACTCGCGGCTGCGCGGGCCCGCGAGCACCGCCCCGGCGTCCTGCGCGGCGGCCGCGGCGTCCGGTCCCGACATCGGCAGCGGGAGCACCCGGGCGGCCGCGGTGGTCGCGATGTCGACGGCGGTGCTGAACGAGAGCACGTCCACGACGACCAGCGCCGCGCAGCGCGGCGCCAGGTGGCGGACCCCGTTCCTGCCCCAGTCGAACAGCACCTCGCTCATGCCGGGAACCCTAACCAGGGTGCGCAGCGGTGGTGGGGGGTTTGGGACACTGCCTGCGTGCGCGTCTACCTAGGATCTGATCACGCAGGCTTCGAGCTCAAGAACCACCTGGTCACGTGGCTGACCGAGCGCGGTCACGAGGTGACCGACGTGGGCCCGGCGGCCTACGACGCCCAGGACGACTACCCGCCGTTCTGCGTCGAGGCGGCGCGTCGCGTCGTCGCCGACGAGGGCAGCCTCGGGCTGGTCCTCGGCGGTTCCGGCAACGGCGAGCAGATCGCCGCCAACAAGGTCCCCGGCGCCCGCGCGGCCCTGACCTGGAACGTCGACACCGCGAAGCTGGCCCGCCAGCACAACGACGCCCTGCTCGCCGGGATCGGTGCGCGGATGCACTCCGTCGAGGAGATCGAGGCGATCGTCGAGGCGTTCCTCGGCACCGAGTTCGAGGGCGGCAGGCACCAGCGCCGCATCGACCTGCTCTCCGACTACGAGCGGACCGGCGAGCCGCCCGCGCTGCCCGCCGAGTGACCAGGACATGACCGAGCAACGCCCCGCCACCGCCCTGCTGACGCCGCTGACCTCCTTCGGCGTCGCGGTGGTCGGGGTGCTCGTCCTCTTCTTCGGCCAGCGGGTCCTCGCGCCGTTCCTGGCGGGAGGACCCGGCGCCACCTGCACGGCCCCGGACTGCGCGCTGGGGCTCGGGTTGTGGCTGATCCTCGGCGGGTTCCTCGCCGTCTGCCTGGCCTTCGTGATCGGTGTCGTGGTGGCGCTGGTGCGCGGCGCGGCCCCCGGCGCGGTCCGCCGCGGGCTGTTCGTCGGCGGTGGGTGCGTGCTCGCGTACCTCCTCGAGTCCGCCGTGCTGTGGGTGTTGTTCTGAGCGATGCCTGAAGGTCATGCGTTGCACCGCCTCGCGGTCCAGCACGACGAGTCGTTCCGCGGATCGCGGGTGGCGGTGACCAGCCCGCAGGGCCGGTTCGCGGCCGGAGCGGCCCGGGTGGACGGCGCCGTCTTCGAGCGCGCCGAGGCGCACGGCAAGCACCTGTTCCACGTCTACCCCTCCGCGATCGTGCACGTCCACCTCGGGCTCTACGGCGCCTTCACCGAATTCCCGGTGCCCGCGCCGGAACCGCGAGGCCAGGTGCGGATGCGCGTGACCGGCCCGGACGGTGGTGTGGACCTGCGCGGGCCGACCGCCTGCGAGGTGCTGGATCCCACCGAGGTGGCGGCGCTGCGCGATCGGCTCGGCCCGGATCCGCTGCGCGCCGACGCCGATCCGGATCGCGCCTGGGCGCGGATCTCCCGCTCGCGCAGCTCGATCGCCGCGCTCCTGCTGGACCAGAAGGTGCTCGCGGGCGCGGGCAACGTGTACCGGGCGGAAGTGCTGTTCCGGCACGGAGTTCCGCCGCACACCCCGGGCCGCGATCTCACCCCGGGGCAGTGGGAACCGCTGTGGCGGGACCTGGTGGAGCTGATGGAGGCCGGAGTGCGTCTCGGGCGGATCGACACGGTCCGGCCCGAGCACGAGCCGGAGGCGATGGGGCGCGAGCCGCGCCAGGACCGGCACGGCGGCGAGGTCTACGTCTACCGGCGCGCCGGCGCCCCCTGCCTGATCTGCGGTACGCCCGTGGCCACGGGCGAGCTGCTCGGCCGCAACCTCTACTGGTGCCCCACCTGCCAGGACACCCCGGCGGCCTGACGAGGGAGCGGTCCGCTCGCCGGAGCGGGATCAGGCGTTCGGGCCGTGCGCACAGCTCCCGCTGCCGGTGGATCAGAGGCCGAAGTCGCCCAGATCGAGATCGCCGAGGTCCCCCAGGTCGCCAAAGTCGCCCTGGTCGCCCGAGTCACCTTGATCGCCGAAGTCGCCCGGGTCCTGCAGACCGTCGCCCTGGGCCGCTTCCGGAACCCCCGACATGCCGCTGAACAGGCTGCTCATCAGCAGGAACGAGCCCGCTCCCCAGGCGCCCGCGACGAGCGCCGGCTTCCACCACGGCTCGCTGTACCAGCCCTCGGGCACCGGGCGCCCGGCCACGCGGCCGCCCGGGTAGTAGTGCGGGGTCCGGTCGCCAGGGGACGGTGAGGCGATCTGCTGCCTGCCCTCGACCTCGACCTCGCGGAGTTCGCTGACCCTGCCCGCGCCGTGGCTGAGGTCCGGCAGCTCCGGGCCGGGGTCGAGGCCCATCGCGGTGCGCGCGGCCCGCACGTAGTGCAGGCCCTCCAACGCGGTGCGCGTGGTGAGCCGGCACTGCTCGGGGGAGGACGCGCGGTCGAGTTGCGTCACGGCGGCGCCGTGGCGCTCGGCGGCGTCGGCCATGGCCTGCTTCGAGGCGTCGTCGGTGCCGTCGAGGTTGAGCACCTGGCCGCCCAGCCGCTCCACCCACCGGCGCGCTTCGGCCCGGGCGTCGTCCAGTTCGGTGCGCTCGCGCTGCAGGTCCTGCCGCCGGGTCCACCACAGGGCCGCGACGAGGACCACCGCGGCGGCGATGATCAGGATGACTGCGCCCGTCATGGCTCCTCCGAACTGCGGTCGACGCGGCTTCCGTGCTCTCGAAGGTACGCGCGCGACGGTCCGCCGCGCCGGTGTCCGCCCGGCGGCCCGTGCCCGGCACCGCTCGCGCTCCCCGTGCGCCCGGTGCGCGGGCGGGCCGTCAGCCGAGCGGGACCTGGGCGATGGTCTCCCACTCCGAGCAGGAGTGGTCGCGGTTGAGGCGAACCAGGGAGACCGCGCTGGACTTCGCCGTGGTCGGGTCGACGTCGGTGCCGCCGAGCGTGGCCACGGCGAAGATCGCCGGACCTTCGGTGGTGGAGAAGGCCAGGCTGATGTGCCGGTCCACCTCCTCCGGTTCACCGGGCACCTGGTCGGCGCCGAGGACGTCGGCGGTGGCCGCGCGGAGCCGCTCGCGCAGCTCCAGCAGCGAGGTCTGCGGTTCCGCCGGCAGCGACAGCGACTCGGGCAGCACCACCGCCCGGTGGAACGCCAGCGCGAGGGGCGAAGTCCCGGCGAGGCGCTCGCGCGCGGCGGTGACGAGCTCGTCGACCCGTTCCGGCGCGATCTCGTCGGTGAACCCGACCTCCTGCACCAGGACGTGCATCCACTCCAGGGGGACGAGGTCGAATCCGGGGAGGTCGCGCAGCGCGTACTGGTACTGGTTCACCAGGTTGCGCAGTCCCTGCTGGTCGGCGAACGGCACCAGCCACGCGTAGCTGGTGCGCCCCGAGTGCCAGCCCGGGCGCCAGCGGGCGTGGTTGCGGACCTGGTCGGCGTGCGGCAAGTCGGTCACCCTTCAAATAGTGCACCGGCCCGAAGCGTTGTGGGGCGACCTTGAGCTATCTCACGGTGGTGGTGTCGGCCTGCTTCCGGAACCGCCTGCGCCCCCGGCGGGCGGTGGGGTCGAGGGTGGCCGCGGCGTCCGCGTTGCGGACCCGCAGGGAGAGCAGCAGCCCCAGCGCACCGAACCCGATCGAGGTGAGGAAGGCGCCCCGGTAGGCCGCCATCTGCACCTGCTCGGCGGCGCCGGGCGCGGTCAGGTCGGCGGCGGCCGAGTAGGTCTCGACGAGCGCGACGAAGATCGTGGCGCAGACCGCGGTGCCCAGCGCGGTGGCGACCTGCCGGCTGGCGTTGAACAGCGAGCTGGCGTGGCCCATCGCCGAGCCGGAGATCCGGGCGAACGCGGCGGTCTGCAGCGGCGTCATCATCAGCCCCATGCCCAGCCCCAGCCACATCAGCAGCAGCACGAGGAACCACACCGGGGTGCGGGTGTTGAGCAGCTGCAGCGCGAGGCCCACCGAGATGAGCACGGTGAACCCGATCAGCAGCAGCGGCCGGGGCCCGACGCGCCCGTAGAGGCGGCTCACCACCTGGGTGGTGGCGAGCATGGCCAGCGCCTGCGGCATGAGCACCAGCCCCGACTCGAACGGCGAGTAGCCGCGCAGGTTCTGCAGGAACAGCGGCAGCAGGAACAGCGTCCCGAAGATCGCTCCGGTGGAGCAGACCAGCAGCGCGTTGCCGGTGCCGAACAGCCGGTCGCCGAGCAGCCGCAGGTCGAGCATCGGTTCCGGGGTGCGCAGCTCCCGCAGCACCAGACCGCTGAGGAGCGCGGCGGCCGCCAGGAGGGTGCCCCACACCGGCGGGCTGGTCCACCCGGCCTGCGCGCCCTGGTCCAGCCCGACCAGCAGCGCGGCGAGCCCGGCCCCGGCGAGCACGAACCCGGGCAGGTCGAACCGGCCGGGCCGGTCCCGCTGCTCCTCGCGCAGGAACAGCACGGTGAACAGCAGGGCGATCGCGCCGACGGGCACGTTGATGAAGAAGATCCACCGCCAGCTGGCGTACTCGACGAGGACGCCGCCGAGCAGCGGCCCGAGGGTGGGCGCGATGGTGATCGGGACGGACAGCACGGCGGAGGCCTTGGCGCGCTCGTCGGCGGGGAAGGCGCGGAACAGCATCGCCTGGCCGACGGGCACGAGCATTCCGCCCCCGACGCCCTGCAGGATCCGGGCGCCGATGAGCATCCACATCTCGGTGGCCAGCCCGCAGAGCACGGAGGCCAGGGTGAACAGCACGACGGCGAGCTGGAAGGTGCGCTTGCTGCCGAAGCGGTCGGCGATCCAGCCGGAGGACGGCACGAACACCGCGAGGCTGATCATGTAGCCGGTCAGCACCCACTGGAGGGTGCCCTCGCCCACGTGGAACTCCCGCCCGAGCGTCGCGAGCGCGACGTTGAGGACGGTCATGTCGAGGATCTGCATGATCAGGCCGAGGACGAAGGTGATCCCGACCAGCCACTTGTACTCAAGACGTCGCACGGGTTGTCTCCGGCCCTCCTCTGGAGCGACTGCCGTTCCCGGGCAGCGCGGGCGGTCCACCCCGCCCCGCCTCCAGCATGGGGTATCTCACCGACAGCGAGCCATGAGTTCTCCCCGCGCCGGGAAGCGGCGGCCGCACCCGCCACACCCGTACCAGCCGGAACCGCGGACCCCGGGGCGAATCGGTGAAGAACGGCCCGAACGGGGCCGGGGGCCCGCGGCCGGTGCGGTCGCGGGCCCCCGGTTCGACGTGGGGTCGGGCGGGTCAGCGCCCGGTGGGGCGGTGCAGGTAGCGCCCGGTGGGCTCGCCGAGGACCGCCCCGCCGTCGAAGATCCGGCGACCGCGCAGGAAGGTGGTCTCGACCGTGGCGCCGATCTCCGTCCCGCGGAACGGGGTGTACTCCTGGGTGGACTCCGACGCGGCCGGGTCCACGACGAACGACCGGTCGGGGTCGACCAGGGCGATGTCGGCGTCGAATCCGGGCGCGATGTCGCCCTTCGTCGGCAGGCCGAGGCGCTGGGCGGGGTTCGTCGAGATCAGCTCGGCCACGGTGGACATCGGCAGGCCGCGCCTGCGCCCCTCGCCGACGAGGCCGGGCAGCAGGTACTCCGTGCCGCCGAAGCCGGACTTCGCCGCGAACACGTCGGAGGGGTCGTCGCCGAACTTCTTCTCCTCCTTGCAGCAGGCGTGGTCGGACACGACCCAGCTGACGTCCCCGGCGAGCAGGTGCTCCCAGAGCGCTTCGACGTCGGCGCGGGGCCGCAGCGGCGGGTTCACCTTGCCGCCGACGCCGTCGGCGGTGGTCACGTCGGTGAGCAGGTGGCCGATCGTCACCTCGCGGCGGAAGTCGACGTGCGGGAACGCCTTGGCCATCACCATCGCGGCCTCCATCGCCTTCGCCGACGAGAGGTGCAGGAGGTTGATGGTCGGCAGCCCCGTCTCGTGCGCGAGGTAGGAGGCGATGGTCACCGCCAGCCCCTCCGAGTGCGGCGGGCGCGAGGCGCTGTAGGCCTCCAGCCCGGAGAGGGTGCCCTCCTCCTCGACCAGGCGGGTGTAGGCGGTCATGATCTCGGCGGTCTCGCAGTGCAGCGACAGGGAGATCTGGTCGGCGATGTCCGGGTTGGCCTCGCGGGCGGCCTGGATGCCGCGCATGACGAACTCGAAGTGGGCGATGTCGTAGCGCTCGCCCTCCGGGATCATCAGGAAGTCGCTCTGGTCGGTGGAGCGGCCGTGCAGCCCGTGGCTGCCGTAGAACATGAAGATCTTGAACGAGGTGACGCCGTGGTCCCGGACCAGCGCCGGGATCTCGTCGATGTGCGAGGACTGCATCGGCGCCAGGTGGAAGGCGTAGTCCACGTAGGAGCGCCCCTCGGAGGAAGCGAGCACCTCGGGGAAGACCTCGGAGTACGGGCCGCCCCGGTTCAGGTAGTACTGCCCCGTCCGCATGTAGGTGAGCGAGGTGGTCACCCCGCCCTGGGCGCACGCCCTGCTCTCGGTGGCGGTGTCCTCCGACAGCGGGTTGTAGATGCCCCAGTGCTGGTGGGCGTCGACGACGCCGGGGAAGGCGAGCAGGCCGCGGCCCTCGTGGACCTCGGTCCCCTCCGGCACCGCGAGCCCCGGGCCGACCTCGGAGATCACCCCGCCGGTGATCGCGATGTCGGCGGGGACCGGCTCGCCCCCTCCGGGACGGACGACGCGGACGTCGCGGACGATCAGATCGGGTCGGCTCATCAGGCACCTTCCGGGGTGGGGTTGCGGGTGGGGTCGAGGGACCGGGCGAGGTGCCCGGCGGCCAGGTAGGCGAGGCCCAGCGCGGGGAGCAGGCCGTTGCCGGCCAGGTATCCGGCCGCGCCGTGCCCGGAGATCCCGGCGGCGGCACCGCCGGAGGCGTACAGGCCGGGGATCGGTTCGCCGGCGGTGTCGAGCACGCGGGCGTGCTCGTCGACGAGCAGCCCGCCCTGGGTGTGGAACAGCGCGGGGACGATCTCGACGGCGTGCAGCGGCGGGACCAGCGCGGTGGCCGAGGTCCGGCCGAACCGGTCCGCGTCGTCCCCGGCGGCCACGGCGGCCAGCTCGGCGAGCTCGGATTCCAGCGGTCCGGGCGGGACGCCGAGCTCTCCGGCCAGCTCCGCCGGGGTCCCGGCGCTGCGCACCGCGCCGGCGGCCAGCACGTCCTGGTAGTCGCCGAAGGCGCGGCACGCCCGGTCGATCCGCTCGTCGAAGACCATCCAGCCACGCCCGCCGGGGCGTCCGGCGAGGACCGCCGCGTACTCGGAATACCCCGCCGTCTCGTCGCCGAAGCGGGTGCCGCCGGCGTCGACGACGGCGGCACCGTGCATCACCGCCGTCCAGGTCACCAGGGTGCGGGCGGCGGCCGACAGGGCGGCGTGGCCCTGGTAGGCGTCGAGGAAGCCGGTCGCGGCGCCGAGCTCCCGGCCGATCCGCAGCGCGTCGCCTCGCGAGTGCTCGCCGCCGTGGTAGTGGGCCTGCGCGATGTCGGGCAGGTGGGTGGCGACCAGACCGGTGTCGGCGCCGTAGCCGTTGGTGGCCAGCAGCACCGCGCGGGTGGTGATCTCCTCGCGCTCCCCGGCCGGGTTCTCCAGCACCGCCGTCCGGGCGCCGTCCGGGCCCGCCTCGACCGCGACCAGCCGGGCCGGGATCAGCAGGTCGATCCGGTCCTCCCGGCCGACGGCATCCAGCAACCCGTTCAGCAGCGCCGAACCGTGCCGTCCGGGGATGCTGTGCACCCGGGGCACCGAGTGCCCGGGGTAGCTGAAGTCGGTCGGCAGTTCGATCGGCAGCCCGGCTTCGTCCGCGAGCCACTCGACGAGTTCACCGCCGACGCGGGCCAGCGCGGTGGCGATCCGCTGGTCGGCGGTGCCGCCGGTCTTGCGCTCGATGTCGGCCAGGAACAGCGCGGGGGAGTCCTCGACCCCGGCGGCCTCCTGGAAGCGGGATCCGGGGCCCGGGATCATCGCCGTGGACATCGACGTGTTGTTGCCCCGGCGGAAGTCCGCGTCGGAGTCGACCACCAGCACGTGCAGACCCAGCCGCGCCGCTCGGAGCGCGGCGGTCAGCCCGCCACCAGCTCCGGCGACCACGAGATCGGCATCGATCGTCATCGCTTCTCCTCACTGCCAGCCCGCACGTCGTTCCGCTCAGCGAAACAAGCGCGACCCTGGTTGGCATCTCGATAAGAGCACTTGGCCTGGCGCGATGCAAGAAGCGGGCCGAAACTTCTTGACATCGCAAGGGTGATGACCGCACTGTCGTTCCGGTAAGCGGTACGGGACTCGGAGGGGATGACGTGGCGGAGATGACCGGGGGCACCGGGGCCACCGAGCGGGTGGCGGACGTGCTGCTGCTGTTCACCGCGGGCCCGCCCACGCTCGGCGTGAGCCGGGTGTCCCGCGAGCTCGGCCTCTCCAAGGCCGTGGTGCACCGGATCCTGCAGTCGCTGACCTCGCGGGACCTGATCGCCTACGACCAGGAGAGCCGGGAGTACCGCCTGGGGCCGGCCGCGGTGGCGCTCGGCAGCCGCGCGCTGCGCGAGTCCGACCTGCGCACCACGGCCCTGCCGTTCCTCGCGGAGCTGCGCGACCGGTTGCACGAGACCGTCACGGTGAGCGCGAAGGCGCACGGCGGGCGGATCTACCTGGACCAGGTCGTCGGCACCCACGAGATCACCATGTCGGTCGAGCTCGGCCGCCCGTACCCGCTGCACGCCGGGTCCTCGGGCAAGTGCATCCTCGCCCACTCCTCCCCGGACGAGGTGGAGCGGCTGCTCGCGGGCGAGCTCGCCGCGCTCACCCCCTCGACCCCCACCGACCCGGACGCGCTGCGGCGCGAACTGGACCGCATCCGGGAACTCGGCTACGCGGCCTCCGCGGGCGAGCGCCAGAGCGACGCCGGATCGGTCGCCGTCCCGGTGTTCGGTCCCGGCGGCCTCGTCGGCGCGGTCTCCGTGTGCGGTCCCCGGTTCCGGGTCACCGACGAGTTCGTCGCGGCCACGGCACCCGAGCTGATCGAGACCGCCGACCGCGTCACCGCCCGCCTCGGCGGGATCGCCCCGGACCGGGCCCGCCCGATCACCAGCGGAAGGACACGATGAGCCACGAACACCCCGCGGCGTTGGACGGCCTGAAGGTCCTCGACGCCTCCACCCTGTTCGCCGGCCCGCTGGCCGCCACGCTGCTGGCCGACCACGGCGCCGACGTGATCAAGATCGAGCACCCGCGCGGCGACCCCGCGCGCACCCACGGCGCGCAGAAGGACGGCGTCGGGCTCTGGTGGAAGATGCTCTCCCGCAACAAGCGGGCGATCACCCTGGTGCTGTCCACCCCGCGCGGACGGGAGCTGTTCCTGGACCTCGCGGCCGACGCCGACGTGGTGATCGAGAACTTCCGCCCCGGCACCCTGGAGCGCTGGGGGCTCGGCTGGGAGGAGCTCTCCGCGCGCAACCCGCGGCTCGTCCTGGCCCGGGTCACCGGGTTCGGGCAGAAGGGCCCGTACTCCTCCCGCCCGGGCTTCGGCACCCTCGCCGAGGCCATGAGCGGCTTCGCCGCCATGACCGGAGAACCCGACGGGCCCCCGACGCTGCCGCCGTTCGGGCTGGCCGACGGAGTCGCCGCGCTCACCACCGCCTTCGGAATCCTCACCGCGCTGCGGGCCCGCGAGAGCACCGGGCGCGGGCAGGTGCTCGACACCGCGATCATCGAGCCGCTGCTGCACCTGCTCGGGCCGGGCCTGATCGCCTACGACCAGCTCGGCGTGCTCCAGCCGCGCACCGGGAACCGCTCCTCGAACAACGCCCCGCGCAACACCTACCAGTGCGCGGACGGTCGCTGGGTCGCCGTCTCCACCAGCGCCCAGTCGATCGCCGAGCGGGTGATGCGGCTGGTCGGCGCCCCGGAGCTCATCGACGAGCCGTGGTTCGCCAGCGGCGCCAGCCGCGCCGAGCACGTGGAGGAGCTGGACGCGGCGGTCGGTTCGTGGATCGCCGCCCGGGACCGGGACGAGGTCGTCGCCGCCTTCGAGGAGGCCCAGGCGGCGGTCGCCCCGATCTACACCGCGGCCGACGTGCTGGCCGATCCGCACTTCAACGCCCTCGGCAGCATCGTGACGCTCGACGACGAGGAGCTGGGCCCGGTCCGCTTCCAGAACACCCCGTTCCGGCTCTCGGAGACCCCCGGCTCGGTCCGCACCACCGGCCCCCGCCTCGGCGCGCACACCGCGGAGATCCTGGGATCCCTCGGCGTCGACGCCGCCGAGCTCGACCGGCTGCGCGAGCAGGGGGTCGTGTGAGCGCCCTCGGGCGGGCGCGGAGCTGGCTCTACGTCCCCGCCCATCGCGACGACCTGGTGGTCAAGGCGCTGGACGGAGCGGCCGACGCGGTCGTGCTCGACCTGGAGGACGCCGTTCCCCCCGCCTCGAAGGACCTCGCCCGCGAGGTCGCCGCGGCCAGCGGTGGTCGCCGCGGGGCGGACCGGATCTGGGTGCGGATCAACGGCGCCGGGACCCCGTGGGCCGAGGCCGACGCCGCCGCGCTGGCCGGGTCCGGCATCGCCGGGCTGCGGGTTCCCAAGGCGGAGGACCCGGACGCGGTCGCCGCGCTCGCCGAGCGGACGGGCCTCCCGCTGCACCTGCTGGTGGAGAGCGCCCGCGGCCTCCGGCGGGCCTTCGAACTCGCCGAGAGCCACCCGCTCGTCGGCGGGATCTCCCCGGGGGAGACGGACCTTGCCGCCGACCTGCGGATCCGGGACCGCGCCCAGCTCGGCTGGGCCCGGGCCCGGATCGTGGCCGCCAACCGCGCCGCCGGGCTGCCCAGCCCGGTCGCCAGCGTCTGGACCGAGCTGGCCGACACCGCCGGCCTCGCCGCCGACAGCGCCGCGCTGCGCGACGCCGGTTTCTTCGGCCGGTCGGTGATCCACCCCCGGCAGATCGCCCCCGTGCACGAGGCCTTCACCCCCGACGCCGGGGAGGTCGCGCGGGCGCGCGCCCTGCTCGCCTCCGTCGGCGCCGCGGGCGACGCCGCCTGGGTGGACGCCGACGGCCGCTTCGTCGACCCGGCCGTCGTCGCCGGGGCCCGCTGGGTCACCGAGCTCGCCGACGCGCTGGAGCAGCCAGCCGACCACCACGAACCGGGCCGCGCGACGGCCGGGGAGGAGAAGCCGTGAGCGCCACCACCGATCTGCTCGACGCCGTGCGCGCCGGGACCCGGATCATCGAGCTCGGGCACCCGCTCTACACCGGGATGGCGGGCTCGCCGAACCACCCGGGCTTCCGGATGACCCTGGAACGCCGCCACGGCGACGCGGTCCGCCCGGACGGCGGATCGGCCTCCAACGAGGTGATCGTCACCGGTGGGCACACCGGAACCCACGTCGACGCGCTCGCGCACGTCAGCCACGAGGGCAGGTTGCACGGCGGCGCCGACGCGGCCGAGTCCCAGCGGGGCGGCAAGCACACCGTGCACGGCGCGGAGACCATCCCGCCGATGGTCACCCGCGGGGTGTTCCTCGACGTGGCCGCGCTGCACGGCGTCGACGTGCTGGAAGCCGGCTACGGCATCACCGCCGACGACCTGGCGCGGGCCGCCGCCCGGGTCGGCGCCGAGCCCGGGCCGGGCGACGTCGCCGTGGTGCGGACCGGCTGGGGGAGGCTGTTCGGCGATCCGGCCGCCTACGTCGGCAAGGAGACCGGCGTGCCCGGGATGACCGTCGACGGCGCCCGCTGGCTCGTCGAGCGGGGGATCGTCGCCACCGGCACCGACACCACCGCCTACGAGCAGATCCCCGCGGGCGCGGGGCACCGCGTGCTGCCGGTGCACCGGGTGCTGCTGGTGGAGCACGGCATCCACATCGTCGAGCACCTCGCCCTGGAGGACGCGGCGGAGGCCGGGCTCGGCGAGTTCCTCGCCGTGTTCGCCCCGCTGCGGATCGTCGGCGGCACCGGCGCCCCGGTCCGCCCGCTGGCGGTGGTGCGGTCATGACGACGCCAGCGCAGCGGATCGGCGAGGTCGGTGCCCGGCTGGCCGCCGGGGGCGTGGACGACGAGCTCGCCGAGGACGTGGTCCGCCGCATCGTCGACGTGCTCGGGAACTCCCTCGCCGCCACCCGCGAGGAACCCGCCCGGATCGCCGGGGCGGTCGCCGCCGAGTGGGGCGGCGGCCCCGCCGCGACCGCGATCGGACTCTCCGGCCGGGTGCCCGCGCCCTCGGCCGCGCTCGTGAACGGAACCCTGGCGCACAGCCTCGACTTCGACGACACGCACCTGCCCTCGGTGCTGCACCCCTCGGCCTCGGTCGTTCCGGCGGCGCTCGCGACGGCGGAGCGCACCGGTGCCGGGGGACGGGCCGTGCTGGCCGCGACCGCGATGGGCATCGAGGTCACCTGCCGCCTCGGCATGGCCGGTTACGACGAGGACCTGGGCAACTCGGTCTTCTTCGAGCACGGCCAGCACGCCACGGCGATCTGCGGCGCGATCGGAGCCGCCGTGGCCTCCGGCATGGTCCAGGGGCTCGACGCCGACCAGCTGACCTCCGCGGTCGGCATCGCCGCCAGCATGGGCGCCGGGGTGATCGAGGCGAACCGCACCGGCGGCACGATCAAGCGGGTGCACTGCGGGTGGGCCGCGCACTCCGGGGTGGCCGCCGCCGACCTGGCGCGCCACGGGCTCACCGGCCCGCCGACGGTGATCGAGGGCAGGTTCGGCTTCCTGCGGGCGTTCTGCGGCGAGCGGGTGCACCCGGAGCGGGTCACCGACGGGCTCGGCGAGCGGTGGGAGACCCCGGGCGTGTTCTTCAAGCCCTACCCGTGCAACCACTTCACGCACGCGGGCATCGACGCCGCGCTCCGGCTGCGGGAGCGGGGCGTGACCGCGGAGCGGGTCCGCGAGCTGGTGCTCGGGGTGCCCGCCCCGGTGCTGCGCACCATCGCCGAACCCGCCGAGGAGAAGCGCCACCCGCGTTCCGGCTACCACGCAGCGTTCTCCGGTCCCTACACCGTGGCCGCGGCGCTGCTGGGCGGTGGCGGGCTCGGCGTCTTCCACGAGGACTTCACCGACTCCGCCGCGGCCGACCCCCGGCGCCTGGAGCTGGCCGGGCGGGTCCGGGTCGTCGCCGACGAGCGGGCCACGGCCGGTTTCCCCCAGCAGTTCCCCGCGGTGCTGACCGCCGAGCTGACCGACGGCGGCTCGGTGACCGAGCGGATCGCGGAGAACCGGGGCGGCCCGCAACGGCCGCTGTCCTCCGCGGAACTGGCGGCGAAGTTCACCGGCAACGCGAGCCGGGTGATCGAACCGGACCGGGCGGCGGAGGTCGTCGCCTCGGTGTGGGACCTGCGGGAGGACCGCCCGATCGGTGAGGTGATGACCGGCGTCCAAACCGCGCTCGCGGCCGGTCGCTGAACCGGCCTGCCAGGTGGCGGAGGCCCGGCGGTGCCCTCTCCCCGCGGACATCGCCGTCCTCGCCGGAGCTCCGCCGGTAACCCGCCGCGGTGCCTCGGAGACCGCCGCCCGAGGGCTCGACCAGGCCCGGACGAGTGGGCCCCAGCGCCCGATCCACCCCAGACAGGACAACGACGTCTCGTCCGCTCCGCGCTGAGGAGCGAACGATTCCCCACCGGAATCAAGGGATTACGAGCATGAGCACACGGTTTCGCTTCGTGACGCTGGGGCTGGTGGTCGGCCTCATCGTCATCAACTACATCGACCGCAGCGCGGTCTCCTACGCGGTGGAACCGCTGGAGCAGGCGTTCGGGATCACCACCGCGCAGTACGGGATCATCAGCTCCGTCTTCTCCATCGGGTACATGGTCGCGGCGTTCGTGTCCGGACCGCTGGTGGACCGGTTCGGGACCCGCCGGGTGCTGCTCGCCGCCATCGCGCTGTTCTCGGTGACCACCGCGCTCATCCCGGTCGCGGGGTCGTTCGCCGGCCTGCTGGTGATCCGGTTGCTGCTGGGCATCGGTGAGTCCCCCGCGTTCCCGGCCGCGACCCGGACGGTGAGCCGGTGGCTGCCGATCCGCGAGCGCGGCGTGGCGCTGGCGCTGTGCGGCGGGGTCGCCGTCTCCGGCAGCCTGCTGATCTCCGGGCCGCTGCTGACCTGGCTGACCGATCTCGTCGGCTGGCGCGGGATGTTCTGGACGCTGGCGCTGCTCGGCGTGGTGTGGGCGCTGTTCGCCGCGGTGCTGCTGCGCGACCTGCCGGAGGAGTCCTCGCGGGTCAACGACGCCGAGCGCGCGCTGATCGCGGAGGGCCAGGAGGCCCAGTCCTCGGCGGGCCGGTCCCGGGTGCGGTGGCGCCCGCTGCTGACCAACCGGAACCTGTGGGTGGTCGCCGGCGGCTACTTCGCCTGGGGCTTCATGTTCTGGGGCTTCATGTACTGGCTGCCGTCCTTCCTGTCCAACGCCTACGGGCTCAGCGTCGAGCAGGCCGGTGCGTTCTCCATCGCCCCCTGGGCCTGCGGCATCGTCGGTGCGCTGGTCGGCGGGTACGTCGTGGACCGCGTGTACCGGCGCAGCCCGCGCATCCGCACCCGCTTCGCCGTGATGGGCGTGGCCCTGCTGCTGGCCGGGTGCTCGCTCATCCCGCTCGCGATCGCCCCGACGCTCACCGTCGCGCTCATCTCCATCTCGCTCGGCGTCGGGTTCGGGTTCATCACCGGCGGGATCTGGTGGGTCGCCTCGATCGACGCGGCCCCGGACCAGCCGGGCAGCGCAGCGGGCTTCGCCGACGCGGCCTTCGCCTCCTCCGGCATCGTCGCCCCGTCGGTGATGGGCTTCATCGTGGCCGGAACCGGCAGCTTCACCAGCGGGTTCATCGTGATGGCCGGGCTGGCCGTGGCGGGTGCGCTCCTCATGCTGCTGGTGCCCCGCGAGCCCGCCGCCACCGCGTCCGCCGCCCGCCCCCTCAGCGAGCGGGCATGACCGGGACCGGTGCGGTCCGGGACGCGGTCGGCGGGCTCGGCCGGTGGGCGTCCGGGCTGCGCTGGCCCGACGTCCCAGCCGAGGTCCGGGAACGGCTGCTGACCGTGCTCGTGGACGCCGTCGCGGTCACCGCCCTCGGGGCGCGGGAACCCGCGCAGCGGGCGCTGGTCGAGGCGTGGGACCCGCCGGAGGGTCCGTCCCCGCTGTACGGCACCGGCCGCACCGCCGAGGCGGACGCCGCCGCCTGGCTGAACGCGATCGCCTCGGTCCGGCTCGAACTCGACGACGGCCACCGGCTCGCCGCCGGACATCCGGCCGCGCACGGCTTCCCCGCCGTGCTCGCGCTGGCCGCGCGGCGGGGCGCGAGCGGCCCGGAGCTGTGCTGCGCCCTGCTCGTCGCCTACGAGGTCGCCGCGCGGTTCGGCCGGGCCACCCGGCTCCGGCCGGGCACCCACCCGCACGGCAACTGGGGCGTCACCGGAGCGGCGGCGGGGTGCGCGCGCCTGCTGGGACTGGGGCCTGCGGAGACCGCGATCGCGATCGACGCGGGCGGCGGGATGCCCGTCGCCGGGCCGTTCTCCGCCGCGCTGGACGGAAACCCCGTCCGGGACGCCTGGGTCGGTGCGGCCAACCAGTCCGGCCTGGTCGCGGCCCGGCTGGCCGCCTCCGGCGGCGGGCACCTCACCGGGGTCGCCGGGGACGCGCTCGGCGAGCTGCTCGGCTCGCTCGACCACGCGGCGCTCACCGAGGACCTCGGCGAGCGCTGGGAGGTGCTGGGCGGCTACTTCAAGCAGCACTCGTCGTGCTCGTTCACCCACGCCGCCATCGACGCCGCGCTGTCCCTGCGCGACCGGGTCGGCGCCGAGCCCGGGGACGTCCTCGTCGAGATCCACTCGCTCGGCGCGGGGCTCGACCGGACCAGCTGGCCGACCGCGCTGGCGGCGCGGTTCTCGCTGCCCTACGTCGTGGCGACCGCGTTGCGGCGGGGGAGGGTCGGACCGGACGAGTTCTCCGCCGAGGCGCTGGCCGATCCCGCGACGGCCGCCCTCGCCCGCCGCGTCACCGTGCGGGCGGCCGCGGACCTGGACGCGCGACTTCCGGCGGAGCGGCCGGTCCGGCTCAGCGCGACCGGACCGGAGGGCCGCCTCGTCGCGGAACGGCCGAACCCGGTCGGCGACGCCTCGCACCACCCGTTCTCCGCCGAGGACCGCGTGCGCGTCCTGGGCGAGCTGCTCGGCGCCCCCGAGGCGGTGGCCGGGATCCGGGAGCGGTGCACCGCGCTGCCGGACGCGACGGACGCCGCGGCGGCCCTGCGCGCGCTCGGCGCGCTGACCCACGTTCGATGAGGAGGAACGCCATGCTCGTCCGCGCCGTCACCCCGATCGTCGTCGGGCCCCAGGAGGTCGCCCGGCGGCAGGCCCGCTACGACGCGCTGTCCCCGGCCGGGGTGCGGGTCGTGCTGTCCGACCTGCCCCCGGGAGGCCCGCGCGCCCTCAACACCGCCGACGACATCGACCGCTCGACGGCCCTGGTGGCCGAGGCCCTGGCCGCGGTGCCCGACTGCGACGCCGTGCTCCCGGACTGCGTCCTCGACCCGGCGATCCCCGCCCGCGGCGGCACGATCGGCGGCCGCCCGGCCCTGGGGCTGCTCCGGCTCACGGTCGGCGCCGCCGTCGCCGCGGGCCACCGGATCGGCGCGGTCACCCGGAACGAGGCCATCGCGGCCGAACTCCGGCGCCGCGTCACCGACTACGGCTGGGCGGACGCGTTCGGCGAGGCGGCGGTCCTGGACCTGACCGTCGACGACATCACCGATGCCGCCCGCTGGTCCGACGCGATGCGCCACCCCCTGCGACGCGCGGCGGAGAACGGCACCACGGCAGTGATCAACGGCTGCTCGGCGGTGGAAACGGCCCAGGCGGAGAACGCCCCCCTCGTCCTGGATCCCATCCGGACGGCCCTGGGCGTCCTGGGCGCCCTCACCTGACCCGGGACCGGGAGAACGAGAAGGCCGAGCACGCCCCGGGCGCGCTGCGCGGGGGCCCGCGGGACCGGCCCGCGAAAACGAGCCGGGCCGGAGATCTCTGATCTCCGGCCCGGCTCCTCACTTGAGCGGGCGACGGGAATCGAACCCGCGTAGCCAGTTTGGAAGACTGGGGCTCTACCATTGAGCTACGCCCGCGTGCCTGGTCAGGCGATCGTCCCGGCGACCTCGCGCCGAGCTCTTCCCGACCTTGCGTGCCCCAGCTTAACGGGTCGCGATAGGCTCTCCGCAACGCACCCGGGCCTCTCGGGTGCGGCGCAGGTGAGACGGGGTGTGGCGCAGCTTGGTAGCGCACTCGCTTTGGGAGCGAGGGGCCGTGGGTTCAAATCCCGCCACCCCGACGGGCGGAGACACCGTTGCGAGCGGTCCGCCGGAGGCGTCCGGCAGTGATCTCGCCGCTCCCCGGTGACCGGCGGGCCGGATGGTCCTCTCCGCGAGCTGATGTCGCCGGGAAGCCGCGCGTCCCGCTGCTCCGGGACGCGGTCCTCGTGCCGCTGGTCGCGCCCGGCAGCGACGCACGACACTCCCCGACGCGGCGGCCCGAGCTCGTTCGGGAGCGCTTCCGGCGGGTCGACTCGGGAGACGCCGCGCCTTCGCGGCGCCGGGGCGCGGAGCTCGTCATCGCGCGGGCGCCGCGGCGGTGCGCCCGACTCGCTCGCGGGACCCGTTCCCGATCTCACGCACCGTGATTCGCGCGGGTGACGGTTCTCGTTCCCGGTAACGCTCAGCAGCGGCCCGCCGATTCCGTCGACGTGCACGTTCACTTCGCCGTCTCCCGGCTCGCGCGCCGCGTCCGGATCCCCGCCCTGCTGGTGGGGCTGGCGCTGGCGCTGGCGGTGCTGCTGCTCGTCGGGGTCTCGTTGTTCGTCGAGGTCCCGGGTTCGCGGATCGTCCCGCCGACCGCCGGGTTGGGGACGGCGGTGAACCCGACCCCGCTGGGCTCCGCCGTCCCCGGGGCCGTCCCCGGGCTGGGCGACGCGGTGTTCCCGGGCGAGGGCCTCCGCTGAGACAACCCCCCAGGGCCCCGGCGTCGCCAGGGCAATAGACTCGGAGGTCAGCCCGGCGTCGCCGGAGCGCGCCCTACGCGGGTCGCGTTCCCGCCGGCACCGCCGGGGTCCGAAGCACGTTCGCACTAGGAGACCACGTGAAGAGCACCGTCGAGCACCTGAGCCCGACGCGCGTACGGATCAACGTCGAGGTGCCGTTCGACGAGCTCAAGCCGAACTTCGACCGCGCGTACAAGGCACTGGCCAACCAGGTCCGCATCCCGGGCTTCCGCCCCGGCAAGGTTCCCGCCCGCGTGCTGGAGAGCCGCATCGGCCGCGCGCCCGTGCTCGACGAGGTCGTCAACGAGGCGGTTCCGGCGAAGTACATGGAGGCCATCAACGGCTCCGAGGTCCGCACCCTGGGCCGCCCGGAGATCGAGGTCACCAAGATCGAGGACGGCGACCAGATCGAGTTCACCGCCGAGGTCGACGTCCGCCCGGAGATCACCATCCCGGCGTTCGGCGAGCTGTCGGTGTCGGTGGACGACGTCGAGACGACCGAGGACGAGGTGCAGGAGCAGCTGGACGAGCTGCGCGCCCGCTTCGGCACGCTGACCGGCGTCGAGCGTCCCGCCGAGCAGGGCGACTTCGTCAGCATCGACCTGTCGGCCACCGTCGACGGCGAGGACGTCGAGGAGGCGCGGACCAGCGGCCTGTCCTACGAGATCGGGTCCGGTCAGCTCATCGAGGGCATCGACGACGCGCTGATCGGCGCGTCGGCGGGTGACACCAACACCTTCACCACGCAGCTGGTGGCCGGCGAGTACGCGGGCCGCGAGGCCGAGGTGACCGTGAAGCTCGTCTCCGTCAAGGAGCGGCACCTGCCCGAGGCGGACGACGAGTTCGCCCAGATGGCCAGCGAGTTCGACACGGCCGAGGAGCTGCTCGCCGACCTCCGCGAGCGACTGGGCCGCGTCAAGCGGATGCAGCAGGGGATGCAGGCCCGGGACAAGGTCCTGGACGCGCTCCTGGAGACCATCGAGGTCCCGCTGCCGGAGAACGTGGTCCAGTCCGAGGTCGACGCCCGCGTCCACGACGCGATCCACCCGCACGACCACGACGAGGACAAGTTCGGCGAGTGGCTGGAGCAGCAGGACCAGACTCGCGAGCAGTTCGACGCCGAGACCCGCGAGGAGGCGGAGAAGGCGGTCCGCACCCAGCTGGTGCTGGACACGATCGCCGACGCGGAGGACGTGTCGGTCTCGGACAACGAGCTGACCGAGCGGATCATCTACCAGGCGCAGCGCTTCGGCGTCAGCCCGGACCAGTACGTCCAGCAGGCCCAGCAGTCCGGCCAGCTCGGCGCGATCTACGCCGACGTGCGCCGCAGCAAGGCCCTGTTCTCGGTGGTCCGGCAGGCCACCGTGGTGGACGCCTCGGGCACCGAGCTGGACCTGGACGAGCTGTTCGGCTCCCAGGACGACTCGGCTGAGCCGGAGGTCGTGGCGGGCGAGGTCGAGCAGGCCGCGGACAAGGACGAGACCGCGGGCGCGGCGAAGTCCGAGTGACGATCCCGCGGCGGTGAATTTCGCTGTCGGCAGAAGGAATTCGCGGGCAGCGGAAGGAATCCGCGAGCAGCGGGAGCGATGCGCAAGCTCTGAGCGAACGTGGGCGGTACCGGGAAGCTGGTGCCGCCCACGTTCGTTAGGGTCGGTTGCAAGCGGATCACCAGACGCGGACCAAGTCCGGAACGCGACAAGCAAGGCATCCCGAAGGGGTCGGCGGCGATCTGCGCCGGTCCACTGTGGAAGCTCTCATGGAAGAAGGCAGGGGAGACGTGACGCAGCACCTGACTGTTCCGGCGTCGGACTCGACGCCGCACATGCGGTCGACGAACGGGCTCTCGCTCAACGACTCGGTTTACGAGCGGTTGCTGCGGGAGCGGATCATCGTCCTGGGGTCTCAGGTCGAGGACACCATGGCCAACCAGATCTGCTCGCAGCTGCTCCTGCTCGCGGCCGAGGACCCGGAGCGGGACATCTCGCTCTACATCAACTCGCCGGGCGGTTCGGTCACCGCGGGCATGGCGATCTACGACACCATGCAGCTGATCAAGCCGGACGTGGCCACCGTCGCGATGGGCTTCGCGGCGTCGATGGGCCAGTTCCTGCTCTCCGCCGGTGCGCAGGGCAAGCGCTTCACGCTGCCGCACGCGCGGATCATGATGCACCAGCCGTCGGCGGGGCTCGGCGGCACGGCCTCCGACATCGCGATCCAGGCCGAGGTCTTCTCCAAGCACAAGCGGGAGATGGCGGAGCTGATCGCGGCGCAGACCGGCCAGACGGTGGAGAAGATCACGGCCGACTCCGACCGGGACCGCTGGTTCACCGCCGAGGAGGCCCGCGAGTACGGCTTCGTGGACCACATCGCCACCGCGGCCAACCTGCCCGGCTGACCCCGCGCCCGGAACGATTAACGAGGAGTCACCTGTCGTGAGCTCATTCCAGCTTCCGCAGTCCCGGTACGTGCTGCCCTCCTTCGTCGAGCGCACCGCGTACGGGGTCAAGGAGTCCAACCCCTACAACAAGCTGTTCGAGGAGCGCATCGTCTTCCTCGGCGTCCAGGTCGACGACGCCTCGGCCAACGACGTGATGGCGCAGCTGCTGTTCCTGGAGTCCGACGACCCGGACCGCGAGATCCAGATCTACATCAACTCGCCGGGCGGTTCGTTCACGGCCCTGATGGCCATCTACGACACCATCCAGTACGTCCGGCCGGACGTGCGCACCATCTGCCTGGGCCAGGCGGCCTCGGCGGCGGCGGTCATCCTGGCCGCGGGCACCAAGGGCAAGCGGCTCGCGCTGCCGAACTCCCGGATCCTGATCCACCAGCCCTCCACCGAGGGCATCTACGGTCAGGTCTCCGACCTGGAGATCCAGGCCAACGAGGTGCAGCGGATGCGGGACCTGATGGAGTCCACGCTCGCCACGCACACCGGCAAGGACAAGGAGCAGGTCCGCCAGGACGTCGAGCGCGACAAGATCCTGACGGCCCAGCAGGCGCAGGAGTACGGGATCGTGGACGAGGTCCTCCCGTACCGCAAGCTCTCCGCGCAGTCCTGATCGCGCCCGTCGGGCTCCGCTCGGCGGAGCGGGTGGCGGAACCCGCGGCGGCCCTCCCGGCGACGTCCTCGTCGGTGCGGAGGGCCGCCGGGAGCCCGTTCCCGGCGCGGAGCGCCTCGCGGCGAGTCGCGGGCGGTGACGTTCCGGGATGTGGGATGCTCGATCAGCGGCACGCCGAGCGAGCGCGACACGCCGGAGGGTGACCGCGGTGGCCACCGGCCCCGGGCCATGACGGAGACTGGCAGGGAGCGGAGCCCGTGACTCTCCCCGAATCCGGGGAGCGACAGGTACCGTCGAAACGAGCACATACGGTCAGGCACGTCACCGGACGGCGTGCCGGAGGGGACGGGGTCAGCGGTCATGGCACGTATCGGTGACGGCGGCGACCTGCTGAAGTGCTCCTTCTGCGGGAAGAGCCAGAAGCAGGTGAAAAAACTCATCGCCGGCCCCGGCGTGTACATCTGCGATGAGTGCATCGATCTCTGCAACGAGATCATCGAAGAGGAGCTGGCGGAGGCCGGTGAGGTCAAGCTCGACGAGCTGCCCAAGCCGACCGAGATCCACGAGTTCCTGGACCAGTACGTCATCGGGCAGGACCCGGCGAAGCGCAACCTCTCGGTCGCGGTCTACAACCACTACAAGCGCATCCAGATGGGCGAGCGCACCCGGGACACCCGCGAGGAGAACGTCGAGCTCGCGAAGTCCAACATCTTGATGCTCGGCCCCACCGGCTGCGGCAAGACCTATCTCGCGCAGACGCTGGCGAAGATGCTGAACGTGCCGTTCGCCATCGCCGACGCCACGGCGCTCACCGAGGCGGGTTACGTCGGCGAGGACGTCGAGAACATCCTGCTCAAGCTCATCCAGGCCGCCGACTACGACGTCAAGCGCGCCGAGACGGGCATCATCTACATCGACGAGGTCGACAAGATCGCTCGCAAGAGCGAGAACCCGTCGATCACCCGCGACGTCTCCGGCGAGGGCGTGCAGCAGGCGCTGCTGAAGATCCTGGAGGGGACGACGGCGAGCGTGCCGCCGCAGGGCGGTCGCAAGCACCCGCACCAGGAGTTCATCCAGATCGACACGACGAACGTGCTGTTCATCGTGGCCGGTGCGTTCGCCGGGCTGGAGAAGATCGTCGAGGACCGGGTGGGCAAGGCCAGCGTCGGCTTCGGCGCCCAGCTGCGCTCGAAGGAGGAGGCGAACTCCGCCGACCGGTTCTCCGAGGTGCTGCCCGAGGACCTGATCAAGTTCGGTCTGATCCCCGAGTTCATCGGCCGGTTGCCCACCGTGGCCAGCGTGACGAACCTGGACAAGCCCTCCCTGGTGAAGATCCTCACCGAGCCGCGCAACGCGCTGATCAAGCAGTACAAGCGGCTGTTCGAGATGGACAACGTCGAGCTGGAGTTCACCCGCACCGCGCTGGAAGCCGTCGCCGACCAGGCGATCCTGCGCGGCACCGGCGCTCGCGGCCTGCGCGCGATCCTGGAGGAGGTGCTGCTGCCGGTGATGTACGACATCCCGAGCCGCACCGACGTCGCCAAGGTCGTCATCACCGAGCAGACCGTCCGGGAGAACGTCAATCCCACCATCGTGGCCAGGCAGGCCACTCGCCGGGAGCGGCGCGAGAAGTCGGCCTGATCGCGGGCCGGACGCAGCAGCGATGTCGCGCGGGCGGGTGAGTTCGGGGCGGTGATCCTCGAACTCCCCCGGCGGCATCCGCGGTCATGCCCGATCATGCTCGTCGGAGAGCGTTGTCCGGTCGAGCACGCCGAGGGAGTGGCCCGATGAGCGAGTTGCACGTGCTGCTGCTTCCCGGCGGTTCGGACCCGGGACCGTGGCACTGGCAGCGGTGGCTCGCCGCCCGGGCGCGGGAGGCCGGAGCGGTCGTGACCAGGTGGGCGGACGCGGACGGGCTCGGTGCCCTGCGCGCCGGGCTGTCGCGGGTTCCACCGGACGCGGAGCTCGCCGTCGTGGCGCACCGCGGCGGAGCGGACGCCTGGCTCCGGCACGTCGCGGCCCCGGCCCCGTCGGCACCGGCCGCCACCGCGCCTCGTCGCGCCGATCGGGTCCTGCTCGTCGCTCCCCCGCCGTCCCGGCCGGGGAGCTCCGAAATCGACGCTCCCGCGCTGCGGCACGCCGGCGGCCCCACCAGGCTGGTGGTGGGGGAGGCGGATCCGGTGCTGCCGGAACGCGCCGCGGCGGCCCTGGCGCGGCGGCTGCGGGTGGAACTCGACGTGCTCCCCGGGGTCGGTGAGCTCGACACCGCGGCCGGGTACGGCCCGTGGCCGGCGCTGTTGCGCTGGGTGCTCTACGGCTCGGTCCCGGTGGCCGATCGCGTCGAGGCCGCACCGCGCACCGCGGGCTGCTCCCCCGTCCCGGAAGGCGCCCGCTGACCCGACGTGCCGGGGGCGTCGGGGTAGCGACCCGGCCCGCTGGGACGATGGGGGGTGCGGAGGGGAACGAGGGCCCGGAGGTGCCATGCAGCGCGGGGAGCCGCGGAACGTCCCGATGCTGAACCGGCGCACGCTGCTCGCCTCGGGTGTGGCCGGTGCGGGGGCGCTGGCGCTGGGGCTCAGCAGCGACTCGGGCGGTGCTCTCGTGGAGGCCGAGCCCTCGGCGCTGGCCCAGCAGAGCAACGTCTCGGTCGAGCGGGTCCACTCGCAGGCCCGCAACCGCGAGGTCGAACTGGTCACGATGTACCCGAGCGGGGTGTCCCGCGACCGGATCCCGGTGTGCCTGATGCTGCACGGCCGCTTCGGCGACGCGCGCAGGTCCGCGGGCGGGCTGCCCGCCTGGCTCACCAACGCGGTGAAGTCCGGGGAGGTACCGCCGTTCGCCTTCCTCGCGGTGGACGGCGGCGGCAACAGCTACTGGCACCAGCGCTCCGGCGACGATCCGATGTGGATGCTGCTGGAGGAGGTGCCGCGCTGGCTCGCCGAGCGCGGGCTGGGCGGCCAGGACGGGCAGCCGTTCGCGGTCTCCGGGATCTCGATGGGCGGGTTCGGCGCGCTGCTCTACACGCGGCGCCGCAACGAGCTCGACGACCCGGTGCGCGCGACCGCCGTGGTCTCCCCGGCGCTGATCAACGACTGGCGGGAGATGTCGAAGCGGCGGGCGTTCGCGGACGAGGCGGAGTGGAACTCGATCGATCCGATGAAGCACGTCGCCGCGCTGGGCGACGTGCCGCTGGGCGTCTGGTGCGGGACGCGGGACCGGTTCATCGCGGGTACCCGCCGTTTCGTCCGCGAGGCGAAACCCGAGGTGGCCTCGGTGAGCACCCCGGGCGGGCACAACAGCCGCTACTACCGGCTCGCGCTGCCCGAGGTCGTGGACTTCATCGGTGGCCACGCACCCGACCGCGCCTCGCACGGCTAGCGGCCGGGGCCATCAGGGGGCCGGGGCCGGTTCGGTCTCGGTGATCCGCTCGGCTCCGGTGTAGACGTTCATCGAACTCCCCCGCAGGAAGCCCACCAGCGTCATCCCCTGCTCCTCGGCGAGCTCCACGGCCAGCGAGGACGGCGCCGACACGGCGGCCAGCGCCGGAACGCCCGCCATCGCCGCCTTCTGCACCAGCTCGAACGAGGCGCGGCCGGAGACCATGAGCACGCAGCCGCGCAGCGGCACCCGCTGCGCCAGCACGGCCCAGCCGAGAACCTTGTCCACCGCGTTGTGCCGCCCCACGTCCTCCCGGCACACCAGCAGCTCGCCCGCGGAGTCGAACAGCGCCGCGCCGTGCAGCCCACCGGTGGAGTCGAAGACCTTCTGCGCCGCTCGGAGCTGGTCGGGCAGCCCGGAGAGCAGCTCGGGGCTGATCCGCAGCGCGTCCTCGGCGGGGGAGTGCCGGGTGCTCAGCCGCACCGAGTCGAGGGCGGCCTTGCCGCACACCCCGCAGGACGAGGTGGTGTAGAAGTTCCGCTCCACCGAGGTGTCGGGCGGGGCGACGCCGTCCGCGAGCACCACGTCCAGCACGTTGTAGGTGTTGCGCCCGTCCGGGCCGGGGCTGTCGCAGAACCGGGCGCCCCGCACGTCGTCCCCGCTCGCGATGACGTTCTCGGTGAGCAGGAAGCCGTGCGCCAGTTCGACGTCGTGCCCCGGGGTGCGCATGGTCACCGACAGCGCCCGGCCGCCGATGCGGATCTCCAGCGGCTCCTCGGCGGCGAGCGTGTCGGGCCGGGTGCGGGAGCCGTGCTCGGTCACGCGCAGCACGGGGCGGCGGACGGTGACTCGACCCATCGGGGCCTCCTGCGTGGGTGGCGGGGGTTGCTCCGCACAGTACGCCCGCCGCCTGCGCGCCTCCCGGCGCCGTCGCGGGGACCGCTGCTCCGTTCGGGTGTGAGCCGGGGGCGACCTCGTGCGGTCGGCGCCGCGGGGTCGGGGCGGCTCGCTACTGTCTCGCCGGGCGTCGCGCGCTGCCGCGGCGCCGCCCGCGCAACCCGGCGACAGCGAGGAAGCCACGCCATGCCCAGTGCCCCGGTCCGCCAGAGCCTGCGGTTCGTCGAGTCCGACGAGCCGATCCTGGAACCCGTGACGAAGTTCGGCGGTCAGCCGGTGTGGCTGCGCGCCCCGGCCTGGCCGCTGTCGGAGTCGCTGGGCAGGCCGATGCGGTTCCTCGGCCAGATCCGGCTGCCGGGGGAGCAGGTGCGGCTGGCGTACCTCTTCCTCACCGAGGACTACCCGGAGGACGACCAGGACGTCGTGGACACCTTCGAGCCGGACGGCGGGGAGAACGCCTTCTTCGCCCAGCCCGGCGAGCCCGCCGAGTTCTACCAGGTGGCGAGCATCGCCAAGGGCCCCACGTTCGGCCCGGACCACCGGGTCGAGTTGACGCCCTTCGACGGCGAGGTGAACGTGGACGACTTCGCGACCCGGTTGTTCGGCTCGCCGCAGTGGTTGCAGGGAGACGAGGCCCCCGGCGCGCCGTTCCGGTTCATCGGCCAGTTCGACAGCGCGACCGACTTCCCCTTCGAGGTCAACTTCGGCGACGCCGGGGTGGGCTACGCCTTCCTCGACGAGGAGACCGGGCAGGGCCGCTTCCTCTGGCAGTGCAGCTGACCGCTCGCCCGTGGCGGGCCTGCGCGGGCCGGGAACGCGCCGGTGAGGCCGGTGGGCGGTGAGCTCCCCGCCCCGGTCCGAGCGGGACGTTCGTCGGCTCAGCCGGGGTGCTGGCAGGTGCCGGCAGCGCCGTCGCCGGACGGCGCGGAGGAGAGCGGCGGATCGCCCGGTCACGCGGTGCGGGGGAGGGGGCGGGCGTCGCGGGCGGCGAAGAACCCGGCGACACCGGGGGCCGCGCGGTGTTCGCGCAACGCCGCCGCGAGCTCGTCCAGCCTGCCGCACACCCGGGCCGAGGACAGCGCGGCCGCCTCGGTGAGCACGGTGATCCCGGTGTCGGCGGCCTCGTCGTACCGCCCCGACTCGCAGAGGACCTGCGCCAGCGCCACCATGCTCAGCGCTCGGCTGCGCACCCGCTCCAGCGGCCGGAGCCGGATCGCCTCGCGGGCGTGGAGCTCACCCCGCCGCAGCTCGCCGAGGCTGCGCCAGCACTCGGTGGTCTCGCTGGACAGCGAAGCCAGGTCGAAGGGCGCGGTCCAGGCGCTCGGCGCGCCCCGCCCGTCCAGGCTCGCCCTGGCCAGCGCCAGTTGCTGCTCGGTGCCGCGCCGGTCGCCCTGCGCGGCCAGCGCTCGCGCGTGCAGGGCGTGCAGCCGGGCGACGAGCTGGCTCGAACCCTCGGTCCGCCGCACGTGGGCGAGCCCGTCCAGCGCGTGACCGGCGGCCTCCCGGGGGCGGCGCAGTTCGGTGCTCAGGTGCGAGAGGGAGGCGCACGCGTGGGCCACGAGCGCGTGATCGGCGGCGGCCGTGGCGAGCCGGTGGGCCGTGCGGAAGTGCCGCTGCGCGGGACCGTCCTGGCCGCTGTCGTGCGCCATCCAGCCCGCGAGCTCGATCACCGAGGCCGCCGCGGACAGCACCGCGGCGTCGTCGCCCTCGCGCCGCACCAGCGGCAGCACGACGGTGTCGAAGTAGTGCCGGACGGTCCCGTAGAGGGTGCCGCCACCGATGCGCCGGTCCGCGGCCTGGAAGGAGTTCGACACCACCCGGATCGCGTCGACCGCGCTCGTCGGCGGCGGAGGTGCCGGGGAGGCCCGTCCCCCGCGCGGCCGGAAGCCCAGCGCTTCGTCGTCGGCCGAGCCCAGCACCGCGCGCAGCGCCGCGCGGTAGGCGGCCGTGGGCCAGCGGACCGCGCCGCGCTCCCACTTCGCGATGTGGTGCGCGGAGAGGGTGTAGCGGCGGCCGGTGGACTCCCAGAGGTAGGCGTTCACGGCCTCGGCGAGCTCGGCGCGGGACAGCGGTTCCCCGGGAGCGACGCGCGAGGGCCGCGCCTCCCGGGCCTCCCGCAGCCGGTCGTTGCGCTCGGGCCGGAACCCGGGGCTTCGGGGCATGATGATCGACCTCCTGAACGTGCGCGGAGTGTATCCAGCCGAACTCGCTCGGTCATCATTCTTGCCTCAGGTTGCCCCGAAGGATCTTCGCCCGATCCGCTGTTCCCCCGTCCTGCCAGCAAGGTTGGCCTGATTCGGAAGGTTCCCCGGGTTGCCCCGCCGGAGCGCCTGCGGAGCGGGTCCCGCCGTGCCGATGAGGAGGACATGCGGTGGCAGCGAGCCCGGGTCGTGTCCCTGACGAGCGTGCACGACGGGTGTGATCACTTCGTCGACGATGTCGAGATGGCGGCGGGTCTCGCCGGGGGGCAGGGGCGGTATCGGGCGCTCTGCGGGCGGATCGTGCTCGCCGCGGACCTTGCCCGTCCGCCGCTCGCGCCCTGCTCGCGGTGCGTCGCGGTGCGGTCCCCGCGTCGCGGCCGCCTGGCGCGCTGAGCGGATCGCTCGCGCGCCGGGTGCCCGCCGCCGCGTCGTGCCGCGGCGTTGTCCCCGCGCGGCACGGCGCGGCGGCCCCGGCCGGTGCGGGCGGCGGTCACGCGCGCCCCGCCGCCCGCGCCGGTCCGCTCCGCGTCCGGGTCGTGCCGTGGCGGAACCGCTCAGCTCTCGACGCGGTCCAGGCGGATGAGCACGGCCTTGGAGACCGGGGTGTTGGACTTCTCCGCGACCGAGCCCAGCGGCACGAGCGGGTTGGCCTCCGGGTAGTAGGCGGCGGCGCAGTCCCGGGCGGTGGGGTAGGCGACGATGCGGAACCGCTCCGCGCGCCGCTCCTCCACGGTGGACTCACCGCTCGGGCCGGGCTCGCCGGGCCACTCCGAGACGAGGTCCACCAGATCGCCCTCGGCGAAGCCCAGCGCGGCGATGTCCGCCTCGTTGACCATGATCACCCGTCGGGCGTCCTCGATGCCCCGGTAGCGGTCCGAGAGCCCGTAGATCGTGGTGTTGTACTGATCGTGGCTGCGCAGCGTCTGCAGCAGCAACCTGCCCTCCGGTACCACCAGCGGCTCCGGCGTGTTCACCGTGAAGTTCGCCTTGCCGGTGGCCGTGGGGAAGGTGCGGCTGTCCCGCGGCGGGTGCGGCAGCACGAAGCCGTCCGGGCGGCGCACCTTCTCGTTGTAGTCCTCGCAGCCCGGCACGACGGCGGCGATGTGCTCGCGCACCGCGTCGTAGTCCCGCTCGAACTCCTCCCAGCGCACCGGGTGGTCGTCGCCGAGCAGCTTGCGGGCCAGCCGGGCCACGATCGCCACCTCGGACAGCAGCGATTCGGAGGCGGGCTTGAGCCGGCCGCGCGAGGCGTGCACCACCGACATCGAGTCCTCGACGGTGACGAACTGCGGCCCGGTCTCCTGCACGTCCCGCTCGGTGCGGCCCAGCGTCGGCAGGATCAGGGCGGTGCTGCCGGGAACCGCGTGCGAGCGGTTCAGCTTCGTCGAGACCTGCACGGTCAGCTGGCAGCCGCGCAACGCCTTCTCGGTGCCCTCGGTGTCCGGCGTCGCCGAGACGAAGTTGCCGCCCACGGCGAAGAACGCCTTCACCCCGCCGCGCCGCATCGCGCGCAGCGTGTCGACGGTGTCGTGGCCGTGCTCGCGCGGCATCGGGATGCCGAACTCGGCCTCCATCGCCGCCAGGAACTGCTCCGGCATCTTCTCCCAGATGCCCATCGTGCGGTCGCCCTGCACGTTGGAGTGGCCGCGCACCGGGCAGACGCCCGCGCCCGGCTTGCCGATCATGCCGCGCAGCAGCAGCAGGTTCACGGCCTCGCGGATGGTCGGCACGGCCTTCTTGTGCTGGGTGAGCCCCATCGCCCAGCAGATCACGGTGCGCTCGGACCGCACGAGCAGCCGCGCGATCTTCTCGATCTGCTCCCGGGGCAGGCCGGTCGCCGCGATCGTCGCGTCCCAGTCGATCTCGGCGGCCTGCGCGAGGAACTCCTCGGAGCCGTGGGTGTGCTGGTCGATGAACTCGCGGTCGAGCACCGTGCCCGGGGCCTCCTGCTCGGCCCGCACCACCAGCGCGGTGAGCGCCTTGAACAGCGCGAGGTCGCCGCCGATGCGGATCTGCGCGAACTCGTCGCACAGCGGGGTTCCGCTGCCGACGACGCCCCGGACGTTCTGCGGGTTCTTGAACCGCATCAGCCCGGCCTCGGGCAGCGGGTTCACCGCGACGATCGTGCCGCCGTGCCCCTTGACCTTCTCCAGCGTGGACAGCATCCGGGGGTGGTTGGTGCCCGGGTTCTGCCCCACGACCAGCACCAGGTCCGAGTGCTCGACGTCGGCCAGCGACACCGAGCCCTTGCCAACGCCGATGGTCTCGGTCAGCGCCGAGCCGGAGGACTCGTGGCACATGTTCGAGCAGTCCGGCAGGTTGTTCGTGCCGAAGCTGCGCACCAGCAGCTGGTAGAGGAACGCGGCCTCGTTGCTGGTGCGCCCCGAGGTGTAGAACGCGGCCTCGTCGGCGCTCTCCAGCCCGCGCAGCTGTTCGGCGACCACGTCCAGCGCGCCGTCCCAGTCGATGGGCCGGTAGTGGGTGTCGCCCTCGCGCCGGATCATCGGCTCGGTCAGGCGGCCCTGCTGGCCCAGCCAGTAGTCGGTCTTCTCCGCGAGCTCCTCGATCGAGTGGCGCGCGAAGAACTCCGCGTCGACCCGGCGGGTGGTGGCCTCCTCGGCCACGGCCTTCGCGCCGTTCTCGCAGAACTCGGCCACGCTGCGCTTGTCGCCGTCGGCCTCCTGCGGATCGGGCCACGCGCAGCCCGGGCAGTCGAATCCGGCGCGCTGGTTGAGCAGCGGCAGCGTCAGCGCGGTGCGCCCGACGCCCATCTGCTCCCAGCCGCGTCGCATCGAGACGAGCACGGCCTTGACGCCGGCGGCGTGGTCCTTCGGCGCGTGCGTGTGCAGGGCCGATTCGTCGATGTCCTGGGCGGGGGCTTTGCGCGGCATGCCCTCAGCGTCCCCCTTCGCGACCACGTGAGCACGCCACACGTGATGTGGTTCACATGGTGATGCAACGCGGGAGGTGAGGCCCGGTAGGCCCGCCGAGAGCGGTTCGTAGAATCGGCGTGTGACACAGACCAGCGCACCCGCACAGCCCCGCGAACTTCCGTCGAGCTGGAACCCGGCCGACGTCGAGGCCGAGCTGTACCAGCGCTGGGTAGCCGCCGAGTACTTCACCGCCGACGCGAGCAGCGACAAGCCGCCGTTCTCGATCGTGATCCCGCCGCCGAACGTCACCGGCAGCCTGCACATCGGCCACGCCTTCGAGCACACCCTGATGGACGTGCTGACCCGCCGCCGCCGGATGCAGGGCTACGAGGCGCTCTGGCTGCCCGGCATGGACCACGCCAGCATCGCCGTGCAGGCGCTGGTGGAGAAGCAGCTCCGCGCGGAGGGCGTCGACCACCGCGTGCTCGGCCGGGAGAAGTTCCTGGAACGGGTGTGGGAGTGGAAGGAGCAGCACGGCGGCTCGATCCTGTCCCAGATGCGCAGGCTCGGGGACAGCGTCGACTGGAGCCGCGAGCGGTTCACGATGGACGCCGGGCTCTCCCGGGCCGTCCAGACGATCTTCAAGAAGCTCTACGACGACGGCCTGATCTACCGGGCCGAGCGCCTGGTGAACTGGTCGCCGTCGATGCGCTCGGCGATCTCCGACATCGAGGTCGAGCACCGCGAGGTCGAGGGCGAACTCGTCTCGATGCGCTACGGCTCCGGTGCCGCCGAGATCGTGGTGGCCACCACCCGGGTCGAGACGATGCTCGGCGACACCGCCGTGGCCGTGCACCCCGACGACGAGCGCTACCGCGCGCTGGTCGGCACCGAGATCGAGCTGCCGCTGACCGGCCGCCGCATCCCGGTCGTCGCCGACGAGCACGTCGACCCGGAGTTCGGCACCGGTGCGGTGAAGGTGACCCCCGCCCACGACCCGAACGACTTCGAGATCGGCCGCAGGCACGACCTCCCGATGCTCACGATCATGGACGAGCAGGGGCGGATCGCCGGTACCGGCACGGAGTTCGACGGCATGGACCGCTTCGAGGCCCGGGGCGCCGTCCGCGAGGCGCTGCGCGCCCAGGACCGGATCGTCGGCGAGAAGCGCCCGTACACCCACAGCGTCGGGCACAGCTCCCGGTCCAAGGAGCCGATCGAGCCCCGGCTGTCGTTGCAGTGGTTCGTCAAGGTCGGCCCGCTGGCTCGGGCCGCCGGGGACGCGGTGCGCGACGGCCGGGTCGCGGTGCACCCGCCGGAGATGGCGAAGCGCTACTTCGACTGGGTGGACAACCTGCACGACTGGGCCATCTCGCGGCAGCTGTGGTGGGGTCACCGGATCCCGATCTGGTATGGCCCGGACGGCGAGGTCGTCTGCGTCGGACCCGACGAGGAGCCGCCCTCGGGCGAGGGCTGGAGCCAGGACGAGGACGTGCTCGACACCTGGTTCTCCTCCGGCCTGTGGCCGTTCTCCACGATGGGCTGGCCGGACGAGACCCCGGACCTGGCGAAGTTCTACCCGACCAGCGTGCTGGTCACCGGCTACGACATCCTCTTCTTCTGGGTCGCCCGGATGATGATGTTCGGCCTGTACGCGATGGACGGCGTGGCGCCGTTCAACGTGATCGCGCTGCACGGCATGGTCCGCGACGCGCACGGCAAGAAGATGTCGAAGTCCGCGGGCAACACGGTCGATCCGCTGGAGTGGATGGACAACTACGGCACCGATGCGCTGCGCTTCACGCTGGCGCGCGGCGCCAACCCCGGGGCGGACGCACCGATCAGCGAGGAGTGGGTGGCCGGTTCGCGCAGCTTCTGCACGAAGCTGTTCAACGCCACCAAGTTCGCGCTGATGAACGGCGCCCGGGTGCCGGCGGCGCTGCCGGACCGCGCGGAGCTCACCGACGCCGACCGCTGGATCCTGGACCGCGCCGACCAGCTCGCTTCCGAGGTGGACGAGCTGCTGGAGGACTTCCAGTTCGCCAAGTCCACCGAGGCGCTCTACCACTTCACCTGGGACGAGTTCTGCGACTGGTACCTGGAGCTGTCCAAGGTCCAGATCGACGCGGGCGGCGAGCGCGCCGAGCGCACCCGCGAGGTGCTGGGCCACGTGCTCGACGTGCTGCTGCGGCTGCTGCACCCGACGATCCCGTTCGTCACCGAGCTGCTGTGGACGACGCTGACCGGCCGCGAGTCCGTGGTCATCGCGGACTGGCCGAAGGCGGTGGGCGCACCGACCGACGAGGGCGCGGCGCGTCGTGTCGAGGCGACCCAGAAGCTCATCACCGAGATCCGCCGGTTCCGCTCCGACCAGGGGCTCAAGCCGGGTCAGCGGGTGGCGGCCCGGCTGAGCGGCCTGGACGCGCTCGGGCTGGCGGAGCACCTGCCGGCGGTGCGCTCGCTGGCGAAGCTGAACGAGCCGGGCGAGGAGTTCACCTCCTCGGCCTCCCTGGAGATCGGCCTCGTCGGCGGGAACGTCGAGGTGGAGCTGGACCTCTCCGGTGCGGTGGACGTGGCCGCCGAGCGCAAGCGGTTGGAGAAGGACCTCGCGGCGGCGCGCAAGGAGCTGGAGGGCACCGAGAAGAAGCTCGGCAACCCCTCCTTCACCGACAAGGCCCCGGCCGAGGTCGTCGAGAAGATCAAGGTCCGTCGCGAGACGGCGCGGACCGACATCGCCCGCATCGAGTCGCGCCTGGCGGCCCTGCCGGCGGCGTGACGCGAGCCGGTGCCCGGCGCTGCTCGGGTGGCCGGTGCTGCGTGAGCGAACGGCCCGTTCGCCCAGTCCCGCTGGGCGGACGGGCCGTTCACCTGTTCCGCCGGATCACGACGCGGCGGCGAGCTCGGAGAGCGCTCGGGTGCCCGCCTCGACGACGTTCGCCAGGGTCTCGTGGCCCAGGTGCAGGACGAACTCGTCCCGGCCGAAGAACAGGGTGATCCGGTCGTTGAGCTCGTCGACCTCGTGCCGCATCGGCACGCCCGGGGCCAGGTCCACGAACGACTCGACGGACACCTTCGACGATCGGTGCAGGACCATGCTTCTCCTCCGTGTCGGATGACTACCATGAGTGCGCATGAGCGCAACTAAGACTGACTGTCAGTCTTGAAGGTAGACCGATGCGCGGTCCGCTGTAAGTCGATCTTTCAGGTGAAGACGGAGATTGCCCGTGGGCAGAGCACGGCAGACCTTTGAACGCCGCCAGCTCGGCCTGACCCTCCGCCGCCTGCGTGCGGAAGCGGGCAAGTCCCAGCAGGAGGCCGCGACCGCGATCGGCAAGGCCCGCTCGCGCGTCGTCCAGCTCGAAGACGGCGAAGGTGCCCCGGCAGCCGCGGACCTGGACGCCTTGCTGGACCTCTACGCCGTCCCCGTCGAAGGGCGGGAGACGGTCCGGGCACTGGCTGTTGAGGCCCGCAAGCGCCAGGGGCGGCGCTCCTACGTCGACTCCTTGCCCAACGCTTACCAGCGGTTCGCGGATCTCGAAGCGAGCGCTACGGCCGTGAGCACCTTCGAGCCGGGAATCATCCCCGGTCTGCTGCAGGCCCCGGCGTTCGTGCGGGCGGTCATCGAGGAGTGGTCCGAGATCTTCCCCGAAGAACAACCCACGGAGATCGAGGACCGCGTCGCGTTCAGGCTCGCCAGGCACGCCCGGGTCTTCAGCGCCTCCGGGCCGAGGTCGGTCCGCGCGATCGTCGATGAGCAGTCGTTGCGCAGCGCCATCGGTGATGTCGGGGTCATGCGGGATCAGCTCCGTCACCTGCTCGCGCTGATCGAAGAGCACCCGCGCCTCGATCTGCGCGTGTTGCCGCGCGGGAGTTTCGCGCACCCCGGTCGCGGTGGCGGATTGACGATCTTCGAGTTCGGCGGTCGCGGACCGGCGGTCGCGTTCTCCTCGGTCGTCTACGGCCCGTCGGTTTACCTGGATGCGGAGTCCGATCTGACCGTGATGTCGAGGATCTTCGAGACGACATATCGGAGTGCGCTCGATCCGGAAGACTCGCGATCAGCAATCGAGCGGGCCCTCCAGGAGGCGTGATGGACACCGGGTGGTTCAAGAGCAGCAGGAGCTCCGGCGGCAGCGACAACTGCGTGGAGGTGCGGTTCGCCGCCGGGGAGGTGGGGGTGCGGGATTCCAAGGAGCGTTCGGGTGCGGCGTTCGCGTTCCCGTTACCGGCGTGGTCGGCCTTCCTGTCCCGGGCGAAGGCGGGCCGCTTCGACGGTCCGGTGTGATCGGGGTGAACGGACCGTTCGCCCAGCGGGAACGGGCGAACGGTCCGTTCACCTGAGCGGCATCGGGTGCCCCTGCGTGCGGGCGATCGCGCTCCGGAGGGCGCGGGGCCGGGCCCCGGAGTCTCCGACGTAGACTTGAGCTGGACCTTTTGCCGTCGGGGACAGGAGAGTGCCAGGTGTCCGGCACCGAATCCGGTGCGCTGCACGAGCTGCGCGTGGTGGAGGCCGAGCTCAACGAGCGCTGGCCGGAAACGAAGATCGAGCCGTCGCTGGACCGCATCCGCGCGCTCACCGACCTGCTCGCCGAGCCGCAGCGCAGCTACCAGGTGGTGCACATCGGCGGGACCAACGGGAAGTCCTCCACCTCGCGGATGGTGGACGCCCTGCTCTCGCGCATCGGGTTGCGCGTCGGCCGCTACACCAGCCCGCACCTGCAGCTCGCCACCGAGCGCATCAGCATCGACGGCGCCCCGATCAGCCCGGAGGCCTACGTCGAGGCCTACCGGGACATCGCGCCGTACGTGTCGATCGTGGACTCGAACCACGACGTGAAGATGTCGAAGTTCGAGGTCCTGACCGGGATGGCGCTCGCGGCCTTCGCCGACGCGCCCGTGGAGGCGGCCGTGCTGGAGGTCGGTCTCGGCGGCGGTTGGGACGCCACCAACGTCGCCGACGCGCACATCGCGGTGCTCTGCCCGATCGCGCTGGACCACGCCGACTACCTCGGCACCGATCTGGCGGGGATCGCGCGGGAGAAGGCGGGGATCATCAAGCCCGGGTCGGTCGTGGTGCTCGCCGCGCAGGCCGCCGAGGTGCAGACCCCGATCATGGAGCGGATCGCCGAGGTCGACGCCACCGTGGCCCGCGAGGGCAACGAGTTCGGCGTCCTCTCGCGCACCGTCGCGGTCGGCGGGCAGATGCTCAAGCTCCAGGGGCTCGGCGGCGTCTACGACGAGATCTTCCTGCCGCTGCACGGCGAGCACCAGGCGCGCAACGCCGCCGTCGCGCTCGCCGCCGTCGAGGCGTTCTTCGGCGCGGGCAAGAACCAGCAGCTCGACGTCGAGGCCGTCCGCGAGGCCTTCGCCGGGATCATCACCCCCGGCCGCCTGGAGCGGGTCCGCGCGGCGCCCGCCGTGCTCGTCGACGCCGCGCACAACCCGCACGGCGCCCGCGCCCTGGCCGACGCGCTCAGCTCCGAGTTCTCGTTCCGCCGCCTCATCGCCGTGATCAGCGTGCTGGCGGAGAAGGACGTGCGCGGGGTGCTGCGCGAGCTCGAACCGGTGGTGGAGGAGGTCGTGCTCACCCGGAACTCCTCGCCGCGCGCGATGGACCCCGACGAGCTCGCCGCGCTGGCCAAGGACATCTTCGGGCCGGAGCGCATCGTCGTGGAATCCCGCCTGGACGACGCGGTGGAGACCGCGATCCGGATGGCGGAGGAGACCACCGACGACTCCGACACCGTCTCCGGCGGCGGCGTCGTGATCACCGGCTCGGTGGTCACCGCCGGCGAGGGGCGGGCCCTGTTCGGCAAGGAGCCGATGTGACCGACGACCGCGCGTCCTTCTGGACGCTGCCCACCGCCCCGGAAGGCGTGCGCGACCCGTGGAAGGGCCTGCGCGGCGTCATGGCGGGCACGCTGGTGATGGAGTTCCTCACCTTCGGGCTCGCGCTGCCGGTGGTGTGGCAGTTCGGCGGCGGGGTCACCGGCGCCGGGTTCAGCGTCGTCGGGGTGCTCACGGTGCTGATGCTGATCGCCGGGTTCACCCAGCGGAAGCCGTGGGGGCTGCCGTTCGCGCTGGTGCTCCAGGTCGCGATGGTCGCCTGCTACCTCGTGCACCCGGCCGTCGGGATCATGGGCCTGCTGTTCGCGGCGGTGTGGGGCTACATGCTCTACCTGCGGCACGACGTGGCGAAGCGGATGCGCGAGGGCCGCCTGTTCGACCAGCTCGGACACCCCGAGGGCTACCCCCCGGAGCAGTGAGCACCGCCTGTTCCAGCGAAGGTGCATCGCGTCCCCGCCGCTTCACTCCCGCGGATGCGCTGGAGGAGATCGCCCTCATCCGGACGGCACCGGCCTTCGTTTCCCCTGGAGCCCGGCCCGCGCCGTGGGGAGATCTTCACCCAGTTGTGCCGCGAGTCCGCGGCATCGGGAGATCACATCCCCGACGCCTACCTCGCCGCCATCGCGATCGAGCACGGTGCGGAGTGGATCACCGCTGACCGGGGGTTCGCCCGCTACCCGGGCTTGCGCCGGCGGCATCCGCTGGACTGACCGGCGATCGGCGCCGCCGCGAACCAGGTGCGAATCGCCGAGCGCGTTCCGGCCCCGGTTCCGGGCCCGCCGAACGCCTCGGCCCCTCCGGGCCCGCCGAACGCCTCGGCCCCTCCGGGCCCGCCGACGGCGGTCAGGCGATGTCGATGACCGCGCGGCCCCGGATCTCGCGGCGGTCCAGGGCGTCGTAGGCGGACTGCACGTCGTCGAAGGCGAAGCGCCGGCTCACCGCGTCCTGCGGGCGCAGCAGGCCCCGGGCCACCAGGTCCAGCAGCACCGGCATGTCCCGCTGCGGCTTCGCCCCGTAGGAGCCCTTGATCTGCAGCTTGCGCCGGGCGATGGTGGCCAGGTCGAACTCGCCCGTGCTGCCCTTCGGCGCGATGCCCACGACGACGACCTGCCCGCCCTCCACCACGGAGTCCCGGGCGATGCCGAAGGTGGCCGTGCTGCCCAGCGCCTCGAAGGCCACGTCCACCCCGCGACCACCGGTGAGCTCGCGGATCGCGGCCGCGGCGTCCACCTCGGCGGAGTTCACGGTGTGCGTGGCGCCCAGCGCGGCCGCCGCCTCCAGCTTGTCGGCGGCGATGTCCACCGCGATGATCGACGACGCGCCGAACAGGCTCGCGAGCTGGATCAGCGAGCTGCCCACGCCACCGGCCGCGATGACCGCCACGGTGTCGCCGACCCGCACGTCCGCGGCGTGCCGCAACGCCCCGTAAGCGGTCATCGTCGAGCAGCCCACCGAGGCGACGTCGGCCAGCTCGACCTCGTCCGGGACCTGGTACACCGAGGTCACCGGCGTCACCGAGCGCTCGGCCAGCCCGCCCATCGAGTACATCCACACCGGCTCGCCGCCGGGCCGGAACAGCCGGGTCTGGCCGTCGTAGAGCAGGCCCTTCGCGCGGTTGTGCGCGAAGAACTCCAGGCAGATCTCCGAGCTCCCGCGCGTGCACTGGGCGCAACGCCCGCACGGCATGATGAAGCTGGTGACCACCCGGTCGCCCACCCGCACCCCGGTCACGTCCGGCCCGACCTCGGAGACCACCCCGGCGACCTCGTGGCCGAGCACGGCGGGGACGGGGAACGGCAGCTCGCCCTTGAGCACGTGCAGGTCGGAGTGGCAGGCCCCGCAGGAGAGCACGTCGATCGCGACCTCACCGGCCTTCGGGTGCGGGTCGGCGATCTCCTCGATGGTCATCGGCTCGTTCACGGCGGTGTGCACGGCTGCTCGCATCCGGACCTCCTCGTCGGACCGGCCGGTCGTACGGCCGGGGGCGAATCTAGCCCGCGATCTCCGCGCACACCAGGGAGCGGAGGTCCAGCCGTTCGCCGATCGCAGGTCACCGGGCCGGCGCCGGGCTCGGACGGGCGAGCGGGTGCGCTCACCGCGAGCCCGCGCCGCGGTCCGCGACCCCGGACCCGGGCCGGCAGCGCGATGATCACCGCGATCGAGGTCAGGTGGCCCCGGGTCGCCCCAGGGCGAGCCGCGTCACCTGCGCCGATACCCTTTTGCGCACAGACGGGCGCGGCGGGTTCGCACGAGGCCGCGCCTCCCACTCGAAGGAGAGAAACGTGAGCGAGCGCACCCTGGTCCTGGTCAAGCCCGACGGGGTCGAGCGCGGCCTGGTCGGCGAGGTCATCGGCCGGATCGAACGCAAGGGGCTCAAGCTGGTCGCGCTGGAGCTGCGCCAGGTCGGCGAGGAGCTCGCCAAGCAGCACTACGCCGAGCACGACGGCAAGCCGTTCTTCGGCTCGCTGCTGGAGTTCATCACCTCCGGCAAGGTGCTGGCCGCCGTCGTCGAGGGTCCGCGCGCGATCTCGGCGTTCCGCCAGCTCGCCGGTGGCACCGACCCGGTGGACAAGGCCGCCCCGGGCAGCATCCGCGGCGACTTCGGCCTGGAGGTCCAGTACAACCTCGTGCACGGCTCGGACTCGCCGGAGTCCGCCGAGCGCGAGATCAAGCTCTGGTTCCCGGAGGTCTGATCCCGCCCGAGGCGGTGGAACCCCGGGGCCGGGGTTCCACCGCGCGGTGGGCTGCTGCGGCGGCGGAGCGGGCCTCTACCCTGGCGGGTGTGAGTGTGGAGTCGGTGTTCGATCGCCTGGAGCCGCTGCTGCCCCGCGTCTCCAAGCCCGTGCAGTACGTGGGCGGGGAGCTCAACGCGACCGTCAAGGAGTGGGACGCCACCTCCGTGCGCTGGGCGCTGATGTACCCGGACGCCTACGAGGTCGGCCTGCCCAACCAGGGCGTGATGATCCTCTACGAGATCCTCAACGAGCTGCCGGACGTGCTCGCCGAGCGCACCTACTCGGTGTGGCCGGACCTCGAAGAGCTGATGCGCGAGCACGGCATCCCGCAGTTCACCGTGGACGCGCACCGCCCGGTCGGCGCCTTCGACGTGCTCGGCGTCAGCTTCGCCACCGAGCTCGGTTACACCAACCTGCTCAGCGCCCTGGACCTCGCGGGCATCCCGCTGCACGCCGTCGACCGCACCGAGGAGCATCCGGTGGTGCTCGCGGGCGGCCACGCCGCGTTCAACCCGGAGCCCGTCGCGGACTTCCTCGACGCCGCCGTGCTCGGCGACGGCGAGGAGTCGGTCCTGGAGGTCACCGCCGCGATCCGGCGCTGGAAGGACGAGGGCCGCCCCGGCGGCCGCGACGAGCTGCTGCTGCGGCTGGCCGAGAGCGGCGGCGTCTACGTGCCGAAGTTCTACGACGTGCGCTACGCCGAGGACGGCACCATCGCCGAGGTGGTGCCGAACCACGAGCGCGTCCCCTACCGGGTGTTCAAGCGCACCACGATGGAACTCGACGAGTGGCCCTACCCGAAGCAGCCGCTGGTGCCGCTGGCCGAGAGCGTGCACGAGCGGATGAGCGTGGAGATCTTCCGCGGCTGCACCCGGGGTTGCCGCTTCTGCCAGGCGGGCATGATCACCCGTCCGGTGCGGGAGCGCTCGCCCGAGGGCATCGGCGAGATGGTGCAGCGGGGCCTCGAAGCGACCGGTTTCGAGGAGGTGGGGCTGCTGTCGCTGAGCTCCGCCGACCACTCGGAGATCGCCGAGGTCACCAAGGGCCTCGCCGACCGCTACGAGGGCTCCAACACGAGCCTGTCGCTGCCGTCGACCCGCGTCGACGCGTTCAACGTGGACCTCGCCAACGAGCTGTCCCGCAACGGCCGCCGGTCCGGACTCACCTTCGCCCCGGAGGGGGGAAGCGAGCGAATCCGGCGCGTCATCAACAAGATGGTGTCCGAGGAGGACTTGATCCGGACCGTCTCGGCGGCCTTCGCGAACGGCTGGCGGCAGGTGAAGCTCTACTTCATGTGCGGCCTGCCCACCGAGGAGGACGAGGACGTGCTGCAGATCGCCGAGATGGCCAAGGAGGTCATCCGGGCCGGTCGGCAGGCGTCCGGGCGCAAGGACGTCCGCTGCACCATCTCCATCGGCGGCTTCGTGCCCAAGCCGCACACCCCGTTCCAGTGGGCCTCGCAGTGCGACCCGGAAACCGTCGACGAGCGGCTGCGCAAGCTGCGCCAGGCGATCAACTCCGATCGGTCCCTCGGGCGCAACATCGGGATGCGCTATCACGACGGGAAGCCGTCCCTGGTCGAAGGGCTGCTCTCGCGCGGGGACCGCCGGCTCGGCCGGGTCATCGAGCGGGTGTGGCGCGAGGGCGGTCGGTTCGACGGCTGGAACGAGCACTTCTCCTACCAGCGCTGGGTGGACTGCGCGGGCGAGGAGCTGGCCGCGCTCGGCGTGGACGTCGCCTGGTTCACCACGCGGGAGCGGGGGGAGCAGGAGGTCCTGCCCTGGGACCACCTGGACTCGGGGCTGGACAAGGAGTGGCTCTGGGCCGATTGGCAGGACGCCCTGGAGTCCCGCGAGCAGGACGACTGCCGCTGGACCCCGTGCTTCGACTGCGGCGTGTGCCCGACGATGGGCACCGACATCGAGATCGGCCCCTCCGGCCGCCCGCTGCTGCCCATCAGCCCGGTCGGTCAGGGTTCACCCATCCGCAACCCGGCCTTCCAGGACTGAGTCGCGCCCGCGGACCGGGCGGCCGTCCTGGAGCGGGGCAGCCGCTCGGCCCACCGGAGCCGCGCGGCCCAGCGCGGGGTGGATCACCCGACGGCCGAGCGGGCGTCCACGAGACCGTGGCCGTAGAAGCCGTTGTAGGTGGCGTAGCCGCGGCAGAGGGCGTCCTGACCGCCGTCTGCGTCGAGGTCGTAATCGCTCGGGCAGGTCAGCGGTCGCGCGCCGTCGAGCAGCAGGCGGCCCAGCTCGGCCGCGCCCGCCTCCGGGTGCCGAGCGGCCAGCAGGGCCGCCACACCGGCCACGTGCGGCGCCGCCATCGAGGTGCCGCAGAGCGAGCGGTGCTCGCCACCCGGCACCGTCGAGCGCACGCACCGCCCGCCCCGCTGGTCCCCACCCGGAGCGGCCAGGTCCACCTCGCCCAAACCGTAGGAGCTGTACCCGGACTTCACCGCGTCCGGGCCCACTGCGGCCACCGACACCACGCCGTCCAAATCGGCGGGAACCGCGGCGCACACCGGCCGCTGCCGGTGCGGGACGGTGGTGAGGTCGGTGCGGTCGTTGCCCACCGCCGCGACCGTGAGCACGTCGCGCGAGGTCGCGTGGGCCACGGCGCGGCGCACCGCCTCGCGCGGCACCGGTGATCCGGCGCGGGTGCAGCCCAGTTGCGCGGACTCCACCAGGAAGCTGCTGTTGACCACGTCGACGCCGTGCTCGGCGGCCCACATGAACCCGCACACGGCGGCCTCGGGATGCGCGTAGCCCTCCCGGTCGACGACCCGGATCGAGGCGATCCGGGTCCGCGGAGCGACGCCCCCGCCGCGGCCGTCGTCGTCGGCGGCGATGATGCCCGCGACGTGCGTGCCGTGCGCATCGCCCTCCGGAGGGGCGTCGAGCTCGGGGTCCTCCGGGACGAGGCAGTTCGCGGAGCGCCCCACGTCCACCGCTTCCGCCAGCTGCGGGTGCGCGCCGTCGACGCCGGAGTCGAGCACTCCGACCACGACGTCCGGGCTGCCGCGCGTGATCGCGTGCGCTTCGGGAACGTGGATCTGGCGGAGGTTCCACCGCTCGTCCGGCCCGGGGGCGGTCTCGGCGGCGGCGTTCTGGCTCTCGCCGGCCTTGATCCGGTCCGCGCGGATCTGCCGCTCGGCGCTGAACGCGCGATCCGGACCCATCCGCTGACCGAATCCGGGATCGGCCGAATCGACGACACCGACGCCGATCTCCGCGTAGTAGGCGGCCACCTGACCGCACCGGTCGGCGACCTCGTCCTCGGCCTCGGCGCGGGCCGAGCCCGGTGCGAACAGCACGACGTAGCGCAGCGGGGCGATGCCGTCGACGCAGCCGGGCGCCGACTCCGCCACCGCGTGCGGGCCGGTGCTCGCCAGCGCGCCGGCGACCAGCAGGCCGGTGGCGGCGGCGCTGACCCGCCTGACGAGGGGCACGGCCCACCTCCCACGTGGCCGGGACGGACGCGACGGTAGTCACCCCGGACCAGGAGGTACAAGGGCCGGACGAACATACCGCGCGGCGCACGACCGCCCGCGCGCCACCAGCCGGTACGGTCGTGGCGCGGCGTGGCGCCGCCGGTACCGGCTGCCCGTCGCCGCGGACCACGACCGGCCGCCGCGAGCGGCCCTTCCCGGGAGGAGCCTGGTGAGTCGTCGCGACCACCCCAACCCGTCGGCGGCACCGGTGCAGAAGCTGCGCCTGCGCTACGCCAAGCGGGGACGCCTGCGGTTCAGCTCGCACCGCGACCTGGCCCGGGTCTTCGAGCGGGCCCTGCGCCGCGCGGGCGTGCCGATGGCGTACTCGCAGGGGTTCAGCCCGCACCCGAAGGTCTCCTGGGCCGGGGCGGTGCCGACGGGAGTGGCCAGCGAGGCCGAGTACGTCGAGCTGCACCTGGTCCAGCGGGCCGATCCCGAGGTGTTGCGCGCCGAGCTGAACCGGGTGCTGCCGCCCGGGATGGAGCTGCTGGAAGTGGTCGAGGCAGGCCCCGGATCGCTCGCGGAGCGCCTGGAAGCGAGCAGGTGGGGGATTGCGCTGCCGGGCCTGCCCGCGGCCGAGCTCGGCGATGCGGTGGCGGCCCTGCTGGCCGCCGAGCGCGTCGAAGTCGAGCGGATGACGAAGGACGGTCGCCGGACCCTGGACGCCCGGGCGGCGATCCTCTCGGCAGAAGCCCAGGACAGTGCCGATCTGGATGCGCTGAGTGACCTATATCCCGCTTGCGTCGCCCAAGTGGACGATTGGCCGAAGGGCCGTGCACCGTATGGGATACTCGTAACGGTCGTGCGGCAGACAACACCCGTCGTGCGACCCGACGATGTGCTGAACGCCCTGCGCGTCGTCGCCGATCTGGACCCGTCGATCAGCGCGCGAGCGACCCGGTGGGAACAAGGTCGGCTCGACGACGAGGGAGGGCTCGCCGACCCGTTGACCCTGGACAGGGCGACGGCCGTGGCCCGCTTGGGGACTACCCCGGCCGGGTGACGGGCCAAGGCGCGGCCATCGTCGGACCCGCCGTGGGACTTCCCGGTTCACCCAGAGCCGGGACGGGGGGGACCAACAGAATTGCCGCCGCCTCCGGGTGGCGGAGACCGCAGAACGCACGTGCCCCTGTGCGGCCGCGTCCACGGACGCGCCCGGGGGCGGAGGAGTTGAATGTCGAACACGGAAACGCCCGCTGGGAACGCCAGCGGGCCATCGCCCACATCCACGCAGGGCAGCGGCTCGGACACCTTCGAGCTGCCCGCCAAGCTGCGAGTGCACGCGCTGGCGAAGCTGCTGGGTTCCAGCAGCCGGGAGGTCATCACCTCCTTGGAGCAACTCGGCGAGCCGGTGCGCAGCGCTCAATCCAACATCACCCGCGAGGTCGCGCTCCAGGTCGTGCGCGCCCTGCGGCCCGAGCAGCTCGTCGAGGGCGAGGCCCCGGCCGCTGAGCAGCCCGGCGAGTCCGCTCCCGCCGAGCCGGAGGCCCCCGCCGAGCCGGAGGCCCCCGAGGAGTCGGCCGCCGTCCTGAACCCGGTGTTCGCGGCTCCGCAGGCGATGTTCCTGGCGCCGGAACCGGCCGCCGCGCGCCCCGCGCCGAAGCCGGTCGCCGAGCAGCAGCAGCCTCCCGCCGAGGAGGAGCCCGAGCAGGACGAGCACGACGAGCAGGACGAGTCCGCCGACGGTGAGTCCGACGGTGACGACGAGCAGGGCGGCCGTCGCCGCCGCCGTCGCGGCCGTCGCGGCAGGGGCCGGGGCAAGGGCGGCGAGGGCGACCAGGCCGACGCCGAGGACCAGCAGCAGGAGGACGAGGTCGCGGAGAAGCCGGCCAAGTCCGGCAAGCAGTCCCGCAAGGACCGCAAGGACGGCCGCAAGGGCGAGGAGTCCGAGTCCGCTGGCGACAGCGAGCAGGAGTCCAAGGGCGACAGCGGTCCTTCCGAGTCCGAGGGCGAGGGGGGCTCCGACGAGGGCTCTCGCCGTCGTCGGCGTCGCCGCCGCCGCAAGGGCGCCGGGGACGACGACGGTTCGCGCGACGACGACCCGCCGAACACCGTCGTGCACGTCCGCGAGGAGCGGCAGGACAACGGTCGCGAGAGCAGCGACGACGAAGTCCGCGCGATCAAGGGCTCCACCCGGCTGGAGGCCAAGCGCCAGCGTCGCCGGGACGGCCGGGAGGCCGGTCGCCGCCGGGCCCCGGTGCTGTCCGAGTCGGAGTTCCTGGCCCGCCGCGAGTCCGTGGACCGCCGCATGGTGGTGCGCGAGAACGGCGACCAGACCCAGATCGCGGTGCTGGAGGACAACGTCCTCGTCGAGAACTTCGTCACCGCCTCCGGCTCCGGCTCGCTGGTCGGCAACGTCTACCTGGGCCGGGTGCAGAACGTGCTGCCCAGCATGGAGGCCGCGTTCGTCGACATCGGCCGGGGGCGCAACGCGGTCCTCTACGCCGGCGAGGTCGACTGGGACGCCGCCGGGCTCGCGGGCAAGGCGCGCCGCATCGAGCAGGCCCTGTCCACCGGCGACAGCGTCCTGGTGCAGGTCACCAAGGACCCCGTCGGTCACAAGGGCGCCCGCCTGACCACCCAGATCAGCCTGCCCGGCCGGTTCCTGGTCTACGTGCCGGGCGGCGGTGCCACCGGCATCAGCCGGAAGCTGCCGGACAACGAGCGCAAGCGGCTCAAGGAGATCCTCAAGCGGATCGTCCCGGACAACGCGGGCGTGATCATCCGCACGGCGTCCGAGGGCACCAGCGAGGAGGCCCTGGACCGCGACGTGCGCAGGTTGCAGGCGCAGTGGGAGGTCATCAAGGAGAAGGCCGACACGCCGAAGGCCCAGGCCCCGCAGCTGCTCTACGAGGAGCCGGACCTGTTGATCAAGGTCGTGCGGGACCTGTTCACCGAGGACTTCTCCTCGCTGGTCGTTCAGGGCGGGGACGCCTGGGAGACCATCGAGGCCTACGTCCAGCACGTCGCGCCGGACCTGCTGAGCAGGCTCACCAAGCACACCGGCAAGAACGACGTGTTCACCGAGCAGCGGATCAGCGAGCAGATCGCGAAGGCGCTGGACCGCAAGGTGTGGTTGCCCTCCGGCGGCTACCTGGTGATCGACCGCACCGAGGCGATGACCGTCATCGACGTCAACACCGGCAAGTTCACCGGATCCGGTGGCAACCTGGAGGAGACGGTCACCAGGAACAACCTGGAGGCGGCCGAGGAGATCGTGCGCCAGCTGCGGCTGCGCGACATCGGCGGCATCATCGTGATCGACTTCATCGACATGGTCCTGGAGTCGAACCGGGACCTGGTGCTGCGCCGGCTCACCGAGTGCCTCGGGCGGGACCGCACCCGGCACCAGGTGGCCGAGGTGACCTCGCTCGGGCTGGTGCAGATGACCCGCAAGCGGGTCGGCACCGGTCTGCTGGAGGCCTACAGCAGCACCTGCGAGCACTGCCGGGGCAGGGGCCTGCTGGTCTCCACCGACCCGGTCGTGCACCAGCACGGCCAGGGCGGCGGCAACAACTCCGGCAACGGGGGCGGCAACGGCGGTTCCCGCCGCAACCGCAAGGGCAAGCACGACGGGCACTCCGAGCAGGACGGTGCCCAGCACGCCGAGCGCAACGGCGCGGTGCAGGAGTCGGGCAAGCAGGAGTCGGGCAAGCAGGAGTCGGGCAAGCAGGACTCCGGTAAGCAGGACTCCGGTAAGCAGGACTCGGGCAAGCAGGACTCCGGTAAGCAGGACTCCGGTAAGCAGGACTCCGGCAAGCAGGACTCCGGCAAGGGCAAGGACTCCCGCAAGCACGAGCAGCCCGCGAAGCAGGAGTCCGGCAAGCCGGACCACGGCAAGGCGCAGGAACCGGTCAAGCAGGAGTCGGGCAAGCAGGAGCCGAAGGCGCCTGAACCGGCCCAGCAGGCCGAGCGGCCCGCTCCGGCGGCGAAGCCCGAGCCCGTGAAGCCCGAGCCCGTGAAGCCCGAGCCCGCGAGGTCCGAGGCCCCGGCCCAGCCCGCGGCCTCCGGTGAGACGAACGGCCGCTCCCGCCGCCGCAAGGTCAGCAGGCCCGCCGGGAGCACCGGCACCCAGGCCGAGCCGGTCGTCCTCTCGGTCCCGGCAGCCCCGGCCGAGTCCGCGACGCCGCCGGCGGCCAACGGAGCCCCCGAGGTGCCCGCACCCGCGACCGCCTCGGTCACCCGCAGGCCGCGCCGCCGGTCCGCCTCCCGGCCCGCCGGTCCGCCGCCGGATTCGCCGGAGGCGGTGCCCGGTGCCGACGAGGACGTCACCGCGGGCACGAACGCCGAGAGCTGAGCGCACGAGGAGCGGGGGGGGGGGGGGGGGCGACCCCCCCCCCCCCCCCCCCCCCCCCCCCCCCCCCACCACCCCCCCCCCCCCCCCCCCCCCCCCCCCCCCCCCCCCCCCCCCCCCCCCCCCCCCCCCCC